>JAQCDG010000101.1 GCA_027731085.1 Actinomycetota bacterium | reverse complement strand
CCGACATCGGTTATGTAACACCGGCAGAAGTTGACTTCATCGACGTTTCACCAAAACAGATCGTGTCGATTGCGACTGCGTTGATTCCATTCCTTGAGCACGACGATGCAAACCGTGCGTTGATGGGTGCAAACATGCAGCGTCAAGCCGTGCCGTTGATTCGTGCTGAAGCGCCGTACATCGGCACTGGTGTCGAGGCTCGCGCCGCACGCGACGGCGCCGACTTGGTCTTGGCAAAAGATGATGGTGTTGTTGAGTCGATAACCGGTGCATCAATCGTCATTAAATACGAGAACCTGCCGAAGCGCGAACACGAGCATAAGTTGTTCAAGTTCTTGCGCTCAAACCAAGACACTTGCATCAACCAAGTCGTTCGCGTTAAAGAAGGACAAAAAGTCAAGAAGGGCGATCTCATCGCCGACGGCCCAAGCACCGACGAGGGCGAACTCGCGCTCGGCAAGAACTTGCTCGTGGCTTTGATGCCATGGGAGGGCTACAACTTCGAAGACGCAATCATCTTGTCAGAGCGTCTTGTCAAAGAAGATGTGTTGACATCGATTCACATTCACGAATATGAAGTCGATGCTCGAGACACAAAACTTGGCGCAGAAGAAATCAGCCGTGACATTCCGAACTTGTCAGAAGAAATTTTGGCCGACCTCGACGATCGTGGCATCATTCGCGTCGGTGCAGAAGTAGGCCCAGGCGACGTGCTCGTCGGCAAGGTGACACCAAAGGGCGAAACCGAGTTGACGCCAGAAGAGCGATTGCTCCGCGCAATTTTCGGTGAGAAGTCGCGCGAAGTTCGCGATACATCACTCAAGGTTCCGCACGGTGAAGGCGGCAAGGTCATCGACGTCAAGGTGCTCAAGCGAGCAGCCGAGGGCGACGATGAACCAGGCGACGAATTGCCACCAGGTGTAAACCAAATCGTCAAGATTCACGTGGCACAAAAGCGCAAAATCAGCGTCGGCGACAAACTTGCTGGACGCCACGGCAACAAAGGTGTCATCTCCAAGATTCTGCCGATCGAAGACATGCCATATCTTGAAGACGGCACTGCGGTTGACATCATTTTGAATCCACTTGGTGTGCCGAGCCGCATGAATATCGGTCAGGTGCTCGAAGCCCACTTGGGTTATTGCGCCCGTTGGGGTTGGTACGACGAAAAGAACGACAAGTCCGTTGGCGCGAACCCAATTCGTGGCACCGAGTCAAAGACTCGTCCGTCGACACCGCCGGCAACTTTCATCTCGACGCCAGTTTTCGACGGCGCTCACTGGGATGAAGACGATCAATCAGGTTCACACCCGACGATTCAATCGATTCTCAAGAACTTGAACCCAGAGTCGGTTGATGGCAAGCGGATGATCGGCACAGACGGCAAGACCGTGTTGCGCAACGGTCGCACAGGTTTGCCATACGACAACCCGATCACGGTTGGCTACATGTACATTTTGAAACTCAACCACTTGGTCGACGACAAGATTCACGCTCGATCAACTGGTCCATACTCGATGATCACGCAACAACCATTGGGCGGCAAGGCTCAATTTGGTGGTCAGCGATTCGGTGAAATGGAAGTGTGGGCTCTAGAGGCCTACGGTGCGGCATATTGCTTGCAAGAACTTTTGACGATCAAGAGCGACGACGTACTCGGACGAGTGCGTGTTTACGAAGCGATCGTCAAGGGTGACAATATTCCAGAGCCGGGCATTCCGGAGAGTTTCAAAGTGTTGATGAAAGAAATGCAAGCACTGTGTCTTGACGTCGAAGTTATTTCGCACGAGGGCAAGCAAGTCGAGCTCACAGATCTTGACGAAGAAGTCTTCACTGCAGTGCGCGAACTTGGCATCGACATCAGCCGCAACGAACGTGGTTCAGATGCCGACGACCGTGAACGCGAGCGTCGCCGAGAGAAGGCTTTCTAATGATTAACCGCAGCATTTCAGAAGGGTTGGCATGACCATGAGCGATGTAGTTATCGACGACAACAAGCGCAAGCTAGACATCAACAGCTTTCAACAGTTGCGCATTGGTTTGGCAACCGCCGACGACATTCGTAACTGGTCGCGTGGCGAAGTAAAGAAGCCAGAGACGATCAACTACCGAACACTGCGCCCAGAGCGCGACGGTTTGTTCTGCGAAAAAATCTTCGGGCCAACCCGCGACTGGGAATGTTATTGCGGCAAATATAAGCGTGTTCGCTTCAAGGGCATCATCTGCGAAAAGTGCGGCGTTGAAGTAACCCGTTCAAAGGTGCGCCGTGAGCGCATGGGTCACATCGAACTTGCCGCACCTGTCGTGCACATTTGGTATCTGCGCGGCACACGCAGTTGGTTGGCATATCTTCTTGGTGGCTTAGAGTCGCGCGAAGAAATCAAAGCCAAGCAACTCGAGAAAGTTATTTACTTTGCTGCTTGGTTGGTGAGCGCTGTCGACGAAGATCGCCGACATGTTGAGTTGCCAGATCTCGAGAAAGAATATCTCGAAGACCGCGACGAATTGTTGAAGCGACGCGAAAAAGAAATCAAGTTGCGTCAAAAAGATGCCGAGGCTGAACTCAAGCAACTTGAAAAAGATGGCGCAAAAGAAAGCGATATTCGCGCTCGCCAAAAGTTGATCGACAAAGATATTCAATTGATTGGCGATCGCCATACGAAAGATCTCGATCGTCTCGAGCGAGCGTTTGAAACTTTCCAGAAGCTTCATCCACGAATGATCATCGACGACGAAGAACTTTGGCGCGAGATCAAAGACCGCTACGAAGATTATTTCACCGGCGGCACAGGTGCCGAAGCGATCAAGGTTTTGATTGACACGATTGATTTTGATGCCGAAGAAGTAATTTTGCGCAACGCAATCATGAGCGGTCTCAACGGCAAGCCGTTGTCGACGCAGCGCAAGCAAAAAGCGATCAAGCGTCTGAAGATTGTTGCTTCGTTCAACCGAAAAGATAAAGACGAGCGCTTGGTGAATAACCCGAAGGCGATGATCCTCGATGTGATTCCTGTAATTCCGCCAGAGTTGCGCCCGATGGTGCAGCTCGATGGTGGTCGATTCGCGACTTCAGATTTGAACGATCTCTATCGTCGCGTAATCAACCGCAACAATCGCTTGAGCCGATTGCTCGAACTTGGTGCACCAGAAATTATCGTCAACAACGAAAAGCGAATGTTGCAAGAAGCAGCAGACGCTCTGTTCGATAACGGTCGTCGTGGGCGACCAGTAAGTGGTCCGGGCAACCGTCCGCTTAAGTCGTTGTCAGACGGCCTTAAGGGTAAGCAAGGTCGCTTCCGTCAGAACTTGCTCGGCAAGCGCGTTGACTACTCGGGTCGTTCAGTAATCGTGGCTGGCCCGACATTGCGATTGCAGCAGTGCGGTTTGCCGAAGTTGATGGCACTCGAATTGTTCAAACCATTCGTAATGAAGCGTCTGGCTGATCAGCAACTTGCGCAGAACATCAAGTCTGCAAAGCGCATGGTTGAGCGTCGTCGCCCACAAGTATGGGATGTTCTCGAAGAAGTAATTAAAGAACACCCGGTTCTTTTGAACCGCGCACCGACTTTGCACCGCTTGGGTATTCAAGCCTTCGAGCCGGTGTTGGTTGAGGGCAAGGCAATTCACTTGCACCCACTTGTTTGCACGGCGTTCAATGCCGACTTCGACGGTGACCAGATGGCAGTTCACTTGCCATTGTCGGTTGAAGCGCAAGCAGAGGCTCGCGTGTTGATGCTTTCGGCGAACAACATTTTGTCGCCAGCATCTGGTCGACCAATTGTGACTCCGCAGCAAGACCTTGTAATCGGTGGCTTCTATTTGACTCGTGACGATGCTGGTTTGGCTGGCGAAGGTCGTGTATTCAAGTCGATGTGGGAGATCACTCGTGCACTCGACGAAGGTGGCCTCAAACTGCACGCCAAGATCAAGGTTCTCGAAAAAGAGGATCAGGGTAATTCGACATATTTCGAGACAACTGCAGGTCGCATGTTGTTTGAAGAAGTGTTGCCAGCAGATTTCTCGAAGCAATTCGGGCATATCACGGCGCCGGTAAAGAAAAAAGAGTTCGGCGTCATAGTAGAACGACTGAGCGACAATTATCCGAAAGCAGTTATCGCCTCGTCACTTGATGCGATCAAAAACCTGTGCTATCGCTATGCGTCGCAATCGGGTCTTACTGTTTCGGTAGATGACGTAAAGACGCCGGTTGCCAAGCGCGGCATTCTTGACGGCTACGAGAAGCAAGCCGAAAAAGTTGAGACACAATTCCGTCGTGGCATTATCACCGACGGCGAGCGTCGTAGTCAAGAAGTTCGCATTTGGACTGCTGCAACATCAGATGTTCAGCAAGCCATGGAAAAAGAATTCAAAGAACTGCGCTTCAACCCAGTTGACATGATGATCAACTCTGGTGCTCGTGGAAACATGACCCAGATGCGTCAGATTGCAGGTATGCG
>JAQCDG010000100.1 GCA_027731085.1 Actinomycetota bacterium | reverse complement strand
TGGCAGCAAAAAAGCGCAAGAAGGCCAAGAAGGCCGCTAAGAAGGCACCTGCAAAGAAGCGTCGTAAGGCCAAGAAAAAGAAATAAGGCCTTAAGCCACTTCAAGCAAGTTGGTTCGGATTCCGTAAGAAGAGGGGCTTCGGCCCCTCTTCTTTCTTTTATAGCGTTAGTCGCGCGTTAGCTGGTGTAAGCGCCGCGCGAGTCGCGAGTTAGTTTTCAAGTTGTCGGGCAACTGCCAAGTCATCTGCCGTGTCGATGTCGACCGCGAGACTTGAATCGTGAAAAACACGCACTGATAATCCGTAAGTTTTGGCTATTTTTTGATGGGCGGTGAAACTGTTCTTGCCGTAGCAGAATTCGAAGTCGAAATTTGTCGGCAGAACCATGACGTTGGTGCCATCTTGATGGCGATCGGGGACGAGCGTTATCGACGAGAGCAAAGTTTCGGGGCTTTGGTCGCTTAGTAGATGATCGAATTCGGTGGCGAGCGGCAGATCGCTGTGGGTGACGATTGCTAGTTGCTTATTTCGCGTGGCGGCGAACTTGACGCCTTCGCGCACTGCGGCGTTGAGACCGACCTCGGGTTGCCAAATGATTGTTGCTTTGTGGTCGCGAGCCCATTGCGCAACATCTGGGTCGTCGCACACGACAAACACATCGAAGTTGGATGCGGCGTTGATCACGCGATCGGCACAATATTTTGTCAAGACGATTCGCTCGGCTGGTGTCAGCAAATCAGATAGTCGCTCTTTGGCGTGGTGAAATGCTTTGACCGGGATGACGACGGCGACTGTCGATAGATCGAGCGAATTGTTTGGTGCAGACCGTTGCGAAGGCACCTGCGAAGCCTACGGTTTATGTGGCTTTGCCCGCATACTCTTATAGGCGTGGAAAGCCATATTGCGGTCGTTGGTGCTGGTTCGTGGGGAACGACGGTTGCAAATGTGGTGGCGAAAAATCAGTCGACGATTTTGTGGGCGCGGCGCGGTGAGTTGGCCGAGCAAATTTCGACGCGTCACGAAAATATCGACTATTTGCGCGGCGTGAGTTTGAATAAAAGTTTGCAGTGCTCGTCGGTGTTGCAAGATGTCGTGGCGAACGCGTCAATCGTGATGATGGCGGTGCCGTCGAATGGTTTTCGCGATGTCGCTATCGAAGTTGCCAAGTTCGTCGCCAGTGATGTGCCGATCGTGAGTTTGGCAAAAGGATTAGAGCGCGAGACTTTGAAGCGGATGAGCGAAGTGACGCAAGATTTGATGCCGCGCAACCCGGTAGCGGTGTTGACCGGGCCGAACTTGGCGCACGAGATTTTGGCGGGGCAGCCGGCGGCGACGGTTGTCGCGTGTGGTGATGAGCGGGTGGGCAAGATGATCCAAAAAATAATTTCGTTGCCGACATTGCGCGTGTATACGAATCCAGATGTTGTCGGTTGCGAAATTGCGGGAGTCGTGAAAAATGTGATTGCAATTGCTGCGGGCATCGTCGAAGGCATGGGCTTTGGCGAGAATTCGAAAGCGACGCTGATTACTCGCGGTCTGGCCGAAATGTCGAGGCTTGGCGTCGCGTTGGGGGCGAACCCGAACACCTTTACGGGGCTGGCTGGTTTGGGTGATGTTGTCGCGACTTGTGCGTCGGCCAAAAGTCGCAACACTGCTGTGGGTGTGCGCCTTGGGCGCGGCGAAACTATCGAGTCGATCACCGAATCGATGTTGATGGTTGCTGAAGGCGTGCGGTCTTCGTTGTCGGTGTTGCAACTTGCGCAACGATGCAAAGTTGAGATGCCAATCACCGAACAGGTTGCCGCCGTATGTGAAGGCAAAACGAACGCCAAAGATGCACTCGTGCAGTTGATGGCGCGAACGATGAAGTCTGAGTTCGACTGATGCGTGCAGTTGGTGTGCGCGGTGGCGCATGGGCTGGCGCTGTAAACGCGTGGGGCGATGTGTTCGTGGATGGTCAAGAGCGGTTGCGGTGGTTTGTCGCCGCAGACGATCGGTGGTATCGACCGTCGCGTGAGACGACGGTGAGGCAACGCGAGATTTCTGGGGTGCCCGTGATTGAAACGCGAATCAAAGTGCCGGGTGGTGACGCGGTGCAACGGGTTTATGGTGTCGCGAATTTGGGCGGCGCGATTGTTGTCGAGATATATAACGACTCGTCGTTGCCGTTTGCTGTCGCGTTCGATCGCGGTGATATCGCCACAATGCGTGAGCCGAGCCCGACTGGTGTGCAGGGCATTGATCTGCCGGCCGGCAGCGTGGTGTTTCCGGTTGGGCATCATGCGACGATGCGTGCGGCGATTTTGATCGATGAATCTGGGCGCAGAATTTCGGCGCAAGAACTTGAATCGTTGCCGAGTTTCGAGCAAGTTGAACGCGGTTGGCTTGCGGCGTTGCGGGTTGCAAGTCGCGTAGATGTGCCTGAGGCTTCGTGGGCCACTGTGTTGACGACGCAGCGGTGCAAGTTGCTGCTTGGTGTGGCAAATTCGAGATTGGCGGCTGGCGAAACCGAAGATGCTGTTGATTTAATTTTAGATCGCGCTGAACGGGTGAAACTTGGTGACAAGCCGAGCGAGTGGATTGACGAAGTGGCAACGGCGACAGAATCAATTATTCGTCGGTGCGCAAAAAATCGCACCGTGCAATGGTTCGAACAACGTGCAATTTTGTCGGCGAGCATGGTGTTGCATCGTGCCGGTGAAACTCGCGGGCAACACGATATTGCTCAGGCGTGGTCGCGGTTGCTGGCCGCTAACACTGAAGTTGATGTAATTCGTGACGGCTTGGTGGCACTCTCGGGTGTACGTCAAATTGCATGGATTGAATCGCAACTCGTGGTGCAGCGCCCTGACTATGTGATTGAGATTTGTCCGCGAGGCATCGACGCTGCGTGGCTTGGCGCGAACTTCGAGTGTCACAAGCTTGTTGCATCCCCAGAGCATCTGATTTCGTTTGCAGTGCGCTGGCATGGCGAGAAGCCTGCGTTGTTATGGGAAATTGACGGGCCAATCGGCGCGCGCGTTGCGGCGAGCGCGGTTGACCACACATTTTCGAGCACTGAGATGCGTGGCGAAACTTTGTTGACGGGTTTTGCTGCGCCACAAACTGCGGCGATGAAATAGGCTGAGCGCATGTCTAGCGATTTGGTCAATAACTCGACGCCGAGTTTGTCGCCATTGAAGTTGACCGAGTGGACTTCGTGCGGTGGATGTGCGGCCAAGTGGGGCGCAAATTTGTTGAAAGATCTTGTCGATGAATTGGCAACTGGAGCAAAGCCAAATATTGACCCAGCATTGTTGGTTGGTCTTGCGCCGTTCGACGATGCGGCGGTGTATCAAGTTTCGGATGATGTTGCGCTTGTGAGCACGACAGATTTTTTTCCACCGCTGGTTGATGACCCAGAAGATTTCGGTGCGATCGCCGCGGCTAATGCATGCAGCGACGTGTTTGCGATGGGTGGGCGAGTAGTGATGGCGGTGAACATCGCGGCGTTTCCAGAGAATTTTCCGTCGTCGGCGATATCGCAAATTTTTGCAGCGGCTGCACATGTTGTTGCGCAGGCTGGCGGATCGGTGGCGGGTGGTCACACGATACGAAACCCCGAACCGATCTTCGGGTTGGCGGTGCAGGGCGTTGTGCATCCACGAAAAATATTTCGCAAAGGCGGTGCTGTTGCCGGCGATGTTGCGCTGTTGTCGAAACCGCTCGGCACTGGTTTGACGCTGGCGAATGGTTCGCCGAGCGACAAGGCTGAAGCGATCGCGGGCATGCGCAAGCTGAACCGTGTTGCGTCTGAACAGTTGCAACAACTCGGTGTTGCCGTGCACGGTGTAACCGATGTGACGGGTTACGGCCTTGCGGGGCACGGTTGGGAAATGGCGCAACGCTCAGGTGTGCAACTGGTGTTGCGTGCGGCGTGGTTGCGTGCATATGCGGGGGCGCGCGAGGCGGCGGCGGCTGGTGTGCGCACGGGTGGCGACCCGCGCAATCGTGCTTATGTTGCCGAGCATTTCAGTTTTGATGCCACGACAACTGATGATTCGTCTGTTGCGTTGTGTATGGATCCGCAAACGAGTGGCGGGTTGTTGGCCGCGGTGACACCTGAGGCCGCCGAAAAACTATTGCGTGACGAAATGTGGTTCAAGGTCGGTGAGTTCAGTTCATCGCCTGCCAGCGTGCATTTGTGTTGACTCGTGCTGAAACGTGTTAGTGCGAAAAATTAAGCCGTGGCCAAACGCGACGCGAGAGCGAGCGCTATTTGGTCGTGGTGCGAAAACAATTATCGGCATTGACGAAGTGGGCAAAGGTAGTTGGGCCGGGCCGCTCGTAGTTGGTATTGCGATGTTGAGTCGCGAAATGGTTTTTTCTGACGAGCCGGCAGTGTTGTTGGGAGGTGTGCGTGATTCGAAACAACTTTCTGAGATGCAGCGCGAAGAGATGTTCGAGCAAGTTGCAGCGAAA
>JAQCDG010000099.1 GCA_027731085.1 Actinomycetota bacterium | reverse complement strand
AAAAAGCCTTGCCCGCGGAGAGAAATTTGTAGTTTTTCACGTCCCACTAGATCTTTCGCTGATTAGTATTTTGCTGCCATCGATCTTGATAAAAACGCGAAATTTGGTTGGCCACATCCATTATTTCAATGAGCAAACAGCTTTGGCAACCATTAAAGATTGTGGGTTCAATGTTTTGAGTAGTCGAGTTACTGCGGGCTGCCTTGAATTCCCTGGGAATGGGATCAGCGGGAAGTTATTTTGGTCAATACGCAAGGTCGTTTTTATAATTAGTCCTTCATTCGCAGCAAGAACCCTTGGTGGATTTTCATTGATAGTTCTTGCCAAGTCAAGGGCCAATTTCGATAGTTGATGTTTATTTCGTTGGGTGATGTGCGCCAAGATTTGGTGCGAGCACACGAAAATGCTTGTGCGGCGCTATCTAGGCCAGGCACTTGGTGGACTGGCGAGCAACGACGCGAACTTGCGCTCACGGCACAACTCGCAATCAACGAATTTGATCCCGTAGCGCCGTGGGTCGGTGTCTCAACAGTTGCCAATAAATTGCCTGCGAACTTGACCGTGCCAAGAATTGCGCACGATGCGATCTATCGAATTTCTCGTCACGCGGCGACACTGACTCGCGAATGGTATGAAAAAGTTGTCGCTGAAATCAATCCACTCGCATTTGTCGAACTGTGTGGCATTGCGTGCACGGTTGCGCCAGTGATGGCTTTTCGTCAAGCGCTTGGTCTGCCGATGCTTGAAATTGCGCCAGCAGAATCGGGCGAACCGAGCAAGAAAAAACCAGCCAACATTGTCGACGCGCGACTCAATTGGGTGCCGGTAGTCGGGCCTGCTGACAATGAAGCGGCAGTTGTGCAGGCGTTTACCGCGGTGCCAGAAACAAATCGAGTGATTTGGGCGATGGCCGACGCACAATATATTCCGGATAAAGAAATGATCGACCCACATTGGACTCGGGGCACACTTTCGCGCGTGCAAATCGAACTTGTCGCCACGCGAGTATCTCAACAGCGTGAATGTTTTTATTGAACGACTTCACATGCAAGCATGCTCAGTTGGAGCGGCAATGAACAAGGTGTCGAGATCGATTTGGTAAGTGCGCGCGACGCAACTGGCGGCGCAAACGTAAAGTTCGCGCGCGAACTGCTCAACTTTGCCACTGCTGCGACTGAACTCGACGGCGTCGCACTAGATAAAGCCCGCAACGCATTGATTGCAAGCGCAGGCGTTGCAATAACTGTCGACACAGCGGCTGTGATTGCAAATTTCGAAATGATGACTCGTCTTGCTGACTCAACTGGTGCACGAATGCCCGAAGAAGTTGTTGCCAATCGGCTATCTGTCGCAACAACGATGGGTGTCGATCAAGTTGTCTCGCGCCGCTAGGCGTAGCTAAATCTTTACGAGCAAACTTTGCCGACTGGCGGCGGTGTTAGATCAATCAAATATCGATCAACAGCATTAACAACACATTTATTCAAACCGTAGCCAGTGTGTTGATCGGCAGTAACCGTCAAGAAGATTCCGCCTTCGAGCGCTTTTGCGGCGTTGCGTGAAGATTCAATTGGTGTGGCCGCATCACCAGTTGTACCGATCACAATTATCGGTCCAGCATCCTTGCCAGTGATTTCTAGACGTTGCACCTGCGGCACAGGCCACAACGCACATGAATATCCGTATGCAAAACTTTCACCGAATCGCTTGGCGGCTTTTGTAAATACTGGTATTTGTTCGTCAACCGCAGCAACACTTGTCGGCCCCGGGTCATCAAGACATGAAATCGCCAAGAACGCTTCGAGTTCGTTGCCGTATGTGCCACTAGGTTTGCGTTGGTAGTAGTCGTCGTAAAGTTTGAGCAAGCCCGCACCGTCACCCGCCACGCCGTCAGCCAGTGCTCGCTCAAGTTCTGGCCACAACGCGTCTGAATACATTGATCGTGCGAGCGCTGTATACATCACACCCTGAGAGATTGGCGTGCGATCGGCAGACACAACGATTGGCTTCACATCAACATCTTTCAAAAGTTTGTCAAGCGCAGCTGCTGAGTTGCCATCACTATGAAATGCACACGAAACGCGCTTTGAACATTCGGCAAGAAATGCGTCAAGTTGTTTTTCAAAACCTTTTGCTTGAGCCAAACCTTGATCAAGCGAAGTTGCATTTGGATCAGACGCGCCGTCAAGAACTGCCGCCCGCACGGTATTCGGAAACATCGTCGCCCAAGTGGCGCCGAGTTCAGAGCCATATGAAAAACCAAAATATGTAATTTTCTCTTCGCCGAGCGCTTGGCGAATTGAGTCCATATCGCGTGCAGTTGCCTGTGTCGAGATGTACGGCAAGATTTCTCCGCTACGCGCGACACATTCGTCGTTGAATTTTTGACTCGCGTCAATGATTGCCTGTTTTTCTGCAGGTGTTTCAGGTGTTGAGTCGATGCCAAAATATTCATCGTATTCGTCGATGCAGTTGACCGCGGGGGTCGACTTGCCGGTGCCGCGCGGATCCCAACCGATGATGTCAAAACGATCTAGCAGTTCTGAACTGAAGTAATACTGCGCATCCTGGGCAACACTCGAACCACCAAAACCCGGACCACCTGGATTGACGAGCATCGAACCGATTTTGTTGGCCTGGTCAGTTGCCGGCAGGCGCGTAATAAATAGTGTAAAAGAACCAATAGTTGGGTCGTCATAATCAAACGGCACCGCGAGTGAGCCGCACTCACTCTCACCGGCCGAGTCGTTTAAGCATGGGCCCCAAACAATTTTTTCGGACGAAACCGTGTTCGTAGTTGGTGGCGTCGTCGATGATTCTGGTGCTTCATTCGTCGCGGTGATGTCTTGATCGTCAATCGTGTCGCTAGACGAACCAATAATTGTTGGTTCAGAGCAAGCCGCCGTCAGAGTCGCAAGAACCGCCACAGCCACAATTGAGACAGCAGACTTGCGTCTAGTGTTTAGTTGATGCTCCACGAGTCTTCAAGCGTATTGTCATCAGACGACACTTTTTCGGTTAGCGAATTCATCAAGACTGTCAATCAGGCTGTCAAAAAACGTTTTGGTCAAGGCGTTTGGCTGCACGGCGAAGTTCAAGAACTGAAAATTCCGGGCCATGTTTATTTCACCCTGGTTGATAACGACGGCGACAAGAAAGCGGTATTGAGCGCCTCAATTTGGCAGGGTGTTTATTCGGCGATGAAAGCCAACCTTGCCGAAAGCGGCCTGCAACTCGCAGATGGCCTTAAAGTTCGTGTTTTTGGTGAGCCAGATCTTTATTCGGGCAACGGCAGGTTTAGTTTCAAAGTCTCGAAAATTGATCCTCGTTTCACGCTCGGTGATTTGATCGCCCAGCGCGAAGCAGTCGTCAAACAACTCAAACTAAAAAAACTTTACGACGCCAATCGTGCAGTTGATCTGCCGCTGGTGCCGATGCGCGTTGGCATCATCACCAGTGTTGGTAGTGCAGCGCACGCCGATGTATTGAAAACATTTAAAGACTCGAGTATCGGTTTTACTATTTTTGTGCACGACGCGCGAATGCAAGGTGACGATTCGGTGAGTTCGATCGTCGCAGCACTGCAAAAAATGGATACGCGTGGCGATCTCGATGTGCTGATGCTCGTGCGCGGTGGCGGTTCAAAAAACGATTTGATCGCCTTTGACTCGCTTGAAATCGCCACAGCGATTGCCAATTGTCAGCTACCGGTTTTTACCGGCATTGGTCACGAAATCGATGTCAGCGTCGCCGACGAAGTCGCGCACTTGTCGCATAAAACGCCAACCGCATGCGCCACCGCAATAATTGAACTCGTCAGAGATTTCATTGAATCAACAGAACAAGCCTGGGATGGCATCGCCACGCTTGCACTTCGCGAACTCGAATCTTCGACGAGTCGACTCGCAGATCGTGCCAACAGAATCAGCAGCAAAGTTTTAGACGCACTTGCTCGCGCCAGCAAACGCCTGGCAATGACTTCGCAACGAATCAAACATCGCCCCGCCGAGATCTTGCGTCTCGAAAAAAGTTCGATTGACGCCTTGGCAGATCGTGTGCGGCTGCTCGACCCCATCAACACGATGGCCCGCGGCTGGAGCATCACCCGCAGCGCAAGTGGCCAGACGATTCGTGATGTGTCCAAGCTGAAAACTAATGACAAACTAGTCACGACATTCGCCAATGGTTCGGCGACAAGCACCGTTCAAGAAATTTCATCGAAAGGAAACCAAAATGGCAAAAGCAAAGAGTGACGAAAATATCGGTTATGCCCAAGCACTCGAAGAACTCGAGGCGATTCTCGCCGAACTCGAAGACAACGATGTTGATGTCGACAAACTCGCCGCGCATGTGCAACGCGCATCGCAATTGATCGAACTTTGCCGCGATCGCATTGGCAACGCAAAACTACAAATCGAAGAAGTAGTCAAGGGCCTAGCTAAAGAGTGAGTCGGCGTAACCTTTAGGTGTGTCTGTTAATCCACCAACATGGTTAAAGTCGGTCGCCACGCGCGTC
>JAQCDG010000010.1 GCA_027731085.1 Actinomycetota bacterium | reverse complement strand
AGATTCGCCGCACGACCGATGCCAGTCTCGAGCATGCCCCCACACCACACCGGCACGCCCCGCGACAAGCACAAATCGTGAATCTTTTTTGCTTCAAGATAACCGCCAACGCGGCCAGGCTTGATGTTGATCACCGAACACGCTTTGAGATCTAAGGCACCGCGAGCAGTATCGAAAGATGTAATCGATTCGTCAAGACACACGGGTGTGTTGATCTGTCGTGCCAGTTCGATGTGCCCCGCCAAATCGTCTTCTGACAACGGTTGCTCGATCAACAACAAATTGAACGCATCAAGTTGCTTGAGATGCTTGACGTCAGCCACGGTGTAAGCGGCGTTGGCGTCGACCTGCAACAAAATCTCGTCACCAAATTCTTTGCGCACCGTGCGCACGAGTTCGATGTCACTACCTGGTTCGATTTTCAGCTTGACGCGCACATAGCCTTGCGACAGATACTCGCCAACCACACGAACTAAATCTTCCAAACTGTTTTGAATGCCGACCGAGACTCCAGATGGAACCTGAGTTTTGGTCGCGCCTAAGAATTTGGCCAGCGAAATCTTCTGGTCACGCAACTGCAGATCGAGCAATGCAGCTTCGACACAAGCCTTAGACATGTAGTTGCCACGAATCGGCGTTACATCTGCGACAAAGCTTTGCGCTGTCGAGTCGGCATGCAGCATTGGCACGAGAAATCGCGAAACTACTTCGACACAGTTTTCAAGATACTCAGACGAATAATTCGGTTCGGTGCCAGCAACGCACTCTCCCCAACCGTTATTTTCATCTCCGACAGCACGAACATAAAGCAAGTCACGTGACGTGTCGGTACCAAACGAGGTGCGAAACGGTGAAACTAATTCAATTTCACCCCGCCACAACTCAATCGCCCGCAACACTATTTAACTCGCCGTCGAACTGAGAACATAAGAACCATCTGCCGTGAAGCCTCGCACAAACTTTGATGCGGCGAAAGCCGATTCAAAATTCTCGCGCTGATCTTGACGCCACTGGCGCACGAGCGCCTGATCGGGCAGGTTTGCGCTTAGTCGTAGCCCGACGATGTCTGCTGGAGTGCTAATTGTTTCGTCACCTTGCTCGGCGGTGATGGTTTTGGCACTTGGCGCGAGATCGCAATCAGCAACGCGACGCTCTACAACCAGTCGATCCGTGCTGTCGCTGGCGTTTATTTTGTCGTTGAGTTCACCGTAAAAATCACGGTGATAGTTCACGACTTTGGCGCCGAGCGTGACCAAGTTGAAGTGAGCGTTGCGTCTAACCAACGGGTCAAAAGTCCACGAAATCGCCGCAAAATTGTTTTCTTTGGCCCATGCCCATTGGTGTTGCTTCAGCGCGCGACCCACACCAGAGTTCACGGCGTCACCAACGACACCAGTTACATGCGAATGCAACTTGTTTTCATGACGCCCGACCAGAGCCAACGAACCACCGATTATTTGTTTCGCGGTGCCTGTCTTGCGACTGGCAAGACTTGCATAACCGCCAGAGTGCACGACGGCGATGATCACATCCACCGAAATTGCGTTTGTCTCGCCCCAAACAGAGGCCAACACTTGGGCAAGTTGTTGGGCTTTTCGTGGATTATCAACAATTTCAATGCTCGTCATTTGAATAAACACTATCTATTCGGCAATGATGGATGGCATGGCTGTTGAAGTAACCATCGTTGATCATCCAGTTGCTGCCGAAGCGTTGACCCACTTGCGCGACGTGAACACGACGAATCAATTTTTTCGCGCCGAGTTGCGACGGCTATCTCTTGTGGTAGTCGCTGAGGCTTCGCGGCATTTACCGACCATAAACACGCGCGTGCGAACACCGTTGGCTGAAACAGATGGCATTGCACTTGCAAGCCGACCGGTGCTAGTGCCAATCTTGCGCGCGGGTCTTGGCATGCTGCCCGCCGCAATGGAACTTCTACCCGATGCCGATATCGCCGTGGTTGGTGTGCAACGCGACGAAAAAACACACGCACCGAGCGAATATGTTGCGAAGTTGCCGTCACGTCTGGACGGTCGCACTTGTTTGGTGCTCGACCCGATGTTGGCGACAGGCGGATCACTCGCCCACGGTTGCAAACTTCTCGCAGATCGTGGCGCGCCGATGCCGCTGACAATTGCTTGCGTCTTGGCTGCACCAGAGGGCATCGAGTTTCTACGCTCAACCGGAATGAACCTGCACATCATCACCGCCTCGGTCGACAGCCACCTAAACGAAAATGCTTTTATTGTGCCTGGTCTTGGAGATGCTGGAGATCGCCAGTTCGGACCACCGCACTGAGTTTTGGTTTATTACTGAACGAATAATTTCGACGCGACCACGGCCGAATCAATCGCCGACGCGACGCGCGTCTTCAACCAAATTGATTTGGTAAATAACTTCGTCAAGCGCATCAGCAGCCGACACCGTTGAAAATCGCAATGGATTTTCTGGCGTCACACAACTTGGCACTGGCACGAGCATCGTGCTCGGCTGCGGATGACAAAACTGTACGACGCTGTAACGCTCACCTTCGAAACCAGGTGAGGCGACTACGCGATGCCAGCCGATCGGCAGAACGCCGTTCGTGATGCGCTCAAGCATGATGCCCGAGTTGATAATCACACGACCTTTTGGCGGCACGGCGTCGATCCATTCATCTTTATATTTGACTTGAAGTCCCGGCGCGGTCGCTCGCGGCAATGCAGTTATCAGATTTATGTCGCCGTGTTCTGCGGCCCAAACATGACCCTTGCCTGGCAACTGCTTCATTGGCGGATATCGAATCGCGCGCGTTAGGGCTGATCCATAACCAACCATCTCATCAAAAAATGACTCATGACAGCCGATGCCAACGGCGATGATCCGCAAAAAACGCGTTTGCAAATCGATCATTGCATCGTGAAATTTGAACAACACGTCGGTGATGCCGGGCACGGCCGCTTCAGGCAACAGAGCTTCGGGGTACGACTGCGGATATCGGCGACGCAACGGGTGCCCTTGCGGAATCGGCGTTGCCCAGTTGAGCATCTCTTTCCAGTCAGGTTTGTCGCTGGACGCGGCGGTTTCAAGCAACACACCGGTGTAACCAGTTTGGCCGTTGGTGCCGTGGGCGACAAATTTCTGTTTTTCTTCAGTTGGCTTCGAAAAAAATTCAGCGAGCATGCCATACGCCGTATCGAGCAAATCTTCCGAAAGATCGTGACTCGTATAAACGAAACCAGTTTCCAGACTGCGTCGAACGCCGTCAACCACGGCTTTGCGTGACGCCACCGAACCACGCTCAAAGGCCAACAAATCAACATCAAGAATGTCGTCGCTCACCCCCATTACGCTATTGGCTGGTTACGCTTTTTATTCCTTGCGGGTGTAGCTCAATGGCTAGAGTCCGAGTTTTCCAAACTCGTTATGCGGGTTCGATCCCCGTCACCCGCTCCAATCGACAAATCTAGAGGCCAATGATCACGAACACGTTATGACCTGGCAGAGTTACAACGCGACCGATCTTGAGCGCGAGTACACGCCCGCATCACGTGTTGAAAATATTCAAATTTTTTTGGATGAATACGCAACCCGCGGCGCCCATTCGCGCCAAACGATTAGTCACGCCAAACTGCAATACGGTCAACATGACGACGCTTGGCTTTGGCTCGCGCCCAACACCAAGACAACCGAATCAAATAAAAAATTGATCGTCTTCGTGCACGGTGGGTTCTGGCGACGGTTATCAGCCGATGACGGCACTTTTCTCACTCCAGGCTGGCACGAACTCGGTTTCAGTGCCGCGTCGGTCAATTATTCGCTATGCCCCAATGAACCGCTTGAAGTACTGGTCGCACAAACTTCACAAGCGATCGACTATTTGCTGCAAAGTTACGAACCACAAAACATCACATTGATCGGTCATTCGGCGGGTGCTCAACTGGTGGCGATGAAACTCTGTGGCACCAACTCGCCAAAATTCGGCGGCGCAATAATGATCTCAGGCATTTTCGATCTTGCGCCGATCGTCAATACTTCAGTGAACGACGCAGTTCGACTCAACAAAAAGTCGGCCCAAGAGCTGTCACCGATTCATTTCCTCGCCAATGCCCAAAACACACCGCTGGCAGTCATTTGGGGCGAAAACGAAACCGACGAATTCAAACGCCAGTCACGAGACTTCGCGACATCCTGGTCTGCGGTCAATACGCACTCAGCAGCCAAACAAAAAGAATGCAAATCGCGCAACCACTTCGACATCCTCTACGAACTGACTTCACAAGATGTAATAGATTTACCGAGTGCGTAAAAATCCGAATGTTCTGGGTGTCGCACTAATCATCATCAGTTGCATCGGTTTTGGGCTATCACCTACTTTTGCAAACTTTGCGTACCGAGGCGGGGCAAGTGTCGTCGGAACTTTGCTCGCCAGATTCAGCGTGGCGACCCTTTTGATGCTTGCAGTTCGCCAATTCTCGTCGAAAGAAACCAAGTGGCCACCACCAAAATTGTTCCTTCAAATATTTTTACTGGGCGCTTTTGGCTACTTCATTGCCACGCTGTTGTATTTTACGGCATTAAAAAATATTGATAGTGGTTTGGCGATAATTATTGTCTCATGTGGCCCCGTAATAGTTGTTCTGCTCTCGTGGTGGCTGCTCGGCTCTAAACCAAGTCGAATAATCGTATTCTGTTTGGCTTCAACCACGGTTGGCGTTGTGATCGCAGCAGGGCAAGTGGGGGGCGGCGACATGCTCAGTGTAATTCTGGTGTTGATTGTCGCAGTTGAGTACTCGTTCTACATCGTTTTCAGTTCACAGATACTCCCAAAAGTGGATCTTTTGACGGGCGTGACGATTGTGATGTTTGGCGCCGCAACTTCATATGTAATTTATTACTTCGTCGCACCCTCTTCGGTGGAAATCAATTTTCCCACCTCCACAAATGGGTGGATCAGCGTCATACTTTTGGCGGTAGTTGCGACAGTGTTGCCAACCGCGATGCTCTACAGCGGAATGAAGTTGATCGGCACAGGAAAAACAGCCGTACTCCAGACGTTCGAACCCGTTTCATCGATTCTTGCTGGTGTGATTTTTCTGGGCGAGCCTTTGACCGTTGCGCGCGTGATCGGTGCAACCTTTGTGATTGGCGCCGTTGGATCTCTCGCCGCCTCAGAATCTCGCGACAAAACTACGATCCTCCACTAACAACTTGAGCCGATACCGTTAAAGGTGATGTCAACATCACTTTGCGTCGTCGGCGATTTCGCGTGGGATGTACTGATCCGCACGAACAACAACCTGCTCAAAGGTGGCGACTCATTCGGCGAAGTGATGCTCACCCCAGGTGGCAGTGCGGCCAACTTGGCAGTGTGGGCGAAGCGCTGTGGTTTAAATACACGCTTCATCGGCAAAATCGGTCGCGATCGCTTCGGCCAGTTGGCTCGCGAAGACTTGATCAAAGAAAACATCGAGCATCATTTCGTTGAAACTGATGCTCATCTCACGGGCAGTGTCGCCGTATTCGTAGACCAAACTGGCGAACGCAGCATGGTCTCGGGTCACGGTGCCGACTTTTATTTGATTCCGTCCGAACTGCCACGCAACGTGATCACCTCCTCAAATCATTTGCACCTCACCGCCTGGAGTTTTTTCACTGACCCGCCTCGCTCGGCCGCCCGAATGGCCGCACAACTTGCGCAACAAAATAACCTGACGATTTCATTTGACCCCGCGTCGTTTCAAATGATTTCAGAAATGGGTGTCGAACAATTTTTGTCATGGACAAAAGACCTGGCGATCAATATTTTCTTCCCAAATTACGACGAAGGTCGGGTTCTTACAGGTTGCGATGAGCCCGAGGCGATCGTCCGTGCACTTGCCAATATCTACACCGATGCATTGATCATTTTAAAACTTGACGCCGATGGGGCACTCGTATTCGACGGTAAAACCACGACGCAGATTCCACCAGCGACAAACAACCTCGTCGACGCGACTGGCGCCGGAGACTCATTTGCTGGCGCGTTTCTTGCGCACTACCTGCAATCAAACTCGCCGGTCGACGCCGCAAGATTCGCTACCGCAGTGGCTGCATGGGTGATCGAACATCTTGGTGCCAGACCAACAGCCGACACCAGACTGCAACAAATTATTCAAACGAAATAAACGCGTCGCAAACTGCGCACGCAAAAAACTCTCTAACTGCGGCGCGACCTACGCCGATTCGGATCATTGTCGGTCGGCGGCTTGTTCGTCAGCGGACCAATATTTTCGATAATCGATTCGATCGTTGGTCGCGGCCCGTCGATGTGATTGTCAATTGCTGCCCGCATCGCCACCAAATGCTCGGGTGAAGTGCCACAACATCCCCCAACAATGCGCACCCCGGCGTCAATAGCCATGCTGACATAACGCGACATCAACTCGGGCGTGCCCGAATATTTAATTTCAACGCCCTCAAAACGAGGTATGCCGCAGTTGCCTTTGGTAATTATCGGCAAATGCGAGTGCCCGGCCGTTGCGCACATCGCAAGCGCAGTCACCAAAATATCTGATGCACCAACGCCGCAGTTGGCACCCATCGCCACTGGTGGCACTGCAAGCGTGGCGAAAACTTCAGCCAAACCATCTGGCATTAGCCCCATCATCGTTCGACCTGCCGTGTCAAAACTGCATGTCGCCGTATAGGGCATCGCAACATTTATCGCGGCCTGTGCTGCAGCCCGCACTTCTTCAATCGCCGACATCGTCTCAATCCACGCGACATCGGCGCCGCCATCTTTTAGTCCTCGAATTTGCTCTTCAAAACTTGCCACTGCATCATCGTGCGTCAAAGCACCAAGGGGCTCGAACAATTCACCGGTCGGCCCGACCGAACCAGCAACGACAACAAGCCGCGAACTGGCATCAGCGACACCGCGCGCGATTTCAGCAGCCTTCTTGGCGAGTTCATATGTTCGGGCTTGGGCGTTATGCAATTTCAAGCGATGACGATTGCAACCAAATGTGTTCGTCAAAATAATGTCGGCGCCCGCATCAACAAATTGCTGGTGCAGATCGGCGACTCGATCGGGGTGTGACTCCAACCAAAACTCGGGCGGCTCGCCAGAAGTCAAACCGAGTGCAAAGTAATTCGTACCCGTCGCGCCATCAGCGAGAATTATTTTCCTCTTCGCGAGTAAGTCGCTCAACGAAGTTCGCATCAGCGAATTAGCCCATCACCGTTCCAGATGTCACTAATGCTTGTCTCAGTCGCGAGAACGCGCCGATGTTGATCTCTTTGCCTGATCGGGGGCCGACATATCGCACTGGTTGATCATCATGATTTTTGCCGGCCTCGGCAGCCTCGATTAGCAGGCGAATAAAAATCGCCGCCAATGGCGCATTCTTGAATTGATTTCCGCTGGTGCCACATGCCATGAAGAACCCGTCCAGGCTTGAGCGATCATAGATTGGCACCCAATCATCGGTTGCGTCATACAACGCACCAATACCCGATGGGGAAACCGGCACACCGAAATCAGGCATGCGTCGAGCCAATCGCAACATCATCGTCTCCCAAATTTCGACTGTCGTTTCTTGGCGCCAATCATCGGCGTCTTCGACCCAATGCAACTCGTCGCAGGCGGGTTCGGTACCGCCAAGATTCAAGGTGCCACCCAAATGTGGTCTGAAGTAAATGCCAGTGTCGAGATCGGCGACAACTGGCGCGTCGTCTTCTAACTTGAAACCATTCGGCGCGGGCGCAACATAAACCTCTTGGCGCAACGGACGATGACGAATATTCATTTCTTCGGCGACGCCTGCCATGCGATTAATTTTGCTTGCGTGAGGCCCGGCCGCATTGATGACGATCGGCGCCTCGATTTTCTCGCCGCTCAAAAGCGTGACACCAGTAATTTTTTTGCCATCGTTATGAATTTCGACAACTTCTTGCTTGAACCGTGTTTGTGCCCCATGTGCCTTTGCGGCATGTATAAAATTATGCGCGGCCAGCATTGGGTCATCCATGAAACCGCTAAGCGGATCATAAAGACCCGACAACTCACCAACCGCATCGTCGCCAAAAGCCGGGTCGTCGATCTTTTTCGGCGGCCAATAGCTGCCGGCATCTAGTGCCGGAAACTTCTTGCGCAACTGATCGGCACTGAGAATTTCATATGGAATACCAATCTCATCCCAAATTTTGCGCACGGCCTCACCGTTGTAGCCTTCGGTGCGATAGACGAGATAGCCAGTGCGAATAAATTTTGCCATGCCATCAGGGTCGACTACGCCCAAATAGTCTGCCCAGTTCTCCCATTTCAGCGCAGACTCCCATGCCATCAACACTGCGTCGAGCGTTGAATAACTAAATCGAATAATCGCCGATGACGCCGAAGTCGAGCCAGCACCAGCCGCTGAGCCTTTGTCGATAATTACAACCGAGCGACCAGATTTAGCAAGCTCAAATGCAATCGCACCACCAATTACGCCGGCGCCGATAACGACGACATCAGTTTTCATTAACTCGTCATCACCTCACGTTGCCAAACTGCCGTGTCCGCAACACTGTTAAAGGTGAAAGAATGCAGGCCGACAATGTTCAAACGCTGCGCATCTTTGGCCAGGCCCGCCACAAGTTCAGTCGGGTCATAACCACCAGGTGAAAGCATCTTGATGATCGAAGTTTTGTTCTTGCTCAGATATCGCATCGATTGACCGACTCCAACACGAACACCAAGAGTCATCAGTCGAGTGCGATCAACTACGCCTGGCACGCCAAGTTGAATCGGCATCTTGAAACCATTGTTGCGTTCATGCTCTAACCACGAGCGAATCAAAGCGATGTCAAAACACATCTGTGTCGAAGCAAGACCTTGCACGCCTGCTTCTTCAAGCAGTTTTTGTTTGTGATGCAGTGCGGTGCTCAAATCTTCGCGACTGATGAATGCATGCCCATCTGGGTAGCTACCAAAACCAACACGCTCGACGCCGCTGTTGCTATCTAGAAAGTCGCGCAACAACTCGACGCCATCGTTATACGGACCAGCTGGCTTTTCAGCGTCACCAGCAATCAAGAAAACTTCTTTAATCCCCTGTTCGCGCACCCATGAGGCAAGTTTCGTCACATGCTCACGCGATTCAACCAAGCGTGCGGCAAAGTGTGGCACAACTTCGTGACCCGAGGCAACGAGCCGAGCCGAAATCTCTTGCGTCGCAATAATGCCCTTTGCCGGCGAGCATGTCACCGAAACTGGCGCACCTGCCGGCAAATCAAGAATGCCTTGCTCGATGCTCTTCATCGGTATCAACTCGTAGCGCATGTTGCCGACGAGCTCTTTTACTGCTGGGGTGACCTTAACCGAGGACTTTTTGAGGCGTGAGAAGACCGACATTTAAACAATGATAGAGGATTTTTAGCCGAAGGTGTCGGGCAACTCGCTCTTGCGCTTGGCGACAAATTCCTTTAATTCTTCATCTATCGCGTCGTCAAGTGGCGGCGCCACATATGACGCAAGTCGCTCTTTCCATATCTTGTTGGCACGCTTGGCAGAATCGTCGCCGCCATCTTCAAGCCATTGTTCGTAACTCGAGTTGTCAGAGGTCGTCGAGCGATAGAAAGCCGACTCGAAGTTCGCCAAAGTGTGCGCCGTGCCCAAGAAGTGATTGCCCGGTGGGTTATCGCGAATTGCATCAAGTGCCTGACCGTTGGGAGAGATATCCAAGCCTTTGGCAAATGTTGCCATCATCCCTAGTTGATCATCGTCCAAAATAAATTTCTCATAACCAATCGCCAGCCCACCCTCAAGCCAACCAGCCGCATGCAACACAAAATTGGTGCCAGCCATCAATGTCGGAATCAATGTCGCCGCACTCTCATAAGCCGCTTGAGCATCAGGCAACTTCGACGCAGTGAGTGAACCACCTGATCTAAACGGCACACCAAGTCGTCGCGCCAACGCAGCCATCGTGTACAACACAATCGCCGGCTCGGGCGTACCAAAAGTTGGTGCGCCAGTTTGCATTGACATCGATGAAGCGAACGAACCCATGATCACCGGTGCGCCCGGCCGCACGAGTTGTGTAAATGTCATGCCTGCCAGGGCCTCGGCGAGAGTTTGCGTGACTACGCCTGCCGAAGTCGACGGTGCCATCGCCCCAGCCAAAATAAATGGCGTGATGATCGTGGCTTGATTGTTCAGCGCATACACCTCAGCAGACGCCAACATTGAAGCGTCCCAAACAAGCGGCGACGAAGCATTAATCAAGCTCGTCATCACTGTTCGATCTTGCAAGTCGCCACCAAAACCGATGCGTGCCATATCAACGCTGTCTTGCGCGCGTTCGCCAGCGGTGACCGAACCCATGAAACCTTTATCGCTGTATTTGATATGCGCATAAACCATGTCAAGATGGCGCTTGCTGACCGGAATATCAACTGGTTCGCATACGGTGCCACCCGAATGATGAATGCGCGGCGACATGTATGCAAGTTTTACGAAATTCTGAAAGTCGACGATCGTCGCATAGCGACGACCGTTGTCGATGTCATAAGCAAATGGTGAACCATAGTTCGGTGCGAACACAGTGGCGTTGCCACCGATCTGCACATTATTTTTCGGATTCCGAGCATGCTGTGTATAGATACTCGGTGCAGATGCCGAAATTATTTTTCGACACATGCCGCGTGGAAATCTCACGCGTGTGCCGTCGACATCGGCGCCAGCATCTTTAAATCTCTTTATCGCCGATGGATAATCACGCACTTCGATGCCGACTTCTTCAAGCACCGTGTCGGCGTTGTGCTCGATTATCTCAAGACCCTCGTCTGAAACAAGCTCATACGGTTTGATTAAGCGAGTTATAAACGCATCACGCTCTGGCTCATGCGAGGTTCGTAAACTTTGACGACCCGCTCTTCCGCCCGAGCGTTTTGTGCGAGTTACATCGGTCATAGTTTCTATTCTGCCACGCGACCCGATGAACGGCGACGTCGACCTGGTCGAGACTGACCTTCATTACCGCCAGCGTCTCGTGGGGGCAGATCAATTACTTTTGCCAAATTTGGCGTGTCGGCTGTCTTGTGTGGAAACGCCATCGCCTCAACGAATAACTGCTGAAACCTCGGTTCGGTGGCTGTTTCGATTTTGGTCACCTTGCGCACTGCATCTTCCATTTCATAACGCAACTTTCGCGACAACAATGATTGCACAGCCCCCGCGCCGGCAGCATTGCCGACTGCGCGCACACCCGCCACCGGGCAGTCAGGCACAAGACCCAACACCATCGCATAAACCGGGTCAATGTGCGCACCAAACGCACCGGCAAGCCGAATGTCGTGAACAACCGGTGAACCCGCATGCTCAACCAGCAAGTCGATACCCGCGCGCAACGCCGCTTTGGCCAATTGAATCGCCCGTACGTCGTTTTGTGTCACATAAAGTTTCGTCTCGCCATGCTCGTAAAACAAATATGAAAACGTTCGCTCATCGGCAACGATGCGTGATGACTTGTTCGCCAATTCGCCACGCACGACCCCATCTGTGTCGATAATCCCGCTCAAATACATTTCAGCAATAACTTCGATGATTCCTGAGCCGCAAACGCCACTGACCACCGTGTCACCAAGCGACTCAATAAAACCTGGTTCATTGCTCCACAATTCAGAACCGATAACTTTGACTCGGGGTTCAAGGGTCTGGCGATCGATTCGTACATTTTCAATCGCCCCTGCCGTAGCCCGCTGTCCGGCACTAATCTGAGCACCTTCGAATGCCGGTCCGGTCGGGCTCGACGCCGCAAATTGATGCGCAGTGTTTCCTAAAACGATTTCCGCGTTGGTGCCGATGTCGACAAGCAGTTGCATTTCTTTCGATCGATGTGGCCCTTCAGCCAAGATCGCCGCCGCCGTGTCTGCGCCGACGTGTCCGGCGATGCACGGTCCGACATAATAACTAGCGTTCGGCAACTTCAAATCGAGTTCAGTGGCCCAACCACTTACCGATTCGTTGGTTGCCAAGACAAAAGGTGCCATACCAAGCGGTGTCGGGTCAATACCCAAAACAATGTGGTGCATGATCGGATTTCCGACGATCGTCATCTCAAGAACTCGCCCAACTTCGATGCCAGCATTCTTGGCAAGACTGCTGATCAGTTCGTTGAGCGCAGCGCGAATCGCATTCGTCAATTCGACCTCACCACCTGGGTTCATCATCACGTAAGAAACCCGACTCATCAGATCTTCGCCGAAACGAATTTGTGGATTCATTAATCCATAACTGCCGACAATCTCACCGCTCTTGAGTTCGCACAGGTGCCCCGCCACGGTTGTTGAACCCACATCCACGGCAATACCGAAAGCCGTGTCGACATATCCGGGCCACGCGGCGACGATTTGATCCGGGCCTTGCGTGTGGCGAACTGCAACTGTTAGCTCACCATCGCCCTTTGCCATTGCCGAGTGCAAACTGCTCAAGGCTCGGCGTGCAACTTCAGGGGCTTTTCGCTTATGTTGGACGGCAACGGCCTCGATCAATGCGTCAGCAGCGCTAACCGAGTCACCAAGTTTTGCTTCAGGAACCGTCAAATAAAACAAACTAAAACTCGGATCAACGGTTATCGGATCAAGGTCCAAATCTTTGCGCACGATCTGTTTGTGCACCTGGCTAATTGCCGGAACATCAATGACGACATCACCGCAAATTCTTGCCGCACAACCCAAGCGGTTTCCCGGCACGAGTGCCCGTTTGGCGCGATAATTCGTTTCGGTCTCGGCGAGCCCAGAAAGCGACTCTTTTGATGCTGTTATCCCCCACTTAGCGAACGAACCTGTCGACGGCGTGATCTGACATCGACCACAAATACCGCGACCACCACAAACTGAATCAATATCGGCGCCGAGTTGACGAGCCGCCTCAAGAACCGTTACACCATCTTCCACGATGCCGTCCAACCCCGACGGGGTGAAGACGACATGACGCTCCATGAACTGTGTTATTCGGTTCTGCGTCGGCCACGGCTATTGCGCGCAGCACGCTCTGCATTCACTTCATTCGGGTCTCGGTTGGCACGAATCCATGCCGAGCAGTTTTCATCGTTCCCCACGAGCACATCGGCTGCCATAACCAGTGTTTTAACTTCCGCGTGAAGAGGGTTCATGATCGCCGAGGTCATACCTGCGCCGATCGCCATCGCCAAAAATGTGCCGGTGATGTTGTTGCGCGCCGGAATCCCAAAACTTACGTTCGATGCACCACAGGTCGTGTTGACTTTCAATTCTTCACGCAATCGGCGAATAATTTTAAACGCCGTACGACCAGCATCACCCATCGCACCAATCGGCATTACAAGTGGGTCAACAACCACATCGCTCGCCGGAATGCCGTGGTCGGCTGCGCGTTGCACAATTTTCTTGGCTACAGCGAACCGTTCATCGGGGTCCATGCTGATGCCAGTCTCGTCATTCGAGATTGCAACAACCGCGGCACCATATTTTGCGACAAGCGGCAGAACGCGCTCAAGATTTGCGTCTTCACCAGTTACAGAGTTAACCAAGGGTTTGCCCTGATACACCGCAAGACCCGCCTCAAGAGCTTCGATGATCGATGAATCAATCGACAGCGGCACGTCAGTTATTGATTGCACTAATTTTATTGCTCGAGCCAAAAGCGCCGGCTCGTCCGCCAATGGAATACCCGCATTGACATCCAACATGTGCGCACCAGCCAATACTTGTGCCAAAGCATCTGCTTCAACTCGACTGAAGTTGCCCTCTTTCATTTCTGCTGCCAACAACTTGCGACCTGTCGGGTTAATGCGCTCGCCAATCATCACGAAAGGGCGACCAAACCCAATGACTACTTCTTTGGTTGCTGATGAGATTATTGTGTCGGTCATTTCAATCTTTCTTTTTGAATTTATTATTCATTTTCTTCGAGTTCTTCAAGGTCTAAAAGCTGTTGGTTCGTGAAGTCGTCATCTTTTACATCCGCTTCGAACCCGCCCGCGAATGCGAGCTTGCCGAGACGCTCACGAGAATACTCGTTATCTAGGCGATCGGCCTCGCGCTGGGCAGCCGCGGCCAGGTCACCGACAAGAGGCAAACTCACACGACGCCACTGGGCGATATCTTCTTCGGCCGTATAAATGTGGGCCTTGCGCTTGGCGCGATCGATTGCCCGCTGAAACTTTTCGTCTAGTTGCACCTGCTTGCGCTCGCGACCCATCTGGGCGTTCACTTGCGCGGGTATATCACGCCACAAAATTACGATCACTTCGTTGCTTCCACGTGGCACTTGCTTTTCTCCCTCGCCGACTACTTACGACTATTGCTTGTCAGTTTGTTTCAAAAAAGAAACAGGTACTGATTTCGCGAATTTTTCTAGACCGACATGTCGGTGTTCAAATTCTAAACCCAACTTTTGCGCAGCAGCCCGACCCGCCCCAACTATTTCAAGATTGTTCGTTTGTGAGAAAAGCACTACCCTGCGATAATTGCCGAAATACATGTCGCGCAGTTCAGGGTGTTCGTCGAGCCCGAGACCCTGCCACACCAATGCCTCAAAGTGCTTCGCCAAGAAATCAGTCAGATAAAAAGTGCCTGGTTCTTCGTCGTGCGCAGCCATAAATGCATCGGTTCCCGCAAAGAATTCGTAGCAATGCGCACCAGGCAGTCGCTGAACTTTTGGATATTTTTCCAGCACCATGTCTAAGTGCCCGCCAGTGCCACAATCGGCATAGGCGACAAAAATTCTTCGGTCAGATTCTTGGGCCAAGAGTTCTTCGACTTGCGGTGCAATTTTCTCTGGTCGATTATGTAAGTTCGCCTGTAGATATCTGACTTCAACCGAATCTTCAATGCCCGACGCAACAAGAACCGCACGAAGTTCGCTGACTAGAGCACCACACGCAATTACCAATGGTCGCGTGTCGGACGACATCGCAACTTGTTTCTTAGGCGACTGAAGGGCCAGGAGGCTCGGCGTTTCGCAGGCGACGCGCACCCACGAGTTGCTTGGCGGTTTCCGACGCCACGGCAGCATCGCGGCAATAAGCATCTGCCCCAACAGCGACACTGAATTCTTCGTTGAGCGGTGCACCGCCAACCAAGATGATGTATTTGTCTCGAATGCCCTTTTCTTTCATCGTG
Organism: Actinomycetota bacterium; assembly: GCA_027731085.1. Classification (GTDB taxonomy): domain Bacteria; phylum Actinomycetota; class Acidimicrobiia; order Acidimicrobiales; family Ilumatobacteraceae; genus BACL27. The sequence goes on along the minus strand of JAQCDG010000010.1, from coordinate 10,236 downwards.
TCAACCACGACTTTCATGTACGGCATCGTCGTAGTCAACAGAGCCGACATACCTAGAATGTCTGGCTTGTGCTCTTCGAGTGCGGCCAGATATTTGTTGACATCTGTGTTGATGCCGAGGTCAATAACTTCGAACCCAGCGCCTTCCATCATCATCGCTACAAGATTTTTGCCAATGTCGTGAATATCGCCTTTTACGGTGCCAATTACTACTTTGCCCACCGACTCGGCGCCAGTTTCGGCCAGCAGCGGACGCAAAATCGCCATGCCACCCTTCATCGCGTTGGCTGAGAGCAAAACTTCCGGCACAAACAAAATGCCGTCGCGAAAGTCGATGCCGACAATACGCATGCCCTCAACGAGTGCCGTTTCTAAAACTTTCGTCGCCGACCAGCCGCGGTCCAGCAAAATCGTCGTGCCTTCGATAATTTCTGGACCAAGACCGTCGTAAAGGTCGTCGTGCATCTGTGCGGTGAGATCTTCGTCTGATAATTGGGCGAGATCAATATCTTGAAATTCTTCGTTGCTCACATTTTCTCCATTACTAGTGCAAAATCATCTTTAATTGGTTGCCCAGCACAACGAATTGAACGCTATCAGTTTGAGTGGATGAAGTATTGCACCGTCTCGGATTTGAGTGCCTCGACGCCAAGAATAATGTCCGCGGCTTTCTCGGCAATCATCATCGTCGGGGCGTAGATGTTGCCGTTGGTCACGTATGGCATCACCGAAGCATCGACGACTCGCAAGCCATCTATTCCATGCACACGCATAGATAACGGGTCGACTACCGCCATTTCGTCAACCCCCATTTTGCAAGTGCACGAAGGGTGATATGCCGTTTCGCCATCGCGCCGAACCCATTCGAGAACTTGTGAATCTGTTTGGCACTCTGGGCCGGGCGAAATCTCGCCCCCGTCAAAATCTTTGAACGCCGGCTGTGACAAAATTTTTCGTGCAGCCGCGATCGCCTCTACCCACTCTTGACGATCTTCAGGAGTTGACAAATAGTTAAGACGTAGTTCCGGCTTGACGCGCACATCGGGTGACTTGATTTTTACGCTGCCACGCGAATTTGAATACATCGGACCAATATGCACCTGGTAACCGTGACCCCCCGCGGGTGCCGTGCCGTCGTAGCGCACCGCGATCGGCAAAAAGTGAAACATCAAGTTCGGGTACTTGAACGAATCGTTGCCACGAATGAACCCGCCGCCTTCAAACTGATTTGAAGCCCCGGCTCCGCGACGAAACAACCAGAGCAAACCAATGAACGGGCGATAGTGCATCTTCAGCATCGGGTTCAGCGACACAGGTTGACTGCACGAATGCTGCACATAAACCTCAAGGTGGTCTTGCAAGTTCGCACCGACACCAGGCAAGTGATGCACCGGCTCAACACCGACTTTCTTCAGATCTTCACTATCACCAATGCCCGAAACTTGCAACAACTGGGGCGAATTAAACGCACCACCACACAAAATAACTTCACGAGCGCAAACAGTTCGCTTGCGACCAAACGGTAATTCGAAATTCACGCCAGTTACTTTTTTATTTTCGATGATCAACTTTGTGACAAGCGCCCGACATTGAACTTTCAAATTTTTTCGATGCATCACCGGATGCAGATACGCCCGCGCCGCGCTGAGTCTGCGACCACGACGCAGATTTCGATCAAATGCCGCAAAGCCTTCTTGTTTGTATCCGTTCACATCGGCTGTTAACTCATGTCCTGCCTGCTGTACAGCCTTGAAAAACGCACCGAACAACGGATTCTTAATTGGACCGCGTTCTTGCACGAGTGGTCCGTCATGTCCGCGATACTGATCGTCGCTCGGCGCAGCCAAACAATTTTCAAGACGCTTGAAATATGGCAAGCAGTGTGCATAGTCCCAAGTTGACATGCCAGGGTCACTTGCCCACCGTTGATAGTCGAGAGGATTACCTCGCTGAAAGATCATCCCGTTGATGCTTGATGAGCCGCCCAAAACTTTGCCCCGACCTTGAGTCACGCGGCGATTGTTCATATGCGGTTCGGGTTCCGAAACATAGAGCCAGTCATAAAACCGACTACCAATCGGAAACGTCAACGCAGCAGGCATGTGAATAAAAACATCCCACCAATAGTCGGGACGTCCCGCTTCAAGAACAAGAACTGTCTTGCGCGAATCTGCGCTCAACCGGTTGGCAAGCGCAGAACCTGCCGAACCACCGCCGACAATTATGTAGTCGTACGTAATCTTGAGTTTTTTCAAATCGCACCCAACATACGCGCCGCTTCAAGAGTGTTCTCGAGCAAACACGCAATCGTCATCGGACCGGTGCCTCCAGGCATCGGCGTTATCGCCCTAGCAATCGACTGCACCGCGTCAAAATCAACATCGCCAACAATCTTGTTGTCAAGGCGAGTCACGCCGACATCGATCACAGTTGCGCCGGGTTTGACATGGGCAGCAGTGACCATGCGGGCTGACCCAGCCGCAGCGATAATTATGTCGGCCTCACGGCAAACATCGATCATGTCTGGGGTCGATTTGTGTGCGACCGTTACGGTGGCGTCAGCGCCGCGACGCACAAGCAGTAACGCTTGTGGCAAACCGACCAGGGCCGACCGACCAATAACAACCACGCGCTTGCTTTTAGTTTCGATTTCGTACTTTTCAAGTAGCCGCATCACTCCAAGCGGTGTGCACGGCACATGACCCTTCAGTCCGCGCACAAGACGACCTAGCGATCTTTCGGTCAAACCGTCCACATCTTTTTCGACTGGCAACAAACTAAGCACAGCCTCGCTGTCGATGTGCTTCGGCAACGGCAGTTGCACCAAAATGCCGTGCACGCTCTTGTCGTCGACCAACTCTGCAACTGCCTGCTCAACCTGCGCTTGGATCGCCGTCGCCGGCAAATTGACGCTGCGCGAAACCATGCCGGCTTCCTGAGCTTTTTTATGCTTGTTGTTCACATATATATGACTCGGTGCATCGTCACCGATCAGCACAGTTGCCAAACAAATCTTCGGGTTTCCTGCTGCGGTAATCGTTGCCTTAATTTTTGCAACCGTTTGATCGCGCAACATGATGCCGTCAAGCAAAATTGCCCCACCAGCAGTGCACTTAACTTCTGCGCTCATGACAATCCGACTATTTCACCGTTCGCATCGAAGTCGATGATTGCTGCAGCAGGTTTAGTGCCGAGTCCTGGCATTGTGCGCATGTCACCACAAATTGGATAAACAAATCCGGCGCCAATTGACGCCCGCACTTCACGCACGTTCAAAGTGTGACCCGTCGGGGCGCCGCGCAACGACGCATCACCCGAAATCGACAAGTGAGTCTTGGCAACACAAATCGGCAGTTTCGCAAACCCATTATCTGTGTAGTTCTTGATCTGCTTATTGGCGAGACTCGTGTACTCAACTTTTGCCGCACCGTAAATTGTCGTGGCGATCTTTTCGATCTTTTCTTTAAGCGACGCTTCGTCTGGATACAAGAAATGGAAGGTGTTCTTATCGTTGCAAGCCTCGACAACAGCCTTGGCAAGATCTGTTGCGCCCGCGCCACCATCGGCGAAGTGCGTGCACACTGCAACCCGCGCACCAGCCCCCTCGGCGATTTTGCGAATCGCCTCGTGCTCTGACTTATGGTCTGTCGGAAACCCGTTGATCGCCACAACCGGAGAAACGCCGTGGGCTTTGACGTTTTCAATTTGCTTAACCAAGTTCGCCGCACCCGCAATAACGTCGTCGGGGTTTTCTTTGAGCAAATCTTCTGGCAATGCTTTGCCAGCGACAATTTTATATTTTCCAGAGTGCGCCTTTAGCGCCCGCACGGTTGCAACCAGCACGGCAGCGTCAGGCACGAGACCCGAAGCACGACACTTGATGTTGAAAAACTTCTCAGCACCCATATCCGCACCGAAGCCCGCTTCAGTAATCAAATAATCACCAGTATGGATACCGATCAAGTCGCCAACAATCGACGAGTTGCCGTGGGCGATGTTGCCAAACGGTCCGGCGTGCACGATCACTGGCGTGTTCTCGATGGTCTGCAACAAGTTCGGCTTAATTGCATCAGCCATGATTACTGCCATCGAACCTGCACCGCTTAATTGCTCGGCCGTCACCGGCTTGCCCTGAGAGTCGTAGCCGACGACGATTCGCGAAAAACGCTTGCGCATGTCTTCTTTTGAATTTGCCAATGCAAGAATCGCCATCACTTCGGACGCGGCGGTGATGTCGAAACCAGTCTGACGCACTACACCGTCTTCTTTGGTGCCAAGACCAATAATCAAGTTGCGCAGAGAACGATCGTTGACATCCATCACTCGTCGCCAAGTGATGTTGTTTAAATCAAGATCAAGACTGTTGCCTTGATGCAAGTGGTTATCAACCATCGCCGACAACAAATTGTGCGCCGCAGTCACCGCATGAAAGTCGCCGGTCAAATGCAAATTCAACAACTCCATCGGGATTACTTGGCTGTAGCCCCCACCAGCAGCCCCGCCCTTGATGCCGAAAGTTGGTCCCATGCTCGGTTGACGCAAACTGATCGTCGCTTTCTTGCCAATATGTTTCATCGCTTGACCCAAGCCAACAGTCGTCGTCGTCTTACCTTCACCTAGTGGCGTCGGCGTAATCGCAGTTACTACGACATATTTTGCCTTCGGGCGCGACTTCAAAGAATCAATAGCGTCGAGACTTATCTTGGCGAGACTTTTGCCATACGGTTCAAGAAATTCGCTGGCGATGCCCATTTGAGAGGCGATCTCAGTCAGCGGCTTAGCCGTGGCTTTGCGCGCAATTTCAAGATCTGATGGAAAGCCCATTACTTCCTCTTTCGTTTACTACTCACCTGGATTTATGCAACGCTCCACTCTACAGAACTTGGTTTAATCGGGGATAAACCATCGCAGGTTGCTAAAGTTAACTCGTTATGGCAAAGCACAAATTTGACCCTTTCATGCGAATCACCGAGCCGATGGTTCGCGACAATGGCGTGTTGCGCGTTGCAACTTGGCAAGAGGCGCTGACCAGAGCAGCAAAAGGATTAGCCGAAACACGGGACGCATTCTCGCCATCAGCAGTCGGCTTCTTTTCCTGTTCAAAGTCGACCAACGAGATGAACTTCATCGCCCAAAAGTTCGCTCGTGCGGTAATCGGCACGAACAACATTGATTCATGTAATCGAACTTGACACGCACCTTCCGTGGTCGGTCTGGCCACCGTTTTCGGAGCAGGAGGAGGCACGAGTTCGTATGCCGAGGTTGAAACAACCGATGTAGTCGTGCTGTGGGGTTCAAACGCCCGCGAAGCACACCCAATTTACTTTCATCATGTTCTGCAAGGTGTGCGCAACGGCGCAAAACTTTTCGTCGTCGATCCGCGACGAACCGCTTCAGCCGAGTTCGCCGACATCTGGCTCGGTCTAAATGTTGGCTCGGATATTGCTCTGTCAAATACGATCGCTCGAGAAATTATCCACTCTGGTCTGGCCCACAAACAATTCATCGAAGGCAGCACCACAAATTTTGTCGAATATGCAAAGTCAGTCGAACCTTGGACGCTCGAAGTCGGCAGCAAAGTCACAGGCGTGCCGCCAGAAGCAATTCGTGAACTCGCCCACTCATTTGCCAAAGCAGGCAGCGCACAATTGTGTTGGACACTCGGCATCACCGAACATCACAACGGTGTCGACAATGTTCTTAGTCTGATCAACCTCGCACTTCTGTGCGGCCATGTTGGTCGCACAGGTGCAGGTCTCAACCCGTTGCGTGGCCAAAACAATGTTCAAGGTGGCGGCGACATGGGTGCGTTACCGAACAAACTGCCCGGCTTCCAAGATGTGCAAGACGATGTCGCCCGCGAGAAATTCAATAAAAAGTGGGGCTGCACAATTCCACCAAAATATGGGTGGAACCTCACAGAAATGTTTGCCGCCATGGAGCGCAAAGAACTGCGAGCAGTTTTCGTAATCGGTGAAAACCCTGCACAATCCGAAGCCGATGGCACACACGCCACGCATCTGCTCGAGAATCTCGACTTCTTGGTCGTGCAAGACATCTTCATGACTAAAACTGCTGAACTTGCCGATGTGGTTCTGCCTGGCTCGGCATCGTGGTGCGAAAGCGACGGCACGGTTACCAACTCAGAGCGCCGCGTGCAACGCGTGCGTAAGGCAATCAACTCGCCGGGCAATGCCCACGACGATATTCAAATCATTCTCGACCTGGCACGCGAAATGGGCCACGATTGGAAATATACGTCAACCGAGGAGATCTGGGATGAACTTCGCAGCCTCTCTCCGATGCACGCCGGCATGTCGTATAAGCGTCTGGCAGAACTTGGCGGCATTCAATGGCCATGCTTCAGCGAAGACAAACTCGAACCATCTTTCTTGCACGGTCGCTTGTGGGATAAAGACCCGACCAAGCGTGGCCGATTGGCGCCGTTCAGTGTCGTGATCGATGAACCACCAGTTGAAGCCACATCACCAGAGTTTCCGTTGCGCCTGACGACTGGTCGGCGACTCGACTCTTACAACACGGGTGTTCAAACTCGTGGCTTTGATAGCCCGTTGCGTTTTGGCGAAACAATTGATGTTTCGCCTGAAGATGCCGAAAAACTTTCGCTGCGTGATGCCGAAATCGTTCGCGTCAGTTCTTTGCGTGGCTCACTCGAAGTGCCCGTACGCATCGACAAGAGTTTGCGACCTGGTCTCGTGTTCATGACGATGCACTTCCCTGATCAGGTGAACACAAACTTGATCACCATCGATGCAACTGATCCAAAATCAGGCACCGCAGAGTTCAAAGCAGCAGCTGTAAAAATCGAGCGAATCAAATCAAAAGTGCCGGTCGCCGGCGAATAATAATTTCCAGTCCTCCAATTCGCCGATCTTTTCGGGCTTGATAAACCCTTTGAGCACGGCGCTGCCATCGGCTTTTATCAGAGCCTGTGCGCTTGTGAGCAGATCACGGCGCGCTTGGCAATCGTGGTCAATCGGATAGCGATCTAGATCTACAAAATTGACGGCACCACCGAAACTGTTACCCATATATATGCATCCAATAATAGACAAATCGCCGTCATGACGAATTAAGTCGTAAAGTCAAGGAGGCAATGGATCTCAAAATCGCATCAGGCACGGCTAACGCCGAGGAACGAAACGCTGTCGACTCGTTGCTCGGGCAACCCTCTGAAACTTCGCAAGGTGCACAGCGCGACGAATTGGGGCTGCGCGTTTCGCGTGGTGGCGGAGAACTGCGTCAGTTGCGACATCGGCTGCTGCCAACGCTGCATAGCGTCAACGATCGAGTCGGCTTCATCAGTCGTGGTGCAATTAATTATATTTCGCAACGCCTTGATATCGCACCGGCCGAAATCTATGGTGTTGCTACCTTTTATGCGCTGTTCGACACCAACGAACGACCAGCGCGTCAAGTTCATGTCTGCGTTGACCTCGCCTGTCGCGCGGCATCAGGTTGCACCGAAGAGACAATTCCTGAGGGCGCAATTCCGTCGCCTTGTCTCGGCACATGCGAACGCGCACCATCAGTGCTCGTCATCGAAACTGGCGTCACCGTGCGCCAGGAAGTTCTCGCACCAGCGACTACCAAGCAGATCGCCGAACTTGTTGCCGGTAAAAGCGCACCAACCGAGCAGCCAATTGCCCAAGCAGCACCTCAAACCCCGGACAAATCGCTGGTGTTGCTTTCACGAATCGGCATCGTCGACCCACTCAGCATCGACGACTACATCTCGCATGATGGCTATCTGGCGTTGCGCAAGGCATTCGCAATCGGCGCAGAAAATGTAATCGCTGAAGTCACAGCATCTGGTTTGGTCGGTCGCGGTGGTGCAGCGTTTCCAACCGGCAGAAAATGGGCAGCAGTTGCGGCGCAGCCAGTCAAGACGCGATACCTGATCTGCAACGCCGACGAATCAGAACCTGGCACGTTCAAAGACCGCGTGCTTATGGAGGGCGACCCATTCGCGATGATCGAGTCAATGACAATTGCGGCGTTCGCCACGGGTTGTCAACACGGATACATTTATTTGCGCGGCGAGTATCCGCGCGCTTTACGAAATTTGACCAATGCGATTGAAGTTGCCCGTGCTAAAAAATATCTCGGCGACAACATTCTCGAGTCGGGCTTCAACTTTGACATCACTATTTTCAGGGGTGCTGGCGCGTACATCTGCGGCGAAGAAACTGCTATTTTTAATTCGATTGAGGGATTTCGCGGCGAGCCACGCAACAAACCGCCGTTTCCAGTTGAAGTCGGTCTCTTCGGCAAACCAACTGTGGTCAACAATGTCGAAACGCTATTCAATGTTCTACCGATCCTCAATAACTCTGGCGAAAAATATGCATCTTGGGGCTCGAGCAACTCTAAAGGCAAGAAACTTTTCTGCATCTCGGGCGCCGTCAACAAGCCAGGTGTTTATGAAGTCACTTTCGGCGTCACTTTAAGAGAACTAATAAATCTTGCCGGAGGCCTCAAATCAGGCTCGCAATTACAGGCCGTGTTGTTGGGCGGTGCTGCGGGCGGTTTCGTTGGTCCTGAAGATCTAGACCTCGAACTCACACTCGAAGCGGCACGAGCCGCAGGCACCACACTCGGCTCAGGCGTGGTGATGGTGCTTGATCAGAGCGTAAACATGGTCGACCAACTGCAACGCATCGCCGCATTCTTTCGCGACGAGTCATGCGGCCAATGCGTGCCATGTCGGGTCGGCACGGTGCGACAACAAGAAGCCCTCGCCCGATTGGTCAAGTCATCCGGCACTGACAACGCCGCCATTGATCTGCAATTGCTCCGTGATCTTGGGCAGGTGATGCGCGACGCCAGCATCTGCGGTTTAGGTCAAACCGCGCACAATGCCATCGACTCTGCTCTTACACGACTTAAGGTATTTTCAGCATGAGCACACAAGTGACAACCGGTCTTCAAGTTCGCAAAAGCGTAGAGCTGACGATCGACGGCAAAAAGATTACGGCACCAGAAGGCTCAACACTTCTTGATGCCTGCCGCGCGTCAGGTAAAGAAATTCCAGTTTTATGTTACGGCGACACAATTACGCCAAAAAATGCGTGCCGAGTGTGCATGGTCGAACTCGAAGGTTCACGCACTCTCGTGCCAAGCTGCTCGCGCAAAGTTGAAGCGGGCATGGTCGTCAAAACAGACTCAGAGCGCACGACTCACAGCCGCAAACTCGTGCTCGAACTTCTCGGTTCATCGGTCGACTTGTCATTGACAAAAAACGTCGCGAAATGGAATCAAAGTTACAGCGCAAACCCCTCACGGTTCGGTGCCCCGTCGTTTCATCATGACAACCGCGACGATGCCGTCACGGGCCACCATCACCCGCCAGATGGCAAAACTGCCGAGACAGTGCACCAACCCGTCAAGATCGACAATGCGCTTTATGTGCGCGACTATTCGAAATGCATTTTGTGTTACCAGTGTGTTGACGCTTGCGGCGAGCAATGGCAAAATACTTTTGCAATCACAACTGCTGGTCGCGGCTTTGACACCAGAATTTCAACCGAGTTTGCCGTCGACCTGACAGATTCGGCGTGTGTTTATTGTGGCAACTGCATTCAGGTTTGCCCAACCGGCGCGCTGATGTTCACAAGTGAATACGACATGCGTCAAGCCGGCACATGGAACGAACCCGAACAAACTCAAACCGACACAATTTGTCCGTATTGCGGGGTCGGTTGCGCACTCACCCTGCATGTGCAAGACAACACAATCGTCAAAGTCACCTCGCCTAGCGACCACTCGGTAACGCACGGCAACCTGTGCATCAAAGGTCGCTTTGGCTTTCAACACGTCCAAAACACCAAGCCCGAGTAAATGAACTCGCTCAATAAGCGCCTCGAGATTATCGACATCTCGGCGCTGAAGAGCACCTCGAATACAAATTACAACGACGCGGCGAGCAATCTCTATTTGGCACTCAGCGAAATCGGTTTCGCCGTCATCATTAATCACGGTGTCGATGAAAAAATCGTCGCCGACATGCGCCAAGCAGTTTCAAAAGTTTTTGAAACGCCACGCGAGATTTTGATGCAAGACATGGTTGTCAAAGGCAATTACCGTGGCTTTGTGCCGCTCGGCTATTTCACGCCAAACTCGGGCAAAGGCAAAGCAGACCAATACGAAGCCTGGAAACTGCACAACGAAACCGACCCAGATGATCCGATTTGTAAAGACTGCAAACTGTACGGTC
>JAQCDG010000098.1 GCA_027731085.1 Actinomycetota bacterium | reverse complement strand
TGCATCTCGAGGCAACCAATTGGCAAGATCAAGCGGCCAAATGCCGAGACGATGTCGAAAATTTTCGCCGGCAATTTGCGGCAAAATCCGCTCGGGTATCGGCATCGCTTTGAACGACGCAGCCTCAGCAACGGGCGTCTCGTCGAACGGCGTAAATGGATGACGGTGAAGAACGTGGACATCAACCACGCAAACTATCGATTCGTCACTTCGGCGGCATGCGTATTCGTCACTTCGGCGGCATGCGAATGCCGCCGTCGACGCGAATCGACTCGGCATTCATATAACTATTCGTGATGCACTCAACGACCATCGACGCGAGTTCATCTGGTGCGCCAAGTCGATGCGGAAATAGAACACCCTTTTCGAGGTTTGCCTTGAAGTTTTCGCTCGCTTCGCCTTGACCATATATAGGTGTGTCGATCAAGCCAGGTGCAACCGTATTAACGCGGATGCCAATTGCCGAAAGATCGCGAGCGATCGGCAACGTCATGCCGACTACTCCGCCCTTTGAAGCCGAATATGAAGCCTGGCCGATCTGTCCGTCGTAAGCGGCAACTGATGCGATGTTGACGATTGCTCCACGCTCGCCATGCTCGAGTGGTTCGGTGGTGCTCATTGCGGTGCCGACGATGCGAATGCAGTCGAATGAACCGACCAAGTTGATCGCAATAACTTTTTTGAATGCGTCGAGGTTTGCCGCCGACTCGTAACTGCCATCTTTGCCAACAGTGCGTTGCGCCCAACCGATGCCAGCCGAATTGACCAGCACACGAACTGGGCCCATCGACTTGGCCATCTCGGTGGCGTTGATTATGTCTTGCGTATTGGTCACATCGACTTTGCAATATGCGCCGCCGATTTCTTTGGCGAGGGCGTTGCCTTTTTCTTCTTGCACATCGGCCACGACGACTTTTGCTCCGCGAGCGGCCAACATCCGTGACACTGCTGCTCCGATACCTGATGCTCCACCTGTAACTATTGCGCTTACACCTTTAATGTCCATGCCTGCAGACTACGCAAGTTGTGCGAGTGCGAGCAACTTGTGCGCGCGCTAGGTTGCGCCAAGCGATGCGGCAACCGCTAATTGATCGACGAGTTCGTTCATCGGCTCGCCGTCGTGAGCTTTGACCCATCTGAAAGACACATCGTCACGACTGTTGACCAGTTCAATTAGCGGCTCCCATAAGTCGCGATTGGCAACTGGCTGACGCTGTGAGTTTTTCCAACCGCGTCGCTGCCAACCCATCCACCACTTGTCACGAAAACAGTGCACGACATATGTACTATCTGAAACTATTTCAATGGGCTCGCGAAAATCTGAATATGTGCGCAGGGCGTTGATCACGGCGAGCAACTCCATCCGCTGATTAGTAGTTTTCATCTCGCTGCCAAAACCGCACGGCTCGCCAGTTGGTGCAACAGCCCACGCCCACCCACCAGGGCCAGGGTTGCCCGAACAAGCACCGTCGGTGTAGATAACAATTGACATTCCTTTAATACTTGCGCAAACTTAAGGTGAATAGCGACATACATCTTTGCGATGTCGCAATTTTCTGCGAGACTAGCCATGTGCTGTTTGACGGATCAATACATCAACTGCCAGACACCGACCCAGGCGAAACAGAAGAATGGCTCGACTCGCTTGATGCGGTGGTCGAAGTGCAGGGCAAAACTCGTGCGCGATATTTGTTGTCGCGACTTTTAGAGCGTGCGCGTGCGAGTCAAGTGAGTTTTCCGGCGACTGTTTCGACGCCATACATCAACAGCATTTCAACCGAATACGAACCGTGGTTTCCGGGCGACGAACATCTCGAGCGAAGAATTCGTGCCTACGTTCGTTGGAACGCCGCCGTCATGGTCGTGCGTGCGAACACGAAAGCAGAAGGCATCGGTGGACACTTGTCGACATTTGCTTCGTCGGCGAGTCTCTATGAAATTGGTTTCAACCACTTCTTCAAGGGCAAAGACAGCGGCTCACCTGGTGACCATGTTTATTTTCAGGGACACGCGGCGCCTGGTGTTTATGCTCGCGCATTTTTAGAGCGTCGACTGAATGAAGAAGATCTAGATTCGTTCAGACGCGAAATCGGTCGCGAGGGTCGCGGCTTGTCGAGTTACCCGCACCCGAGATTGATGCCCGAGTTCTGGGAGTTTCCGACTGTATCTATGGGTCTTGGCCCACTGACGGCGCTTTATCAAGCCCGGTTCAACAGATATTTGATGAATCGCAAAATTGACGACACATCCGCAAGTCGTGTGTGGGCGTTCTTGGGTGACGGCGAATGTGACGAACCCGAAACACTTGGCTCGATCTCGCTTGCTGCGCGTGAGCAACTAGACAACCTGGTATTCGTCGTGAATTGCAACTTACAACGTCTTGATGGACCGGTGCGTGGCAACGGAAAAATTATCCAAGAACTCGAAGCGACATTTCGTGGTGCCGGATGGAATGTGATCAAAGTTGTTTGGGGCTCGAAGTGGGACGAACTTTTGGCACGCGACACATCGGGTGCGCTGCTGAACAAGATGAACACGACTGTCGACGGCGAGTTTCAGCGATACACGATCGAAGACGGCAACTATATTCGTGAAAACTTTTTTGGACCAGATCCGCGCTTGCGCGAGATGGTCAGCCACCTGTCGGACGCAGACTTGCAAAACCTGCCGCGTGGCGGTCACGACTATCGCAAACTTTATGCGGCATATCGTGCGGCAACTGAGAACGCTGGCTCTGGTCGACCAACGGCAATTTTGTGCAAGACCGTGAAGGGTTGGACGCTCGGCGACGACATCGAAGGTCGCAACGCCACACACCAGATCAAGAAAATGACCGATGCACAGTTAAAGACATTGCGCGACCGTTTGCATTTGAACGAAGAAATTTCTGACGCCGACCTCGAGGCCGAAGATCCGCCTTACTATCGCCCACCAGTTGACAGTGTTGAATATCAGTACATGATCGAACGCCGCCGGGCACTTGGTGGCGCATTGCCACGACGCACGACGACCGTGCGCAAGGCCATTAGTTTGCCGAGTGATGACGCGTTCAAAGAATTCGAGAACGGAAGTGCGACACAAAGTGTCAGCACGACGATGGGCTTCACGCGGCTGTTGCGCAACTTGGCACGCGACAAAGAATTCGGTGAGCGTGTCGTGCCGATTATTCCAGACGAGGCGCGTACATTCGGCATGGATTCGCTGTTCAGCGAATTAAAGATCTATGCGTCGCAGGGTCAGAAATATGAACCGGTTGATCATGACATGTTGCTTAAATATGCCGAAGCGAGCGACGGTCAAATTCTTGAAGAAGGCATCACCGAAGCCGGCAGTCTGGCGAGTTTCATCGCAGCTGGCACGAGTTATGCCACCCGTGGCGTGCCGATGGTGCCGTTCTACACGTTTTATTCGATGTTCGGCTTTCAGCGAGTTGGCGATTTAATTTGGCAAGCCGCCGATGCTCGAGCCAAGGGCTTCTTGTTGGGTGCGACTGCCGGACGCACGACCCTGCACGGCGAAGGTTTGCAACACCAAGACGGTCACTCGTTGGTTTTGGCGAGCACGGTGCCCGCGTGTCGCGCATACGACCCGGCATTTGCTTACGAAGTTGCAACGATCGTGCGCGAAGGCATCAAAGAAATGTACGGCGATGCACAGCGTGACGTGTTTTATTACTTGACGCTGTACAACGAGAACTACCTGATGCCCGCGATGCCAGAATCGCGCGATTCGACAAAGAGCGTCGCCGAACAAATTATGCAAGGTCTCTATTTGTGGAAGCCGGCACCAACTGCTAAACATCGTGCGTCGATTTTGTTTTCTGGCTCGGCGCACACCGCGGCGAGCGCGGCGGCGGCCGAATTGCTCGAGCGATACGAAGTGGGTTGCGAACTTTGGTCGGCGACTTCATATAAGTCATTACGCGAACAAGCAATCGAAATCGAACGCTGGAACCGCCTGCACCCCGAACAGCAGCAACGCCAACCGCTCGTCACCGAGTTGCTGGACAGCGGAACGGGGCCAATAGTGGCAGTCAGCGACTTTATGCGCATCGTGCCCGAACAGGTGGCGCGATTTGTGCCGAGTCGTTCGTTTACCCCGCTTGGCACTGACGGCATGGGCCGCAGCGACACGCGCTCAGCATTGCGGCGCCACTTTGAAATCGACGCACCACACATCGTGGTTGCCGTATTGCATGAATTGTCAATTGCAGGCGAAATAAAATCTGAGGTTGTGAGCGAAGCGATCAAACGACATGGGATTGATCCAGAAATCGCATTCGCGCTTCATCAATGACGCGCACACTTTATATAACTGGCGTTGAGAGCGCCGACGCGCTATTGAATCGCGATGGCACTGCCCTGATGATTGGCATGTTGCTCGATCAACAAGTGCCGATGGAATGGGCGTTCACTGGGCCGTATACGATTCGCAAACGACTTGGACATCTGAATGCCAAGCGCATCGCCGCGATGAACGTCGACAAGTTTGTCGCGATTTGTTCTGAGAAACCGGCGATACATCGGTTTCCGAGATCGATGGCGACG
>JAQCDG010000009.1 GCA_027731085.1 Actinomycetota bacterium | reverse complement strand
GCGTAGCGATTTTCGGTAACTGAATATGATCGAGCGGCAACTGCTTGCGCGCGAAGTGCGTTCATGCCCGCACCACCAGCAGTGTCACCCCATGATGCTGGTGACTCGCGTGGCACGACGCCACGCAGATAGTCGTCGAGGCGAGCGATATTGATCGTGCGGTTTTCGTTTTTGGTGTTGTTGATTGCGCGAATAATGCCGCGGTAATAGCGCACTTGATTTGCGCTTGCTGATCGCTGCTGACAAAGGCCGACTGTGTCAAGTGCCGATGCTGCTGGGTCTTGACTGGCGTTGGTAACGAACGAAGCGGTTTCGTTGAACTCGCCGATCAAAGCGAAACCTGCGGCTTCAGGCAAGTCGGTTTCGTTGAGACACTTGCGTTCGCCTGAACCCCAAACTTGATAGACACGCTCGGCGCCAGGTTTTTCGCGGGCGACCATGCTGGTAAACCGTCGAGCGGAGTCTGGGTCTTCAAGCAGACGCATCGCGCCAGAGTCAGAAACGACGCCAGTCTGCTTGTTGCTCATCAAACTGAGCCAAGTTGTCATCTCTTGATTCGGCGCTTCAAGATTTGAGCGAGTGTTGCCCGTTGCGCCGCCGTAATAAAAGTCGAGAATTTGCTCCCACGACCAGCCGTGAACAGTTGCCCAGCCGTAAGCACCATATTGGCTAAGACCGCGACCGTGGCCAAAACCGCGACCGTAAATAATGACACCGCCGGGTAGTTGACCTTCGTCAGCGTGAGCGAGTTGCGCAGGTACCAGCCCCGCAACGAGTGTTGCGATGCCGAATAATGCGACGAAGCGTCGTTTAAATGAGATTAGGGGTATGCGCATAGAGAATTAGAACTCCCTCGCCCGCGCAAACAGTCTACTTGAAATTAAGCGACAACTTCAGTTGCCGGAAGCGTGTCGCGTTGTTGCACAACAACGCCGATCAACACGAAACTGATGCCGACTAGGTCGGTGACGCTTGGCACTTGATTCAAAAAGAGCAGTCCGAAAACTGTGGCCGTGACTGGCAGCAGCGCGAGCAACACCGAAAATCTTCGAACTGGAATGCGTCGCAGCGTGAATTGATCGATGCCGTAGCCAATTGCGTTTGACAAGATGCCAACCAAGAAACATGTCGCGAGAATCCATGGTGCGCTGAATGCAGGTCCACTTGATGGTGCGCCGAATGGAGCAATAAAAACTGCGCCAATCAACAGCCCGATACCAAGACCAGATAAGCCGCGATCAAAACTTGCGACCTTCGACCCGATCACGATGTACAACGCCCACATGATTGAAGCCAGAAAAATATAGAGAAGCCCCAACGGTTCGTTGCCGAGTTCGAGACCAGACAAAATTACGACACCGATTACAGCCAAGACGAGGGCGATGGAATTGCGGCTCGTGCGGGTGCGAAGTGCGGCGACAGTGATTGGTCCGATGAATTCAATCGCCACACCTTTGCCGAGATCGAGATGTTGAATAGCCAAGTAAAAGAACAAATTCATCAGCGCCGTTGAAATACCGAAAAGGCTGACGCTAATTAATTGTTGGCGTGACCAGCGGCCGCCGAGCCTTAATGATTTAGCCGAGAATGTAAGCAAAAAAATTGCCGCGCCGACGACTCGCAACCAGGCGACACTGGCTGGCGCGAGATTGTCGAACAAGCGAACTGCGATGACTGCGCCACAGTATTGGCCAATGGCTGAGACAACGAATAAAAATTCTGGCGGCGCAGTATTCGCAAAACGGTTCAGCCCGCGTGAAGCGGCATTAGAACTCAATCGAAAAGATCTGGATCAGTGCGACAAATTTCTTCCCACAGAGGCTGAAATTGCAACCACCCTGCGGCTGGATATGCGGTGTGTTCGCGTGTATAACTTGCCATCTCGTGCGGAATTAGTTTTGGAGTACCTACGGCTTCGGCCATCAATTGTGCTTGACAGGTGCGCTCCATGGTGATGAACCAGAATGCCGCAGCGTCAACCGTGTCGCCGACGGTGAACAAACCGTGATTTTGGTGAATTGCGGCTTTGCCTTTTGGAAACTTCGCCGCGATTTCATGGCCGGCAGAGATTTCGAGCACGACCGCGCCACCTTGCTCGGTGATCACTGTGTGGTCTTCATAGAAATAGCACGAGTCTTGGGTGATCGGGTCAAGTTTGCGGCCAAGCGATGACCACGACTTGCCATATGGCGAGTGCGCATGTGCTGCCGCGACGACATCTGGGCGAGCCTGATGAATTGCAGCGTGAATACAAAACGCCGCGCGGTTCACGGGCTGAGAACCATAAACGACATCACCGTCATGGTTGACGAGAATTAAATCGCTGACTCGCATGTATCGAAAACTTTTAGCAAAAGGGTTGACCCAAAAATGATCTGTGAACTCAGGGTCGCGCACAGTGATGTGGCCTGCCACGCCTTCGCCAAAACCGAGGCGACCGAAAATTCGCATTGCGCCGGCAAGTTTTTCTTTGCGGTGCTGACGCTCTTGTTCGAGGGTTGCAAATTTTGGTGGTGCGAGTTGTGCGACAGTTTTCGGCGTTAACTCGATGCCATCTATCTTCTTTTTTGTGCTGGTCTGGTTCTCGATGATTGCCATGACTTTAGGTTACGACAAGGCGAGTAGTGCCGCGTTGACGAGTTGCTCTGGCAACAGGTCAAAAAGGCCGTAAAGTTCGGCGATTGTGCCCGATTGACCGAATTCGTCAACGCCAACAGGCACCGTTCGAGCGCCGAAAACCGAACCCAGCCAGGCCAAAGAGTGGCTTGCAGAATCTTGCACCGTGAGAATCGGTAGGCGACGCTCAGTCTCTGTGAGCAGCGCACCGAAGTGGCCGACATCGCGCGTTGTGACACCGCTGCGGGTTGCATTTTGTTGTGCGGTGCGCCAGCCGCGATAAATGCGATCAGGAGAGCAAATGTCGAGCACGAGTGCGTTGATGCCTTCGGTCTCGAGAAGTTTTGCGGCGGCAACTGCTTCGGGTACGACACTGCCAGTTGCGGCGATAACCAAATCTGCAATTTGATTTTCATTCGGTTCGCGCAATCTGTATCCACCTGCCAAAACGTCGGCGCGTAATGTATCTGCACCGCGAGTTGCCATGAGTTCTTCAAACGGTGTCTGATCTATCGGTCGAGTTGAAAGTCGCAGATACATGCTGTCGCCATCAGGTTGACTGAGGCGATCGAGGCCGTTGCAAATCAGCCAGTCGAGTGCGCGCGCGAAACACGGCTCGGCATAAGTCATGTTCGGCAACTCGAGACCGAGCGATGTCGTCACGGTGCTTTGGTGCGCGCCACCTTCGGGTGCAAGAGTGACGCCAGACGGCGTGCCAACCAAAATAAATTTCCCTCCGTTGTATAGCGCATAAATCAATGCGTCGAGACCACGACACACGAATGGATCGTAAACCGTGCCGATTGGCAACAAATGTTCGCCATGAAGTTCGTGTCCGAGCCCGAATGCGTGCAGCGCCAAGAACAAGTTCATCTCGCTGAGGCCGAGTTCGACATGTCGACCCTGCGGACCTTCGTTCCAGCGCAACAATCGATCGTCGCCTAAATAGTTTGGTTGCTCATCAGAACTGAATACCCCGAACTTGTTTATCCAGCCTCCAAGATTGGTGCTGATACTGACATCGGGCGACATCGTGACCATTCGTTCGGCAACTTCGGGGATCGTGCCGAGACCAGTCAAGAGTCGACCGAAAACTTCTTGAGTTGAAATTGGTTTCTTGCCGATTGCCAGGCTGATTTCGTGTGGAACTTTGATCACTGGTCTGTCGGGCAACTCTTTGTTGTTGATGTCACCACCAACGGCGCGACAAACGCGGTCTTCTTCGCTGTCGTGATCGAACTGATTCCATTCGGTTTCAAGAGTCAGACCGTTGCGTTTGCGAAGATCGCTGATCTGCGATTCTGAGAGTAGAGCGGCATGGTTGAGTGGATCACCAGCAATTGGTAAGCCCCAACCTTTGACTGTGTAGGCAAAGACGACGCTCGGTTTGTCGGTGACGAGATCGCACTCGCGATAGGCATCCAGCAGCATTTCGATGTCGTGGCCACCGAGATTTTGCACCAGGGGCGCAAGGTCTTCGTCTGAAACATCATTGATGAAGGCGACGACTTCGCTTGGTGCACCCTCTAAAAACTTTTCACGAAGTGCCGAGCCGTACACACTAAACAAACTTTGATAGCGCTCGTTTGACATGTCATCGATATATTGCCGCAACGACTCGCCACCTGGTTGAGCGAACGCGGTTTGCAATTTGTGGCCATATTTGGCTTCAATCACATGCCAACCCGCATCGGCAAAGAAGCCGGCGAGTTTCTTGATCTTCATGCCGGGTACAACGCGATCGAGACTTTGGCGATTCGCATCAACGACCCACATCACATTGCCGAGGCCTTGCAGTGATGGATCGGCGATCGCTTCCCAAATGTTGCCTTCGTCGAGTTCGGCATCGCCAACCAGGGCGATGAAGCGTGCCGATGGTCGTGGTGCGAAATGTGCATCGATGTAGCGACGCACCATCGATGCAAATAACGGCGCAACCGCGCCGAGACCAACCGAACCTGTCGAGAAATCGGCGACATCAGGATCTTTGGTTCTACTCGGGTAACTTTGCAAACCGCCTAGTGTGCGCAGTCGCTTTAGATAAGACTTGTCGAGTTCGCCAGTGAGATATTTGATCGCGTGAAAAATCGGCGATGCATGAGGTTTGACCGCAACTTTGTCGTCGCCATTTAGGTGACCGAACCAAAGTGATGTCATGATGCTGACGACCGAAGCGCTGCTCGCCATATGGCCGCCAACTTTCACATTGAACTCGGCGTCTCTGCCACCAGGTGCTGGCGGAATTTCACGTTCACGATTGGCATAGTCGACCATGCGCACAGCGAGCCAGAGAACTCGTTGTTGAATTCGTTCAAGAACATCAATGTCGGCGAGGTTTTCTTGTCCCACCGCTTTCTTGCCCATTCGTCAATTATGGCTTATCGTGAGAGGTCTTGACTATGCCGCGCGAACTGAAACCTGCCGAGATGGCAGCCCCAGCGGCTGCTTATGCGCACGGTGTGCATGTGCCCGCGGGGCATGAATTGATTGTTACTTCCGGCGTTGTGCCGACACGACGCGATGGCAGTGTGCCGGCAAATATTGGCGAACAGGCTGGTGTCGTTTGGCAAAATATTTTGGCGATTCTTGGTGAAGGCAAAATGAACGCTCGTGACATAATTTCGGTGACGACTTATGTTGTCAATTCGTCTGACTTTGGCGAGATGGCGACGCGACTAAAACTTGTGATGGCTGCGCGCGACGCTGCTTTGAATGGTCATCTGGCAGCGAGCACGCTCGTGACCGTGCCGGCTTTGGCCAAGCCTGAGTGGTTGATGGAGATCTCCGTGCTCGCGGCGAGGCAACCAAACTCGTAGCCTTGAGATTGCATTTATGACTGATAAAAAAACTGACTCGGGCATTGAGGTCGAGCCGCTGTATTCAGACGAGTCGCTGAGTGATTTCGACGCCGCGAATCGTTTGGGTAAACCTGGCGAGGCGCCGTATACACGTGGCATTTATCCAACGATGCATCGCGATCGCTTATGGACAATGCGTCAATATGCGGGTTTCGGCACGGCTGCCGACACGAACGAGCGGTTTAAGTTTTTGTTGAGCGCGGGGCAGACAGGTTTGTCGTGTGCATTCGATTTGCCGACGCAAATGGGGTACGACAGCGATCATCCGCGTGCGGCTGGCGAGGTTGGCAAAGTTGGCGTCGCAATTGATTCGATCGAAGACATGCGTGTATTGCTCGCCGATCTGCCGCTTGACAAAGTGACTACATCAATGACCATCAATTCGACGGCTGCCGTGCTGTTGCTGCTTTACGAGTTGGTCGCACAAGAGCGTGGCGTGGCGTCGACCGAGATTTCGGGAACAATTCAAAACGATTTGCTGAAAGAATATATCGCTCGCGGAACTTACATTTACCCGCCGCGACCTTCGATGCGTATCATCACCGATATTTTTGCCTATTGCGCCAAGCATGTTCCGAAGTGGAACACGATTTCAATTTCTGGTTATCACATTCGTGAGGCAGGTTCGACTGCGGTGCAAGAACTTGCATTTACATTGTCGAACGCGATTGCTTATGTGCAGGCAGCGGTCGATTCTGGGCTGGATGTCGACGATTTCGCGCCGCGCTTGAGTTTTTTTTGGAACGGTCACAATAACTTTTTTGAAGAAGTGGCCAAGTTTCGTGCGAGTCGCCGCATGTGGCACGAAATTATGTTGCATCGATTTGGCGCCAAGAACCCTGCCAGTTTGTTGATGCGATTTCACACTCAAACTGGTGGTTCAACGCTTACGGCGCAACAGCCACAGAACAACATCGTGCGAGTTGCAGTACAGAGTATGGCGGCGGTTTTGGGTGGCACACAGAGTTTGCATACCAATGGTTTTGACGAGGCGTTGAGTTTGCCGACCGAAGATGCGGCGCGTATTGCATTGCGAACACAACAAATTATTGGCTACGAGAGTGGTGTCACCGACACGCCTGATCCATTGGCTGGCTCTTATTATGTCGAGTCGCTGACAAACGAAGTTGAACGATTGGCTTGGGAGTACATCGAACGCATCGAACAAATGGGTGGTGCGGTGCAAGCGATTGAGTCAGGGTTTCAAGTCGGTGAAATCGAAGAATCAGCCTATGCATACACGAAGTCGATCGATGATGGATCGCGGGTATTGGTCGGTGTCAACAAATTCGTTGCTGAATCTGAAGAAAAGTTCGTGCCGAAAAGAGTTGACCCTGAACTTGAGCGCAGTCAGATTGCTCGTGTGGCGAAGTTGCGCGCTTCGCGCGATCAGGCACTTGTGAGTAAAGCGCTTGAAACATTGAAGAGCGCAGCGCAACAAAGCGACAACTTGCTTTATCCGATGAAAGATGCATTGCGTGCTAACGCCACACTGGGCGAAGTTAGCGATGTCTTGCGCGAGGTATTTGGCGTCTATCAGCCAAGTTAATATTTTTGACGCCACTCAGCACAGTGCAGTGCCATGCTGTGTTGCTTGAGAATGTGACTTAGCTCGTGATAGTTCTAATTTTTGCGGGCGGGCGTTCAATTTCTGGCGCCTGGCGTTGTGGGTGGCCAAGGTAGATCATCGCTGTGATGTGGGTCGCAGGTTTGAAGCCGCAGAAGTTTGCAACATCGTCGTTGACACCTTTGGGGCAACTTGACCAAAAACTCGCCAGACCAAGTGAGGTTGCGCCAAGCAAAATGTTTTGAATGCCCGCTGAAACTGCGTCGCGATTTTCTTCGGTGCGTAACTGTGTGTCGCCTTGTTCTGTGCCGACGATCAAAATAACTGGCGCACGTTGAAACTTTGTGCGGGCTTTGGCGACTTTTTCGGGCTTGTCACCGTCGCGCGCCATCGCATCGGCGACGCAGTTGCTTAAGCGTTCGCGAGCGTCGCCGGTTACGGCAGCAAACATCCACGGAAACGTGAGTTTGTGGTTCGGCGCCCACATCGCCAACTCGCAGAGTTTTTCGAGCGTGCCGTCGTCAAGTGCGCGATCTTTGTCGACCATCATGTCTGTGCGCCGCGCCCGCACCAGTTCTCGCAACTCTTCAAACTTCATATTGAACTTTCTGGTTAGTGCGCAATATGTGCGCGGACCCGTGGATGGAAAAGTCGGATTAGTTTCGTGGCACGATTCAGTTGGCGCTGTGTTCTGGCATTTCGTCGGCTCAACAGTTGACCGAGAGCAATAATTTGATTGATCGCTTCTGTTTCGATGGAATTGTTTTTAGTGCAGGCATTGCCAAGACGGAGCAACAGATCACCACGCTCATAAACGGCACAAATTATCGCGAGCTTGCTAATTGTTGATGCATTTTTTGATTCGGCAACCTTTTCTGGTGATCGCATAAATAGTGCATCGCTGAATGTTGCTTGGCCCAAACCGTTGTAAGCGTCTGGTGACCAACGATAAATGTAAGTGAAGTCAATGAAGTCGAGACCTGCGTTTCGTAAAAACGAAAATACTTGATCAAATAATGGTTGGTCTTTGTATAGTTCGCAGAACTCAACTTCGATATCGATAGCCAGAGCGTGATCAAGGCTGTTCGTTGAGCCGCGGAGTACATCGAGTTCGGCGCCTTGAATATCGAGTTTTATGACGTCGAAATGCGTGTTCAACTGCAGGGCAACTCGGTCTACCGTTTCGCATGGAAGTTTTACTTTGTCGACAATGTCGTTGCGTTCGGGTTCGGGAAACAAATCGGTGAACTGGCGGTTGGGTTCATAAATTGAAGACGCCATTGGTTTGCGACAGAGATTCAGAGTTACTTCACCTTCAGAGTGCCACAGGGCTTTTGTGATTAAAGTTTCTGAGTGATACGACGAGACGCCACTTGAATTGAGCACGCTTATTGATGATCTCGAGTCTGGTTCAACCGCAAAGTAGTCGATATATTTTTTGAAAACAGACCAACGGTCATAAACACCGTCAGCAGCGCCGACATCTAGCAGCGAAATAGTCTTCGTGCCGATTATTTTTTCAACGATCGAAGCTTGTTGTCTGTCGAAAGATGAAGTGGCGAGACTTTTGATTGCGTGTTTGATACCTGCCATATTGAATCTTTAGTTTTTATGGAGGGCTGAGTTGAGGCCGCCCCAAGAGCCGGTGCGTTGTGAGGCCTCAACGGCGCCAGTTTGGCTGTTTCGACGAAACAACAAGTTGTTGGCACCAGAAAGTTGGCGGGCTTTGACGATTGTCGCATCGGGAAGTTTGACAAGCGTGCCACCAGTGACATAGAGGCCGGCTTCGATGATGCAATCGTCACCAAGGCTGATGCCAAGGCCGCTGTTGGCGCCGAGCAAACAACGCTTGCCGACACGAATAACTTCTTTGCCACCACCTGAAAGCGTGCCCATGATCGAGGCGCCACCGCCGATGTCTGAACCATCGTCGACAATTACGCCAGCCGAAATTCGACCTTCGACCATCGAAGTGCCGAGCGTGCCGGCATTGAAATTGCAAAAACCTTCGTGCATCACAGTTGTGCCAGACGCAAGATGCGCGCCGAGCCGAACACGCGAGGCATCGGCGATGCGCACGCCACTTGGCACCACATAGTCGGTCATGCGCGGAAACTTGTCGACGCCGTGAATCGTTAGATGTTCACCGCGACGGCGCAAGTTAAAAGTGACTTCGTCGATTTGATCGACAGGCACTGCGCCGAGCGATGTCCAGGCGACGTTTGTCAACAGGCCGAAAATGCCATCGAGGTTCATCGAATTTGGTAGTGCCAAACGATGCGACATCAAATGCAGACGCAAATACGCATCTGTGGCGTCGCGTGGCGCACTGCTTGTGTCAATCGAAACATTGACGGGCACGATGCCCACACCGCGACGCGGATCAGTGTGTGCTTCGGGTAAAGATGACAAAAACTCTTTCGGCGTGCTCTCACCCCAGCCGAGTTTGCGGAAAAAAACATCGAGGACCACGTCATTTGGCGCGACGGTTGCGACGCCAACACCCCAAGCAAGTTTTGTGGCGCACATTATTCGAACACCTCAGGTCGCAATGTCGGAAATAAAATCACATCTTTGATGCTTGTCGCTCCACTTAACAACATAACGAGTCGGTCGATACCAACGCCGAGACCACCAGTTGGTGGCAGACCATATTCGAGTGCGCGCAAATAGTCTTCGTCGATTGTTCCGGCTTCAAGGTTGCCGGCGAGTTTTGATTTTGCTTCTTCGGCGAATCGTTCGCGTTGCTCGATTGGGTCGTTTAGCTCGCTGAAGCCATTGGCTAATTCGTGTGTGCCAACGAATAACTCAAATCTCTCGGTCAAGAACGGATCGTTGCGATCAACGCGGGCGAGCGGCGAGATTTCAACGGGATGACCAGTCACGAAGGTCGGCTCGATCAGGGTTGACTCGGATTTTTCGGCAAAAATTTCTTCGATAATTCGACCGGAACCCCATCGTGTTTCGACATTAATTCCATTTTTTTTGGCGATTGCACGAAGTGAGTCGACTGATTGTGATGGATGAACTTTTTCGCCAACAGCTTCGCTGGCAAGATCGATCATTCGAACTCGACGCCAAGGTTTGGCAAGATCGCATTCCGTGCCGCGAATATTGACCGTTGTCGTACCTAGCGCATCTATCGCAGCATTGCGGATAAGAACTTCGGTGAGATCCATGACATCTGTGTGGTCGGCAAATGCTTGGTATGACTCCATCATCGTGAACTCTGGATTGTGGCGCGTAGAGATGCCTTCATTGCGAAACACCCGACCGATCTCAAATACGCGCTCCATGCCACCAACGATCAACCGCTTGAGGTGCAATTCAAGGGCGATGCGCAAGAACAGTGGCATGTCAAGTGTGTTGTGATGTGTAAGAAATGGGCGTGCATGTGCGCCACCAGCCTCGAGATGCAGTACCGGTGTCTCGACTTCGATGTAGTCGCGCTCACGCAGAGTGCGTCTGAAACTGGCAATCGTTGCATGTCGCACTTCGAAGACTCGACGAGCCTCGTCGTTGACGATTAGGTCGGCATAGCGCTGGCGATATCGCGTGTCGATATCTGTAAGGCCGTGAAATTTATCGGGCAGCGGTCGCAGTGATTTTGAGAGCAATTCGACTGCAGTTACCTTGATTGAGAGTTCGCCTTTACGTGTGGTCATCACCGTGCCGTGAGCACCGACCCAGTCGCCGAGGTCTAAATCATTGATCGCATCAAACTGTGCGTCGCCGACAGTTGCTTTCGAAACAAACAACTGAATTTCTGCACTGCGATCACGGATCGTGATGAAAATTAGTTTTCCTTGGTCACGCTTAAGCATGATGCGACCCGCAACTGCGGCAACAGTCTCAGTTTCTGACCCAGCTTCAAGAGATGTGAACATTTCGCGCAACTTACCGAGTGTGTGCGTGCGGTCGAAACGATATGGATACGGATTCGAACCCGAATCTCGCAGTTCGTTGACTGCATTCAGACGACGCGAACGTTCGATCACAAAACCGCTATTGCGTTCAGCCTCTGTAGGTTCGTCTGCAGAGATTTCTTGGCTGGCTGGTTTTTCTGTCACTTTTCTCGCTTCGTGAGGCTTGTTGCTTTGCTGATGATCAACTGTAATTCAGGCCAGCACCCGGCTACGAAGAGGTTATTCAATGACTAGCAACACATCGCCACTGCCGACCGTGTCACCGGCCTTGCAATTTATTTTGACCACGGTTCCTGCTTTGTCGGCTTGAATCTGGTTCTCCATCTTCATTGCTTCGAGCACGAGTACTGCATCGCCTTGTTTGACAGTTTGACCTTGGGTTACTAGAACTTTGATCACAGTGCCTTGCATCGGGGCCGTGACTGTGCCGCTCGCTGCTGCCGATTGACTTGCGCCTCGCGACGCCGACCGAGTCTTTTGTGCAGACGGCGCGCTGGCACCATTAGGCGGCACCCAAACTTTGACATCAAACCGTTTGCCATTGACTTCGACGACCGTGCTCTTTTCGACGAGGCCTTCGCTGTTCGCCTGAGTCTCGCCAGTTGTTGATACGAGTTTTGAGAGGTCGAGTTTTTCTTCGACCCATTTTGTTGAATGCTTCGTGGCTGCAAAATCAGGATGACGCAAGATTGCGAGATCGGCTTCGATGGTCGTGTGTAAGCCTTCTATTTTTGTTTCTTCGAGCGCACGAATCGTTCGGGCAATCGCTGATTCACGGTCTTTGCCCCAAACAATTAGTTTGCCGACCAAGTTGTCGTAATACTGGCTGACCGTGTCGCCCGATTCGTAGCCGCCGTCAAAGCGCACACCGAAGCCGTCGGGTGTTGTGAGTTTGGTGATCGTGCCAGGCGATGGCAAGAACTTGCCACCAGTCGGATTTTCGGCATTGATTCGTACCTCGATTGCATGGCCGCGTCGGGCTGCCAAAACTTGTTTTTGGGTCATCGGCAACTTTTCGCCTGCAGCGACTCTGATCTGCCATTCGACGAGATCGATACCCGTAATTAATTCGCTGACCGGATGCTCAACTTGCAGGCGAGTATTCATTTCAAGAAAGAAGAACTCGTCGTCTTGATAGATGAACTCGACAGTGCCTGCATTGAAATAGCCGACTGCCTTTGCGGCTTTAACGGCTGCGGCACCCATTGCGTCTTCGACACCATCTGGCAGTGCTGGCGCCGGGGCTTCTTCGATTAATTTTTGGTGACGTCGTTGCGCTGAGCAATCGCGCGATGAGATCCAAACAACATTGCCGTGGGTATCGCCGACGAGTTGGATCTCAATATGTCGCGGCCACGAAAGATATTTCTCGACATAAATTTCGTCACGTCCGAAGAATGCTTTCGACTCGCGTTGCGCAGAATCCATTGCCTCTTGCACGCTCTTTTCGTCGCGCACAACTTTCATGCCACGACCGCCGCCGCCGAAAGCGGCCTTGATTGCAACTGGAAACCCGTGTGTCTTGGCGAACTGCGAAATTTCATCGACACTCTTCAAGAATTCAGTTGTACCCGGCACGATGGGTGCGCCACCGCGAAGTGCTGCCTTGCGCGATGAAACTTTGTCTCCCATTTCGACGATCGCCGCGGGCGGTGGGCCGATGAAGGCGACACCCATATCTGTAATAGTTTTGGCAAAGTCTGCGTTCTCGCTGAAAAACCCGTAACCGGGGTGTACGGCGTCAGCGCCACTTTGTTTTATTGCGTCAATGATCGCGCTGGTTTTTAAGTAGCTTTCGGCGGCTGTCTGACCGCCAAGTGCATATGCCTCGTCAGCAAGTCGCACATGCAATGCGTTGCGGTCGAGTTCGCTATAAACGGCAACAGTTGCGATACCCATTTCGCGAGCGGTGCGAATGACCCGCACTGCAATTTCGCCACGGTTAGCGATCAGGATTTTCTTTAGCACGGGGTACTATTCTCGCCGATGGCAAGCACCGATAACAACTGGCAAAACCCAGTGCTGGCAAATATGCCAGGCGGCTGGATCGTGCAACGGGTTGCCGAAACAGGCAGCACAAACGCCGACCTTTATGGTGATGCCCAACGAGACGCTCAGCATCACACTGCGCTGATGGCCGACAATCAGACAGCCGGTCGCGGTCGGCTTGATCGAACATGGGAAGCCCAATCTGGGGCGAACTTGCTCGTGTCGTTGCTGTTCAGAAAATCTCACAGTGACATTTCTTCATGCCAGCGAATCGTCGCCGTGTCGGCGGTGCGGGCGTGCCAAAAGTTTTTGGCTGAGTCGGCCGCAAACACTGAGTCGATCAAACTGAAATGGCCGAATGATTTGTTGGTGAACGAAAAAAAATTCGGGGGCATGCTGAGTGTTGCTGACGCCGGGCAAACTTTTATCGTCGTCGGTATCGGAATAAATATTGCGTGGGCGCCTGATTACGCGGCAAAGCTCAAAGATCTCACCGTGTCGGAGCCGTTAGAGCCGGTCGGGTTATTGCGTGAGTTGCTCGAACAGATAAACATTATTGAGAAATTTTCTGCTCAGCAACTGCATGCCGAATATGTTGCTTCGTTGTCGACGCTAAATAAGGTGGTTCGAGTTGAATTAACAAATGGCCAAATAGTCACCGGTCGCGCAGTCGCACTTGAACCAAGCGGTCGACTTGTGATTGACGCAGGAAATGAAAGACATGTAATTGACACGGGCGATGTAGTGCACCTTCGTGATGCGAGTCACGAGTAACTTTGAATTGCATGGCGCGTAGCGGTAAAAATCTCAAACCAAGATCGCTGAATAAATCTGCGCTCGCCGCAGCGCTCGTGATTTTCGTGTCGATTAGCGCGGCGGGTGCCAAGCAGATTGTTTCAGCGACCGACGCACAGCTCGACGCTGTGCAACGCGATCTTGAAGCCACATCAGCGCTGTCAGCACCGAGTAGTGGGTTCGAAAATTATCTTTTGGTTGGTTCTGACTCGCGCGAAGGCGCCGACCCAAGTGACCCAGATTTTGCGACGATGGGCAACGAAGGAGATATCTCTGGTCGGCGCAGTGACACGATGATGATTTTTCACTTCGACGAGGCCACTGGCGCCGGGGCACTGTTGTCGTTTCCGCGTGACCTGTGGGTGCGAATTGGCGACGGCGAGAATACGGCGAGAATCAACACCGCGTATCAAGAAGGCACTGATGTTTTGGTGCGCACGATGCAGAGCAATTTCAATATTCCGATTCATCATTATTTAGAGATCAACTTTCAAGGATTCAAGGGTTTGGTTGATGCAATCGGTGGTGTGCAGATTTGCGTTCAATACCCGTCACGCGACAAGAACACCGGCCTTTATATGACGCCTGGTTGCAACACTCTCGATGGTGTTGAGGCTTTGGCGTTTGCTCGAAGTCGATATTTTGAGACCAAAATCGACAACGAATGGAAGATCGACGGCACCTCTGATATTGGGCGCGGAAAGCGACAGCGCAAGTTCATTGCGGCGATGCTGAATTCTGGGTTGACGCGAGTTTTGTCAAACCCGTTCACCGTTTCGAGCGCATTTGAAGGCGTGACCGGCGCAATCATCACAGATAGCAATCTTGACCTGACCGAGTTTGCAAAAAAGATGCGACCTGCTGCTAGCGGCGACATCAGTCGGTTCTCGTTAGATGTCGATAGCGACACCGTCGCAGGAAATTCGATTCTTCGATTGGGTGATGGCTCGGCAGCGGTGTTGGCATTCTTTGGCGGCCTAGGCCCAGCGCCTGAACCAGAAGTCGGCGACTGAATTTAAGTCACGAGTTGTTAGCGATTAATTGGCACGGCTCTGCAAGACCTTGGCACCAAATTCTTGAGCCAATACTGGCTGGCCAATGAAGTTGCCTTGTACGAAATCGCAGCCCAATAGTCGCAGTCGTTGTGTTTGATCTTGAGTTGTGACCCATTCGGCGACGACCGACATGTTGAGCGAGTGCGCCAACTGAATGACCGATCGGACAATCGGGTCATCGCCACCTTGGCTACCAATATCGCGGATGAATGTGCCGTCTAGTTTGAGATAGTCGACGACGAAGTTGCGCAAATTCACCAACGACGAAAACCCGGTTCCGAAATCGTCGATCGCCATTTTGACGCCATGTCGTTTCAGTGCGTTCAGGGTGCGCACAACGCCGCCTTTGTCATCAAGAAGTGTTGTCTCGGTTACTTCAAGATCAATTTGACGTGGTTCGAGTTTTGCATCGTTCAGTGCCGACATTGTGCGTTCAACGAATGTTGAATCGCCAAGTTGGCGTGCCGAAACATTGATGTGCATTACGAATGACGCATCAATCGCGCCGGCATCGAGCCAGGCACGCATGTCGGCGCAGGCTTGTCGCGTGACCCAGTCACCGATTGGACCGATTAATCCAGACTCTTCGGCGAGACTCAGAAAAATTGGTGGTGTCAGAACTCCGCGATCGGGGTGTTGCCAGCGCAATAATGCTTCAGCGCCCGCAGTGCGACCCGTGTGCGTCGAAACAATCGGCTGATAAACAAGAAATAACTGGTCTGTTGCAAGTGCGCGCTCGAGTTGTGAACTCAGGGCACTTTTCTCGCGAGCGTTAGCGCTCATTTCTTCGCTATACATTTCGCAGCGCCCGCGGCCACGCTGTTTGGCGCGATACATCGCACTATCGGCATGATGCAACAGTGTGACTGCAGCATCAGCACTCGACATGTCTGACAGCAACGCTGCACTCGCCATCGCGATGCCGATGCTGGCGCTTGTTTCGATCTCAAAACCTTGCAAGATTTGTTGGCCCGTCACGGCTGCGCGCATGCGGTTGGCGACGTCCATTGCGATTTGTTCGTCGCCGAGACCATCGCAGAGAATCACGAACTCGTCGCCACCGATTCGAGCAACAACATCTGATGGGCGAGTTGCGCTAACCAGTCGCTTGGCCATATTGACGATTAGTTGATCGCCAACGCCGTGGCCGATTGTGTCGTTTACATCTTTTAGTTTGTCGAGGTCGACGAACAACACGGTGACGCCGCGTTTGAGTGTGCGCGAACGGTCAAGAGCCTCTGAAAGTTTGCGCAGAAACAAAACCCGATTTGGCAGGCTTGTTAAAGCATCGTGTGTTGCCTGACGTTGCAGTTCTTCTTGAGTTTGTTTTGATTCGGTTATGTCTCGAGCGATCGCTGAATAATGTTCGATGGTGCCGTTGGCATCGCGCACGATCTGAAGCACGACATCAAGCGTGCGCATGATCGAGTCGGTGCCCCGAAAACCAACTTCGCCTTGCCAACGATTTGAGGTTGTACTTGAAATTAATTCGCGCGGGATCTGATCGCGAATTGCCTGAATAAAAGTCTGCACCGCGGCATCGTTGAGACCCGGTGTCTCGCTCTTGCCGACGAGTTGCTGGGCGTAGTCGTTGGCAAACATCAGCGCACCGGCACGATCGAAAACCAAAATTGCATCATGAGAGGCATCGAGTAGACCAATTAGCTGTTCGCTGAGCACGCGACGCGTCACCGCTTGAGTTACATCGTGTGCTGTGCCGATGTAGCCCGTCACGCGACTCGAGTTG
The DNA here is from genome assembly GCA_027731085.1 of Actinomycetota bacterium. Lineage (GTDB taxonomy): Bacteria > Actinomycetota > Acidimicrobiia > Acidimicrobiales > Ilumatobacteraceae > BACL27. The sequence continues at coordinate 9,003 of JAQCDG010000009.1, read as the reverse complement.
TCTTTTTTGGCTTGAAGAGAAACCAGAACCCATGTGACTTCACCAGTCGGTTGCCAGAGCCGAAACTCAAAATTAAAATTTGATCCAGTTTGTTTGGCGAGTTGCCAAGCACGTTCGGCGGCGGTGCGTTCGGCAGGCTGAGCGTTCACCCACGGTGCGCTACCAACCACAAGCGGTGCTCCCGCTAGTGCCAACAAGCGAAATGCATCATTTGCTGCGACTAGTCGTGCGTCAAGATCGGTCTCAAACAGCGAGATCGGCAGGGATGCGATGTTTTGGTCTATGCCTAAATCTTGGCAGACGCCACGCTTTGTTTATGGGTTTTGAACGAAAAATCGTGTCTCGGCAGAATTGAAGGCCGATGACTGAATTGCATTCAATAAAAGTTTTGAACTGGCCAACGATTGTGGTTCTGGTTCGAATTCAATCATCTGATCGACCGCATAAACGACCAACACAAATTCGTGAATCTCACTGTCGGTAATGCACGGACCGCTGTAGCCATCCACAATTTTGTCGCCGTTAAACGCGGCACCAACAATTGCCCCATTAGGCAGACCACCTTCTTGAATTGACAATGATTTCGGATCCAAATTTGCCACCACCCAGAGTGGTTGTTCTGGGTTGGTGGTTTCGGTCAGCGAAAGCGCCAAACTTTGCGCGCCAGCTGGCACATTCGAAATCGTCAGCGCGGGCGAGACGTTTGACCCCAAACATGTATGGCGTGGATCAAGTGAACCGCTGTCAAGCCAAGTGCCGCTGACAGAAAAAAGATCCGACGCCACGGCGTTTGGGTCGGCGATTGTCGTTTCAATGGTCGTGACGATTGCAATTGATTCGCCCTGACCTGGGCCAGACTCGCGCAACACTCGACCGTCACGCGAACATGCAGTAGCCATGCTGACGAGTGCGATCAATGCGAAAGCATAATTTTTGGTTTTTAAAACTTTTTTGCGAAGCATTAGATAAAGACTACGACATCGTCGCCAATGATGAGTCGCACTATCGTTCACGAGGTGAGAAAAGCCAATCGTTCAGTCACGCAGAACACACCAATCGATAAATTAGGCAATCCACTTTGCGCACTTACCGTGCATGCACACCCAGATGATGAAGCGTCAAAGGGTGCACCGACTTTTGCGCGATACGCCGAGTTGGGTGTGCGAACTGTGTTGGTGTGTTGCACGGGCGGCGAAGAAGGCGACGTCAATAATCCAGCGCTTAAAGAGCCGGGTATGCCGTTTGATGGGCTTGATCTTGTGGCACAACGCAAGTTGTTGACCGAGATGAGACCAAAAGAATTAGAGAAAAGTGTCGAAGTGATTGGTTTCAGCAAATTGCATATGTTGGGTTATCGCGATTCGGGTATGGCTGATAGCGAATCTAATTCGAACCCTGAGTGCTTTCACATGGCAGATCTCGACGAAGCGACAGAGCGTCTAGTGAGAATTATTCGTACTGAAAAACCGCAAGTGATCGTGACCTACGGCGACGATCAAAGCGGATATCTGCATCCTGATCATTTGAAAGTTCACGATGTGAGCATTTTGGCTTTTGCTCGAGCGGGCGATGCATCGTGGTATGAGAATGCTGGCCCGGTTTGGCAACCGATGAAAATGTATTACTCAGTTTGGTCGCGAGTGCGATTGAAGTCAGTGCACGAGGCGATGCTGCGCTTGCGCGGGTCTTCGCCGTATGACGAAAAGTGGTTTGAGCGGCCGAATCTCGACCATCGCATAACGACAAAGATGAGTGTCGGCGAATATTTCTGGGCACGCTCTGGTGCGCTGAAGTCACATGCGACGCAAGTCGACGAGAATGAACCGTTTTGGTTTGGTCTAAGTGATGATGAATTAGCCGAGGTGTATCCGTATGAAGATTGGATTTTGGCCGCTCATCACATCGATAAATATTCGCCAAGCGAATCAGATCTTGAGACCGACTTGTTTGCGGGCGTTCGCGCCAGGTAAAAACTAGCGAGCACGCATCAGCGTTCGCAGTTCACGAAAACCGATCAGCGTTGCACCGCTGGCTTCGATTGCATCTTGGATTTCTTCGTCGTTGACGACGAGTTCGTAGTCGTCGATCCAACTCTGGGCGACATCGCCAAGGGCGCGAATTTCTGGTGTGTCGATGCACGGCTGCACATGCATCTCGGTGACGCCAGGTTGCAGATTTTGCAAACCCTTCATTACTCGTTCGCGACTGCCTGCACGCCAGTCGTGATCAAAGAAGTCGGGGAAGATTACGCCTTCTTGCATTGCGAGTTTGCGAAACGGAAAACCAGCTTGTTCTTCTGAGATCAAACTTGGCAGGCGAATCGGCAATCGAAACTCAACTGCCAATTCAAGATAAATATCGAAGAATTCGGGTCGCAAAGTGATCGCCGTCAAGTGTGGCGCCAAGTGCGTCGGGTCGAGACCCCAAGCGATGGCCCGTTCAATTTGTGCGCGGCATTCACGCAAAACTTCTGGCGGGTCGGCGTGCTCCCATAGGTCGTCGATCGTGCGCGGAAACCCACCTTCGCCCGACGACAGAGAGGCGGAGTTGGTTATTGATCCCCAGCGATAGTTGGCGTGTTCGGCATTGAGCGTCAGGTGCACGCCGATGTCTTCACCGTTGTAGCGATTAATCGCGTCACGCGACCAAGGTGCGGGCACCATCAGCGATGCGCAAGTTGCCACACCGTTGTTGATGGCATCGTAGACGCCGATGTTCGCGGCATGAAAAGCACCTAAATCGTCGCAACTGAGAATCAACAGTCGTGCATGTGGTGAGTGACCCAGTTGCTCGACAAGAGATGTTTGCGGATTCGTCACGCGTTCACGCTATCTTTCGCAAGACTGCCACAAACCGACACGGCGACTGCGAGCGCTTGACTCGTGGCTTGCAAACTGTGTCGCGAAAGCGGTGTTCGGCTCAATGCTCAATGTTCGGGCAAAGCCCTGATCAATCAAAAGTTGGTTGAATAGTGTGCCGTCGGCGAGATATAGATAGACGAGAAGTCTTTGAAATCGATCACGTGACTCGACGTCGCGCACGAGTTTGACTTGCATGCCGATTTTTAAAGTCGCTTTGGTGAATGCCGAGGCCTCTGGGCCGAAACATTCAACTGGTTTTGTTGGATGCAATGTTTCAGGTGTGTCGATACCGAGCAGGCGGACTGTTTGGGTTTGATTCTGCAGTCTCAGAATTATCGTGTCGCCGTCGACGACGCGCGCGATCGTGGCGATATCGGGTTGCGATTCTTGCTGTGACTCACATGAGGTCAGCAGAGTGAATAATGCGATTGTCGCCAGAAACGCACGAACGGGTGCGACGCAGTTTATTTTTAAAGACGTCGACTTATGTTTTGCTAAAGGTTGCACAGTCCAATGTGTGGCGATGATTTGGGTTATGGTAATTGACGATGCAAACTCAACGGAGGTCTGACTTCGGCTTGGGTCGTGTTGGCATTTGGTCGTTTGATCTGGATATGCAGCCAATGGCGCGTGCACAAGAGACCGCAATCGAACTCGAAGAACTGGGGTATCGATGCGTGTGGGTGCCCGAAGCGGTTGGTCGCGAACCGTTTGCTTCGTGCGCCATGCTGCTTTCGGCGACTAAACATTTGACGATGGCGACGGGCATCGCGTCGATGCATGCGCGAAGCGCGATGACGATGGCAGCCGGATGGAAGACACTTGCTGAAAGATTTGGTGACAGGTTTTTACTGGGCATTGGTGCAAGTCATCAGCACTTGGCAGAGAAGGTTCATCAGAGCAAATATGTCAAGCCGTTTTCGGCAATGGTCGAATATCTCGACGCCATGGACTCTGCGTTGTTTTTTGCTGCACCACCCGTGACCGCGCCGCGCCGAGTGTTGGCGGCCCTTGGCCCAAAGATGTTGAAACTTTCCGCGCAACGCGGCCTTGGTGCGCATCCGTATTTTGTGCCTGTTGAGCACACAGTTGGTGCGCGAGAGATTTTGGGTGCCGATGCACTACTTGCACCCGAGATTGCAGTTGTATTCGACACGAATGCCGAAACTGCGCGAGCCACCGCTCGTAAGCACATGCTGACCTACAACCGTTTGCCGAATTACGCAAACAATTTATTGCGACTTGGTTATAGCCAAAGCGATATTGCCGGACCAGACAAATTGCCGAGTGACAAAATGGTCGATGCGATAGTTGCTTGGGGCACGCTCGAAACAGTTGTCGAGCGCATCAATGCGCACATTGATGCTGGTGCTAACCATGTTTCGGTGCAGGTGTTGTCGAACAAAGATGGCGAGTTGCCAATTGCGCAGTGGCGCGAGTTGGCGACCGCGCTAAAAAGTTTTAATTAACGGAAAGCGTTCGTCATTCAATAAGTCGCCGGGTTTCAGCGCGCGCGGTTCGAGCGGTGGTGAAGTCTTCCATGGTCGCGTTGCCCAAATTGCATCACCGTCGACATAACGAAAACTGACGACACGACGGCGATTGCTGTAATTAGTAGTCGAAGGCGCGCTGTGCAGCGTGCGAAAGTGAAAAGCGACGACGTCACCGGGCATTGCTTCGAAGCTTTCGATGTTGTCGGCAGCATCGAGTTGCTGAGAGTCGGGAAGCGGTTCGTATTCGCTGGCATTAGCAACATATGGCGACTGATCCACGAATTTTCGTGGAATAAACTTTTTGCCCCAGCGATGACTGCCAAGAATTGCCCGCAATGCGATTTGTTCTGGAATCGGATCAAGAGGCGCCCACAAACTGACATTGCTTTGCGAGTCGATGCCGTAATAAGGCTCGTCGTTATGCCATGGCGTGACTTGATTGTTGCCCGCTTCTTTGACCAAAACATGTTCATGAAAAAATCGCCCAGATGTTTTTTTCATCAAAGCGAGTGCAATCTCGGGTAGCGCACCCGAAAGAGCGTGCGCTTTGTAGGCATCGAAGCGCGACCAGTTGACATAGTCGTCGAAGAATCTGCCTTGTTGCGAGTTGGCCGCATATTCGTTTGCCCATGGTCCGGGTGATTGCATGTTGAGTTCGAGCGCATCTGAGAGTGCAGCAATTGCCTGCTGAGTCAACACATTGCGCAATATAACGACGCCGTCCCGTTGATACTTTTCGACGCTTTCGCTACTAATCACGAAAATTCAAACGCCGAGCGTGCGAAGTTGAAGCTTGCGCATGCCAGCCAACCATCGCTCGTGCTCGCTGGCTTTTTTGTTGACGAATTGAGCAACCTCTGGGTGAGGCAAAATCATAAAAGTTTCTTGTCGCAAAGTTTCGACGACGATTTCAGCGACCTGTTCGGGTTCAAGCACGGCACCCGATGCGCGCACGACATTGCCGTTGTCGGCTTCCGTCGCTTCGTCTGAGCGCCGCAACATATTTGTGTTGACGCCTTGAGGACAAAGACAGCTGACCTTGAGTCCGCGATTGCCATATGTAATTGAGAGCCATTCGGCGAACGACAACGCTGCATGCTTGGTCAACGAATACGGCGCCGAGCCAATCGCCGTGAGCAAGCCAGCTGCTGAAGCGGTGCTGACGAAATAGCCGTGACCGGCTGCCAACCAATCGTCGATCAGATATTTGACGGCCCAGCGATGTGCGTGCACATTGATATCGAAAGATATGTTCCAGGTTTCTTCGTTGGTTGAAAGATCGGTGCCCATTGCGACGCCAGCGTTGGCATAGAACAAGTCGATGAATCCAAGAAATTGTTTTGATTTTTTGACGAGTTCGGCGTTGGCTTTTTCTGTGGATAAATCACACGCCACACCGAGTGCCGAATCAGGGCGCTTGGCGTTGAGTTGCTTGACAACTTCGTCGAGAAGTTTTGCATCGCGGTCGGCGAGTACGACTCGTGCACCTTGCTTGTGAAATTCTTCCGCCACTGCTTTGCCGATGCCGTTTGCGGCGCCTGTCACAACGGTGTTTTTATCGCGCAATTCCACATTGTGATGTTACGCACAAGCAAGGTTGTGTTGCTATTTGAGATTTTGATCCGTCGACCGTGACACATGCTTCAGGCATGATTTATGCAAATGACGAGGTCTGGTGTGTGGTTAGCACTAGCCTTCGCTTCATTGAACTAAGCAAACTCAAGGTAGCGAAAGGCGCAACCAAATGACAGATTCACGAGAGGCAGCGGTTATCAGCGAGGCACTCGGCGTGATCGACAAAGCGCTTCGCGAAATGTTGCAGCGTGAACTTGTATCGACTGGTGAAGTTGCAGATTTGTTGTTAGATGTTCGGTCGCTGCTTACTGCAAGCGCGACAACTTCAACCCCCGAAGCCTAAATTTTCAGTTCGCGCCGCGAACTTTAAAAGAACGAGATGGCGAAGTGGGCGAGAAGGCCCATTGCGGTGCCGATGAGGGCGCCGGCGAGAATGTCGGTGGCGTGGTGAATGCGCACAGCGACACGGCTCGTGGCCACGATAACTGCGAACGCAAACCAAGTGGCGATTGCAGGCCCTGAAGACCAACGCGTAAGCACAACGGCTGCAAAGAATGCCGAACTGGCATGCCCGCTCGGAAAACTCGAAGTGTGAGGTTTGCGAATTTTGAATCGTGAATCGCCTTTAATAGTGGGTCGCTCGCGTTTGAAAAATCTCTTGATGCCTTGATTCAGTAGCAGGCTCTCGATACCCATAAGCGCCGAAAGAATTAGTGCTTGTTTGACGCGCGAGTTGTCGGCAACTGCACGAACGATGCCGACGATATGCCACAACATGCCGAAGTCGCCGAGCGCGGTGGCCGCAGTGAACAACCAAATAGTTGGTTTGAAATTTCGAGTCGGTTCAAGCAGACGATCGAAGCGGGCGTCGAACGCCGTGAGTCGTGATGATCGAGAGTCAGACATAAAAATAGTTAGTGATAAACCTAATCGCGCTCGAAAGTTGGGTAGATGTTTGGTGCTTCAATTTTTGCCAGCGAGTCGTCTCCCCCAAACTCAGGGCACCATTGCTTAAACGCACAAAAGTTGCACAAACCTGATTTTTTCGTGGCGAATTGGCCAGATTGACACGACGCATCGATTTGTTCGAAAGTTTCGATCGCTGCAGCCTCACAAGCCGAGTTTGACTCGGCGGTTACTTCGACTTCAATCGGTGTGCTCGACTTGAGATACATCAGGCGCAGGCGTTTTGGCAGTTCACCGCGCTCGCGCAGACAAAGTGATGCATAAATGTGCATGTTGTCCATTTTGTTGGCACCAAAACGTGCGTCTGGAACTTTGCCGGTTTTATAGTCGCTGACGACCAATTCGTTTTTTTCGTTGTATTCGAGTCGGTCGATGATGCCGCCAAGTTTGAATCTGCCGAAGTCAGAATCAAGGCGAAGTTCGAGGCCGATTATTTTGGCGTTGCGCGGGTTCTCCATGCGGTAGTAGCCGTTGACGAGATCGCGCGAATCTTTAAAAAACGCCTCGCTCGCATCAGGGCTGAGACCGAGCGCCTTGAAACGAGCACTTGGTTCATATTCGGTACGCGTTTCATCGAATGCTTTTCGTGCTGCCTCGACGGTGCGATGTTCGGGTTCGTTGCCGAGTAAAAGTTCGAGCACACGGTGCACAAAGTTGCCCTTGACGAGATGAATTTGTGGTGGCTGTGGAAGTTTTTCGATCGAAGCAAATCGAAATTGCAACGGACAGGTTCGAAAGTTGCTGATGCGCGAAGGTGAAAGTGTTGTCGGCGTTTGATAAACAGTAGAACTCACGGCACTGACAATCTAGGCACTAGGTGTTCGGTGAAGTGAGACCATCAACTTCACGCACCAAGTCGGCTAGTCGAGCAGGTTGTTGCATTGGTCCGAAGTGACCCAGGTCTGGCCATTCGACGAAATGTGAATTGGGGATTTGTTCAGCGATGTTCGGGGCCAACCCCGAAGGCTGGCCTGGCTGTTGTGCGCCACTGACCACCCAAGTTGGGACTTGTAAATTTCTTAGTTGATCCCAAGTTGCGTGGATCGCGCCCATCTCAAAATTTCGAGCCTCGTGCTCGGGCGCGCATTTAAGCTCGACATAATCTGAAGAATCTTTGAAGCCATGATCGACGAATGCATGCAACGCTCGCGGATCAAATGCGTTCATTGGCGTCTTCGATGCATAGTTGGCGAATGCTTCGGCTCGTGACGCAAATGTTTTGCGCCGACGCCGAGCGCCCTCGACAAGAGGACTTGGGCCGGGATTATTTAGTGCAATTTCGCGAAACGAGTCCGGGAAAATAATCGGTTCGTAAAGAATCAGTGCGCGAAATAGTTTCGGCTCAACTAGTGCTGCCATGACGAGCGCAGCGCCACCCATCGAATGACCAACCGAAATAGTTGGCATTGACGTTTGTTTGGCCATCGCCAAAGCGTCGTCGCCGTAACCTTGCCAGGTCACCGGCCAGTCGGGGCTGACAGCCGAATCGCCGTGACCGCGCAAGTCGAATGAGATGCATTCATAATCGGCTAGGAGCGACTCGATGACTGGATCAAAACATCGACCGTGAAAACCATTCGCGTGAGATAACAAAACAGTTGGCGCAGGCGCGCCAGATTCGGCGGGGTATTTGTAAGCGCTGAGTTGCACATTGTCAGAAGAACTGACCGAAAACTTGAGAATTTGCACGCTATTGCATTGTGGCAGGTCGGGGCACTATCTTAATCCAATGGCAAAACGCAGAAAATCAAAAGTCAAGAAAACAACGAAGAAGAGCGCAAAAAAGTCTCGTAAGAAAACCGCCAAAAAGACCGTCAAGAAGAAGAGCGCCAAAAAAACGGTCAAGAAGAAAGTAGCTAAGAAGAAGACTGTCAAGAAGAAGAGTGCGAAAAAAACTGTCAAGAAATCAAAGCCAGGCTTGAAAGTTGGCGACGTCGCCAGCATCGTTCGCGACAATGCACGCAAGCAGCCGAACGCTGTCTCACTCGTTTTGGGCGATCGCACGCTTACTTGGGCACAACTTTTGTCGCGCTCAGCGCAAGTAGCGCAAGGTTTGCGTCGCGCCGGTGTCAAGTCGCAAGACCGTGTTGCATTTTTAGACAAAAACG
>JAQCDG010000008.1 GCA_027731085.1 Actinomycetota bacterium | reverse complement strand
CACATCAACAACTCGGCCCTCGTCGTCAAGAAGAGGCATCTGGTGAATTCGTTTCTCGCGCATCAGTTTTAAAATCGCGTTTCTTGGGGTTTTTGCTGCGCTTGTGACTGGTTGGTCACGCATTGCCTCACCAGCCGTGATAGTCAGATCTTTGCCGGCCAAAATTGCTTTACGAACATCGCCGTCAGTTACGGTGCCGAGCAGTTTGCTGTTTGCGTCAACCACAAGGGCGATCTGCAGGTTGCCTTTAGTGATTGCTTCGATGGTTTGACGCAGTGAGGTCGAACTCGAAACGAGGGCATCTCGCCAATTTGACATTACTTCTATTCTAATTGTGCGGCGGGGTTCCCCACGACGGTGGTGTTTGCTTTGACATGATGACGCACAACGGCGCCAGCACCAATGACACAGTTATCTCCGATTTCAATACCTTGAATAATGACGGCGCCTGCACCAACAAATGCGCTACGACCCACTTTCACAGCACCAGAAATAATCGCACCAGGCGATACGACTGCGTGTGCAGCGATCACGACATCGTGATCAATCGACGCTCGCGTGTTGACTACAACATTTTCGCCGACCTCGACTCTGTTTTGTAGCACGGCACCCGCCATGATTTGGCTGCTTTCACTAATTTTACATTCTGCGCCAATTGATGCGGTCGGATGGATTAGGCCATCAAAAGAAAAACCGAGTTTTGTGAAGCGATCATAAATTTCGATTCGCTTGTGCGAGTTCCCCGTTGAGCCCAAGCCATTGACAAGCGTCGATAATTGCGGATCAAGAGATTTAATCAAGTCATCATCACCTAAAACTTTGACGCCAAATATTTCTGAGCCGGGCACGAGCTGTGCATCAATTATGCCGCTAACCGTTTTGTTTAATGCAAGCAATGCATCAAGCACGACGCGACCGTGTCCGCCACAGGCGACTAAATAAATTTTTTTGTTTGGTCTGTCGTTCATTGCTAAATAATTTCGTTTTCGGCAACATCCCGAGTTGATTTAGTGCCAAGTAGCGCCCAATATTCAAAAGGCGAACGGCCAGTGCCTGGTCGTTTGACCGCAACATTTTCTTTTGTAAACACGTCACCAGACTTAATAGCTTTGGCTGCCACGAGGCTGCGACGAGCAATTTTCTTGTTTTCAACTTCGACTATTGCCGGTTTTTTCTCGCCACTTCCTAGAGCGTGCTCAACTTCGCGAATCTGGTTTACCAAAGTTTTGAACTCGTGTGGTTCAATGGACGCCTGATGGTCTGGGCCAGGTAAAGCACGGTTGGTTGTCAAATGTTTCTCGATAATCGTTGCGCCCATCGCTACGGCGGCAACTGCAAGGTGAACCCCAATCGAGTGGTCTGAGAACCCGACTTGACAGCCAAATCTGTCGCGCAGGGTCAACATCGCATTTAAATTTACATCGCTCGGCTTTGTTGGATAATCAGTCGTGCAATGTAGCAGTGTCACACGTGATTCAATTGCCGATCTGCCTTCAGGGCTTGCTAGTGCTGCGACTATTGAATTTGGTGTCGGAGTCTGACTTGAATCGTGAGTCATCGCAAAAGCGATAACTCCGAGAGTATCTGCGACTTCGCCAATCGTACTCATGCCCGTTGAAAGAATAATTTTTTTGGCTGAATGCGCGACTTCGTAAAGAAACGGCGCATTGGTCAGTTCGCCAGAACCAACCTTGATCGTCTCAAGACCTAGATCAGTTGTCAAAAATTTTAAACTGGCAAGATCGAATGGCGTTGAAAGAAACTGAATATCACGACTTTGGCAATAATCGAAAAGCTCGCGTTGCTGTGGGTGAGTAAGTTCGAGTCTTTGCAGCATTTCTAGTTGCGATTCGTTCGTACCCGTATTTGCTATCTGATACTCAGCTTTGCTTGCGTTCGCTGTGACGATTGATGAAGCGATAAAAGATTGAAACTTGACGGCGTCGGCACCAGCCGAGATAGCAGCGTCGATCAATTCGCGTGCAAGTGCAATTGAACCGTTGTGGTTGACGCCTGCCTCGGCGATTATGAATGTTTTTTTGATTGAAGTCATGGCGCTCACGATAGATCAAAGAATATTTTGTGTAGATTCAACTCGGCACTTTTTAGAGTGTCGGCAATGTCTTGCGTGGTGTTGCCCGAGCCGTAAGCACCGACAGACTTCAAGCATCGCTCGCGCCAAGTAGATGACAAGGCTGTTTCGATTGCTGTCTGAATTTCTTGCTTGGCGACACCGACATCGATGATCGAGTCTGCGCGAAGCCGGCCATTCTGGCGACTGCCAATATTCACGGTTGGCTTGCCGAATGCTGGTGCTTCAATGATTCCGCTTGAAGAATTGCCGACAACGACATCGCACAGACTCAACAGACTTAAGTATTTGTGTTGACCCAGCGTTTGGTGCAGCGATCGCGACTTAGGTTCGGCTTGAACAAACTCTTTGATCTGATTGGTGATTGCTAAGTTGCCAGGGTCTGCGTTGACACCGGTAAAAACAATCGAGCAATAACTGAAATTATTTAGTGCTGACAAGACTTGGTCAATTTCTGCAGTTACCGAATCAGAACTGCGTGTTGTCGGGTGATAAGTCACAAGCAAAATCGGATTATTCAGTTCGATGTTCAGAGAATTTCTCAGATCTTCTCTGCTTATGGGTTCAGTTTTCAAAGCGATTTCGACGCCGAGACTGCCGACATTGAATACAGAACTCGGCTGTTCGCCAAGTTGCACGACGCGTCGTGCATATTCTTGCGCGGCGACAAAATGCAAACTTGACATTTTGGTGATTGCATGTCGAATGCTGTCATCGAAGGCGCCAGTTGTTACTTCGCCACCGTGAATGTGCGCAACTGGGATGCCAATTATTAGTGCAGCCTGCGCCGCGGCGAGAATTTCGTAGCGGTCGCCGAGCAACACAACTACATCTGGCGTGAGACGCGAAAAAGATTCTGCAATTTGCGATGTTGTGTGTGCCATTACTTTGGCGACACCGAGTTTTGAATCATCGGCAAGGTCAACAGGCAGTTTTGCGCTTGGTGTAAAATCGTCAGCTTCAATTTCATTAACGGTCGAACCATGCTGTGCCGAAAGATGTGACCCTGTGACGATTAGTTGTAATTCGATCTCAGGGTCATTTTTCAGAATCAATAACAATGGGCGCAACAGGCCATATTCGGCTCGGGTGCCGGTCACTACACAGATTTTTCTGGCCATTATTTCTGCCCTAAATAGTGGCGTGCGCTACTTGGAATATTAATTAGTGACCGCCACAAACTCTGTGCGACAGGCAGTTCGGCGCGCGGAGCGTTCTTATACATCGGCAAAGTGTGCAGCAAATTCCAGGAGGGTCGGCACATGTAGCCGTCTGCTCGGGCTGCGCTTAGCAACTCATCTCGCAACGCAAGGTCTGATTTATTCAATTGAATTGTGTTTAGCCAATAATTTGAAGTTGTACCGTGCGGCTCGGCAACAAACTGCATTGACCTCGCACTAGAAAAACCTTCGGCGTACTTTTTGGCGAGGATTCGTTTGGCAGATAAAAAGTCATCGAGTCGACTTAGTTGCGCACAACCTAGCGCCGCGTTGATATTTGGCATGCGATAATTAAACGCAACAGAATCGTGGATGTATTCGTAATCATGGGGCACTTTTGCGGTTGTGGCCAAGTGTCGAATTCGCCTGGCGAGATCATCGTCGTTAGTCAAGATTGCGCCACCACCGCCAGTTGTGATGGTCTTGTTGCCGTTGAAACTTAAAATGCCACATTTTCCGAATGTCCCGGTGTGAACTTTGCCAACAAAGCTGCCAATTGATTCGGCGGCATCTTCAACAACAGTCAAGTTAAATTCGGCAGCAACCTCAAGCAGTTTTTTGATCTGCATTGGGTGACCGAAAGTGTGCATCGGTACAACCGCACTGATTTTTCTACCAGTTTGTGAGTTATGTAGTTGACCGTCGCGTAGCGAAGTGGTTGCGCTCAAATATTCACGCAAAACGTTCGGGTCAAGGCCCAGAGTTTCAGGGTCGCTGTCGACAAAGTGGGGGATCGCTCCACAATGTGAGACAGAGTTTGCAGTTGCAACGAAACTTAGGGTTGGAACGAGAACTTCATCGCCTGGTTTAACGCCAACTGCGTGAAGCGCTAGATGCAAAGCTGCAGTGCCGTTGACTACGGCGATCGCATGCTTTGAGTTGGTGAACTTGGCAAGGCCATTTTCGAATTCTGAAATGTATTCGCCGACCGAAGAAACCCAACCAGACGCAAGACACTTCGATACCAACTCATTTTCGTGTTGACCGATGTTTGGTTCGTGCAATGCGATTGGCGAATTGCCAGATTCTCCAAGCACTGATTCTAAAACAGCAAGAAACTCTTGCTTGGAGGAATTAAAAGTTGTCATCTATTTAGAGGTTGTACCGATCAGCTTTGTATCGCGCAAGATTTGCTGGGTTCGAGAACCATTCGATTGTCTGCTTGAGCCCAGTTTCAAAACCTGTGAGACCTTTTAGCTGTGGTTGCCAGCCGAGCACAGTTTTGGCTTTTTCAATCGATGCATGCAGACGCTCAACTTCAGAGTTCTCTGGTCGCACACGCTGCTGATCATCCACTAGCTCGAGTTTGGTGTTCATAATCTTGGCGATTGTCTCAGCAGTTTCTTTAATTGAAATCTCGAACCCGCTGCCAAGGTTTATGGTTTGCCCGATAATTGCATCGCTTTGAGCAGCCGCGAGAAAACCATCGGCGGTGTCTTGCACGAAAGAAAAATCTCGAGTGGGTGAGAGCGAGCCAAGTTTGACTTTTGATTTGTTTGCCAACTGGCTAATGATTGTCGGAATCACCGCGCGAGCCGATTGGCGTGGACCATACGTATTAAATGGTCGCAAAATGCCAACCGGCAAGTTGAACGATGTGTGAAAACTTAAAGCGAGTTGGTCTGCACCAACTTTTGATGCCGCATATGGCGACTGCGGATGCAATGGGTGCACTTCATCAATCGGAATATATTGAGCAGATCCGTAAACTTCGCTGGTCGAAGTTTGCACAACGCGCATCACATCGTGGCGACGCGCAGCCTGCAAAATATTTAGCGTGCCCTTGATGTTTGTGTCGATATAAGTATCTGGTGAGTGATACGAGTACGGAATTGCAATCAGTGCCGCCAGATTCAAAACAACTTCTTGATTCTCCACCGCCTTATCGACGCCGTGCGGGTCACGAATATCGCCGGCAAAGACATCAACGCTGTCGCGAATCGATTTATCTGATTCGTCAAGCCATCCCCACGAATTAAAAGAGTTGTAGAGAACGAATGCTCGCACGTCGTGTCCGTTTTTGACGAGCGTCTCAACGACATGCGAACCGATAAAACCATCAGCACCAGTGACAAGAATTTTCACTGTTTAATTTCCTAAAGAACTTGTCAGAGTCGAAAATGTAAGAGCAGCCAAGACTGAAATAATCACAGCGGCGAAGATGCCGATTGCGAGCACCCCGAGACTGAGAAACCCAGCAGACCGCAAGGCTTGTTCTTTAGACAAAGGCTGGTAAAAGTTAGTGCGCTTGTTGTCAACCCGTACGATCAAGGGTTTAATTCGCCCCTTCGTGCGACCGCGATCGGCAAACCAAAATGCAATCATGCTCAGCATGATGATTGCGCTTGACCTGACCGTAACATCAAAGACGGTGAGTGACATGAGTATCGACACAACCACAACTCCTTCTAGCGTATCGCCGACGGTCGCAGCCGAGCAGGAAACCGTTATCGCACCGCGCCAACGCAACATGTGGTGGGCACTGCCACTGTTGACAATTGTTTGGCTAATCACTGGCGCACTGATTGCAACTTCGATGGTCAAAGTGAATTATTGGGAGGTTGCTCCGGGTTCAGCAGAAGAGGTCGCATCGCGTTTTTCATTCGACAAAAATGCGTTGAGCCAAATCAAGCGCTATGAAACCTCGGCGCCAATTTTGTTTGTGACAGCGTATGGATCAAAGTTGAGCGCGCTGGATGCGCTCGTGGGCGTGCTCGATCCTGATGTTGATGTTTTGAATCGTGAAGAAAAGTTTGGCACGACATCACCGAGCGAGCAACGTCGACTTGGTTTTCAAGCAATGGCGTCGGCAAAACAGATCGCTGAATATGTCGCACTCAATCGACTTGGTTACGACGTTTCGATTCAATACGGCAAATTAATAATTGACAGACTGGTGTGCGAAGACATGCCAAGACCACTGAGTGCATGTCTACAACTGAACCCCGGCGACACGATTACGTCATTTGATGGCATCAAAATACCTTCACTCTCTGATCTGATGCCGATCATCGCCGACTACTCGCCAGGAGACGTCGTTGAAGTGACAATCACGCCACACAAGACAAAAGATTCTGTAACTAAGAAAATTGAATTGATGGTCAGTCCAGATGACCCAGATCGAACGATTATCGGTGTGCGGCCCGCAGATACACGCACTGTTGATTTGCCGTTCGAGGTTGACATTGACACTGATTCGATTGGTGGTCCATCTGCTGGGCTGTCGTTCACACTTGCACTTCTCGACGAGTTGACCGCGGGTGAATTGACAGGTGGCGTCAAAGTTGCGGCGACTGGCACGATCGACGGCGACGAAAGTGTGGGAGCGATCGGTGCACTGCGACAGAAAACTGTTGCGGTAAAAGCGTCTGGAGCAACTGTGTTTCTTGTGCCGAGTGCTCAGACACCAGAAGAATTGAGCGCCGCTCGCCGAGTTGCGGGTTCGAAGTTGCGCATCGTGCCAGTTGCGAACCTTGGCGAAGCACTCAAAGTTTTAGAAGAATTAGGTGGCAGCGTCATTAGTAATGACGCAATCGAACTATAAATAGGGTTTAATCTTGCCTAATGGCGATTAGCTTCTCGAAACCCGACCCTTCTTCGCCGGCCGCCGTCGGATCTGCCCAATTTAATGTCACCCGACGTGGCTACGACCAAGGTGAAGTTCGGGACTTCTTGCGAATGGTTTCTGCCGAGCTTGCCCGATTGCAAGAGCGCGAAAAATTTCTGGAGAGTGAGATGCGCGCGATGCAGACGCGAGGTCTTTCAGACCCCGGAGTGCTTGACGAAGCAACAGTCACAACGTTATTAGGAGAAGAAACTGCTCGAGTTCTGTCTGTCGCCCGTGAAGCGGCCCAACAGATGCGCGAGCGTGCGGCAGAAACTGCCGAGCGAATGGTTCGTGAAGCGGCGAGTGAAGTTGCACGACTGCGCGAAGAAGCAGAAATTGAGGCCTCACGCCGTCGCAGCGATGCGTCGTCTGACAGCGAAGCAGAGATTGAACTTGCCAAGCAACAGGGTCGCGAGATGGTCAACGAGGCTCGCGCATATCGAGAAAAACTCCTCGCCGAACTAGCGACGCGTCGCGAACTCGCACGACAACAAATTGAAGAATTGATTCGACATCGTGATCGACTGAAAGCCGCGTTCGAGCGCGCGAGCTTGGCCGCCAGCGGTGCGGTCGGTGACCTGACAGATTTTGATGCAGCAGCCGAAGAGTTTCAACAGGCTGTGCCGGTTGCCGTTGAAACTTCACCAATCAGAGTTATTGAGCCTCAAGAACCTGAGCCTTCAAATGTGTTGCCATTTGATCGAGAAAAATTCGAAGACGAAGTTGTTGACGAGCCAAAGGTAGCTGAGCAAGAAGTATTTGAGCCTGAAGTAGTTAAACAAGAAGTTGTCGAACAAGAAGTAGTTGAACAAGAGGTTGTCACGAATATTGATGCCGAGGTTCGAATCGAGGCGAGTCAAAGCAACGAGGTTGAGCCAGATAATGGTCACCGCGCAAAAATTGTGCAGATGTTTGGGCGAACTTCGCGGCGTCTACACCCGTCGACCGACAAACCAGAAGACAAAACTAGCGAGACCCCAACGCCGAAAAAGACGAGTGTCGACGAGCTATTTGCCAAATTGCGTCTAGCCGGGGCTGAGTCGGTGGCCGGTGCGGTAAAGACCACCAAGGCACCTGTCAAAAAAGAGGATGTTTCAAAAAAGAAAGTTGAAGCTCCAACCCCGGTCGAACCTGATAAAAAAATGTTCGAGCGACGAGACAGCGCTTTGATTTCGGTGGACGAAGTCGTCGCTAAAAAATTGAAGCGAGTGCTCGCTGACGAAGAAAATGCGATGCTCAATTATCTTCAATCGAAAAAGGCACAGGTTGCTCTCGAAAAAATTTTACCCAGTGTTGATAATCAGTTGCAAAATTATGTCGAAGCTACCAGCAAAGAGTTGATTGAAGCAGCGATGTCGGGTGCACAATCACTCTCGAAGAACCTCAAGGCTGACTTGCGAAAGAAAATAAGCAACACCACGGTGATGCAAGCGATGTCAAAGAAACTCGCTGATGACATCGTGTATCCATTGCGTGAACGTATTCAAAAATGCGTCGAAAATAGCGAGGGTAGCGCGAGCGAGATGTCGAGTTTGATTCGAACTGTCTATCGCGAGTGGAAGATGCAACAGATCGACAAACTTGTTGGTGACGTTTCTCGCCTTGCCTACAGTCGGGGCGCTTATTTGGTTCTAGAAACTGGTACAAAAGTTTGCTGGATGGTTGACCCGAATGGGCCGCCGTGTTCTGATGCCGAAGACAATTCTCTTGCCGGAGAAGTTGCGTGTGGCGAAAAGTTTCCTACTGGACATGAACATCCCGTTATTCATTCGGGATGTAAGTGTCTTGTAGTGCCAACCCAGCGATAGTCTTTCCCTCGTGCGGAACCCCTCCGACTTACCCCGTAGTCCTCGCAACCCCCGTTCAGGTGGTGGCGGAGGTTTTCGGCTCAGTTCATTCAAACGTGGTCGTGCAATTTGGTCGGCGATCTTGGCGGTTTTCGTCGTTGGTGGAATATCAATCAGAAGTATGGCTGGTTTTTATGTAGATGTGCTTTGGCACAATGTGGTCGGCAGATCAGATGTGTTCTGGGGTGTGCTGACGACAAAAATTGCGCTTGGTGCATTTTTTGTTTTCGTGTTTACTTTGGCGACGCTAATCAACTTATGGTTGGCTGATCGTTTAGCGCCGAGCAATGTGCCAGTTTCACTAGAGCAGCGAGCACTTGCTGGCTATCGCCAACTTGTCGCAAGTCGTCAGTGGTTGGTGCGAGTCGTGATTTCGTTCGTGCTGGGTCTGTTGGTCGGCCTGCCGGCGGCGGCGCAATGGCAAGACTGGCTGTTGTTCAGAAATTCGCAATCGTTCGATCTCAAAGATCCGCTTTTTGGTCGTGATGTCAGTTTCTATGTGTTCAAGTTGCCGTTCATTCAGTTCTTGATTAGTTGGTCGCTCGCGGCTTTGATTTTGATCACGCTTGTCACATTCATTGCGCATTATTTGAATGGTGCGGTTCAGTTGCAGACGCAGGGTCGTCACGTAACACCTCAGGCAAAGGCCCACATTTCAGTTTTGTTCGCGTTGATAGCTCTTTCAAGAGCAGTGAGTTATTGGTTTGGGCGTTTTGAACTGACAACTTCAACTCGCGGTGTCGTACAGGGCGCAACATTCACCGATGTCAATGCCCAATTGCCAGCTACAAGTCTGATGATTTTGGTTTCGCTAGCGGTCGCGGCACTGTTTTTGTGGAATGTCTGGCAAAAGAGTTGGAGACTGCCAGTGCTCGCAACATTGCTGTGGATTGTTGTCGCTTTAGTAGCCGGGCAAATTTACCCTGCAGTTGTTCAGCGATTTTCGGTGCAGCCCAACGTCAGCACTAAAGAATTGCCATTCATCGAGCGCAATCTTTTGGCGACCAAAAATGCAATGGGTCTAGATTCGGTCAAAAGTGTAGATGTCGAATATCAAGAGATCACCTCGGCTGATGTTGCCAGTGACTCAGAACCTCTCAAAGATGTTCGTCAACTTGACCCGATTCAAATGCGAGATCGATTCGTATTAGATGAAGGACAAACCTCTTATTACGCAATTCGTGATCTTGACATTGACCGTTATCAAATTGAAGGTCGTGAACAACAAGTGTTGGTGGCGGCTCGTGAACTGAACACCGCGGGTATTCCGAACCGCACATGGGTTTCGCGACACCTTCTCTATACGCACGGTTGCGGATTAATCGCTGCACCGGCGAGCAAAGTCACCGTTGACGGTCGACCTATATATACAGATCTAGAAATCGCACGTCCCGAACTTTATTTCGGTGAAGGCCTTGATTCGTATGCTTTGATAAAAACTGGCCAAGTTGAGCAGGCTTGCGCGGATACAAAGGCTGAGAAATACTCTGCCAAGGGCGGCGTTGCGCTTTCTTCAGTTTTGCGTCGAGTTGCCTTTGCCGTACACCTTGGTGAATACAACTTGTTCGGTTCGTCGTTGCTTGACAACGAGTCACAAATTATGTTTGTACGCAACATCAAAGATCGTGTTGCCAAAGTTGCGCCGTTTCTGCGACTAGATGCAGATCCATACCCAGTTGTTGTTGACTCAAAAGTTCAGTGGGTGATCGACGCATTTACGGTCACAAATCACTATCCGTATGCGCAGCAGGCGAACATTGATCAGCTGACGCTTGGTAGCGGCCTCAACATGCCGTTTAACTATGTGCGCAACAGTGTGAAGGTTGCGGTAGATGCCTATGACGGCTCGATGACGTTTTATGTGGTCGATAAAAATGATCCGATCATCAAAACTTGGCAGTCGGTGTTTCCGAAACTATTCACTTCGGTTGACCTTGCGCCGAAAGAATTGGTAGATCACTTTAGATATCCAGAAGATTTATTCAGGGTGCAGACGAATACTTATGGTCGCTATCAATTCGAAGATGCAACACTATTTTTTAATCGCAACGCAGCATGGAGCGTCGCTCAAGCGCCTGCAACAGAACCTGAAGGTTTGACCGGAGTTGTCGCTGGCGACTTCACTACCGACTTGAACGCAGCGAACACCGGCGAAGTTAGAGACGCAAGTGTTGCGCGTTTCGAGCCGTATTACACGATGTTTCACGAACCAAGGTCGAAGTCGAGTTCAGGTGTGTTCTCGATGTTGCGACCGTTTGTACCGTTCTCGGCAGATAACGCTCGTAAAGAACTTCGGGCATTCATGGTTGTGTCAAGTGACCCAAAAACTTACGGTCAGTTGACGGTTTACAAAGTTGCTGAGCCATTGCCCGAGGGCCCAGCGACGGTCGCAGCAGAAATCGGTAGCGATCCTGTGGTCTCACAGCAAATTACATTGCTCGACCAACGAGGATCGCGAGTTATTTTCGGCGACCTACAAATAATTAACGTCAGCAAGGGTTTGGTTTATGTTCGGCCGTTGTTTGTGCGACCTGATGACCCAAGCGCAAAGCAGATTTTTGTACGCAAATTCTTGGCGTCATACAACAATCGAGTTGTCATGGCTGATGACTTAACGGCTGCAATTTCAAGGTTGTTCCCAGGATTTGACAAAGACCTTGGCGATCGGGTTGATGACGGTTCAGTTGAAGTTGTGCCAGATTCTTCAACTGACTCGGGAGATTCGTCGACTTCGACGACGCTGCCATCGAGCGGTGGCAGTTCAGAAAATCTCGACACCCCGGCTCTTCTGCTTGCTCGGGCCGAAGAGTTGTTCGCGCAAGCCGATGCCGCGCTCGGCAGCATTCCGCCTGATTTTGCGCTTTACCAAAAGCGACTTGCTGAAGCACGCGAGTTAGTCAGCCGCGCTATTGCCCTTGTCGGCAATTAATTTTTCGCTATTTAGTTTTTCTGATCTGCTCAATAACTTCGGCGAGGTCTTGGCGAAATGCGATTTCATATCGGGCTTGTTCATTGGCAATGCGAATTTGATTGACGCGAAGTTGCTCGAGAGCCTCGCGTGACGCAGATTCGTCGGCTGTCTTGACGAGTGATTCAATTTCGGTGCCAAGTTCATGAAGTTGATGCGACAATTCGGTAGTCATTGTTTTGAGTCGAGCGTCGATAATCGAAATTTTCTGGTCGAGACCATTTGTTGCAGCGGTAACTAGCGAGAGTGCGTTCGTTCGTTTTGTAAGTTCACTGCGTAAATCTGACAATTCGTTCTTAAGAAGTTCGAGGTCGGATTGTGTCGCTTTGGGTGTTCGTTTGAAGAGAGGCATCGCATCAGCGATTATGTCATGTCGCTGGTAGCCTGAGTGACACGACGCGGGGTGGAGCAGTCCGGTAGCTCGTTGGGCTCATAACCCAAAGGTCGTAGGTTCAAATCCTACCCCCGCCACCAATTCTCTGTAAATTGCTAATCATCACTTTCGCTCAACGAGGTATCAATGAACAGGCTTGAACAAGTGCGAGCAATTCGCGCGGCGCTTCAAAGTGGAACTGCGACCGTCGGCAGTTGGATGCAAATTCCTGACTCGAATATCGCCGAAATTATGGGACGCGCTGGTTACCAGTGGGTAGCCATCGACATGGAACACGGCCCAGTTGCCGTAAATCAATTGCCAGATATTTTTCGCGCACTCGAACTGGGCGGCACGCTGCCACTTGCTCGAGTTGCCAGTCCGTTGCCAATCAACTGTCGACAGGCTCTCGATCAGGGAGCAGCTGGTGTCGTGGTGCCGATGATTTCTTCGGCAGCGCAGTTACAAGCAATCATCAATGAGTGTCATTGGCCACCACGTGGTCGACGCGGGGTCGGCTTTCAACGCGCGAATGTTTTTGGCAAGTTTTTTGAGTCATATGCGCAAGAATCACAAGAGTCGTTGGTTGTTGCACAAATCGAGCACGTCGATGCTGTCAACAATCTTGAGTCAATCGTCAAGGTTGATGGCCTTGACGCGATTATGGTCGGCCCATACGACTTGTCGGCGTCGCTTGGCGTAACCGGTGATTTTGAAAACAAAAAATATAAAGATGTTCTGACAAAAATTCTCGAAGTTTGTGCCAAGCAAAAGATGTCATGTGGCATTCATGTTGTTCAACCGGACACAAAAATGCTCAAACAACGAATCACCGAGGGATACACATTTATCGCTTATGGCGTAGATACGGTCTTTTTGAATCACAGCGCATCCGCACCCAAGTGATCGAGAATTTAAACTAGTCAGATGACCGCAAAAGTATTGAGAGTCGGCATTGCGGGTTACGGCGTCGTCGGCAAGCGGCGCGGCGATTGTGTCGAGCGTCATCCGAATCTGAAACTTGTCGCAGTTTGTGACCGAGTGTTTACCAGCGATGGCGTCTTGCCAAGCGGTGTAGCGCATTTTCGAACATACCAACAACTGTTGCAACAAGATTTAGATGTTTTGATCGTTTGTATGACCAATGATATTGCGGCTGAAGTAACCATCGCCGGGCTAAATCTTGGTCTACATGTATTTTGCGAAAAACCACCGGGCCGCGACATGAGCGATATCACAAACGTGATCTTGGCTGAGAAGAAGAATCTACAATGCCGTTTGATGTATGGCTTCAATCACAGATATCACGATTCGGTGCAAGACGCACTGAAAATTATTCGGTCTGGTCGATACGGCAACATCATCAACATGCGCGGCGTTTACGGCAAGTCGAAATTGATTACTTTTAATCAAGCCGACTGGCGAGCGAAACGAGAAATCGCCGGTGGCGGTGTGCTGCTAGACCAAGGCATTCACATGGTCGATCTGATGCGCTTGATCGCTGGTGAGTTCGTAGATGTTCAGAGTTATATCTCAAACGGTCATTGGGGATACAACGTCGAAGACAACGCCTATGCATTGATGCGCACCGAACAAGGTGTCGTGGCGATGCTCAATAGTTCGGCGACTCAGTGGCGACATCAGTTCTCGCTCGATATAAATATGCAACGAGGTGGCGTGATTTTGCGCGGCATCTTGACCGGCTCAAAAAGTTATGGCAGTGAGACGATGACGCTCGTGACAGCCGACCCTGACCGAGATAACGGTGACCCGAAAGAAGAATTGTTTGAATACAACGATGACCCGTCGTGGGACCGCGAGATTGCGGAATTCACGCAGAGCGTTATTAACAACGAACCCGTGCAAAGTGGCACTTCGCAGGACGCATATCAAACGATGAAACTTGTCTACAAGATTTATTACGCTGACCCAATTTGGCGCGACCAGTTTAAAATTGAAAACCCAGAGGTCGAGTAATGGAAAGCATCACGATCAACGATGTCCATGGCTTCACAATATTGGTGACAGAGCTTGTCGAAAAAGTTGGCAAGAAATTTATCCGGCTCAACAACGCCGCGGCAAAAAATGTAGTTGACCTACAAGTTGGTGGTCGCGAGATCAAGCTTGAAGCCGACACGATGCTTGAGAAAGAATTGATAAAAGGTTTGACTCATACTGGCATTGCGATTTTGAGCGAAGAAACTGGCTACATACGAGGCAAATCGTTGCCAGAACTCTTGTGGGTAATTGATCCACTCGACGGCAGTTACAACTTCAGCCGCAGTCTTGGCCCGTCAATGATTTCGGTCGCACTTTGGGATGCCAACGAACCGATTTTGGGTGTGCTGTTTAATTTGGTGACCAAAGAGATGATTTTTGGTGGGCCACGGATTGGTGCTCATGTTGGTAAGAAACCTGTGACAGTTTCAGATCGCACAGATCGCGGCCAAGCGACATTAGTAACGGGTTTTCCGAGCAGGTTTCCGATTAGTGACGCAAAGGCAGTTGCAAGTTTCGCCGAAGTACTGACAAGTTTTGGCAAAGTGCGCATGATTGGTTCGGCGTGTGCTTCGCTTGCATTAGTAGCAACCGGCAGCGCTGATGTTTATGCCGAACACAACATCATGTTCTGGGATGTGGCAGCCGGTTTGGCAATCGTCAACGGCGCAGGTGGCACTTTTCAATTAGAAGGTGTCAACTTGCCAGAGGGTATTCACAGCGAACCATGCACGGTTGTGGCGAGCAACAATAAATTTGACGTTTCAGTGACGATGTTCGACAAAATGCGTGGTCTGGCATGACGATTCTCGACACTGGCGTCAAGATCGTTCGCAATGTTGGGCGGTTTACTTTTGGCGACGGCGCCGTGTCAGGTGTCGCCGACTTGGTGTCATTAAAGCGAAGCGAAGACTCGCCACACGCAGTTTTTTTGATTGACGATCACTTTAAAAACGAGCCTTACATCGCCAGTTCGCTCGGGGCAAAGCCAACTGATGCCGTTCATTTCGTAAGCACAGTAAATGAACCCTCGACACAGAGCATTGACGAACTTGTAGCGGTGTTGCACAAGTCTGGCCACAATAAGCCTGCGACGATCGTCGGCTTTGGTGGTGGCATAACCCTCGACACGGCCAAAGCGGTCTCAAACCTTTTGACAAATGGTGGTCGAGCAGCCGACTATCAAGGCTGGGACCTCGTGCGAGTGCCGGGTGTGCACAAGATTGGTGTGCCAACAATTTCTGGCACCGGGTCTGAAGCAACTCGAACATGCGTGATGACAAATCTTGTAACTGGTTTGAAGTTAGGCATGAACAGCGACTTCACAGTTTTTGACCATGTCGTGCTCGACCCAAGTTTGACACGCACCGTGCCCCGCAACCAATATTTTTATACAGGCATGGATGCATACATTCATTGCATTGAGGCTCTCGCTGGTTCTTATCGCAACGCAATTGGTGATGCGTATTCTCGTGAAACTGTAAATCTTTGTCGCAATGTATTTTTGAGCAACGACATGATGGCCAATGAGCGCCGTAGCGACCTAATGGTGGCTAGTTATCTCGGTGGATGTGCGATCGCCACGAGTTATGTCGGCGTAATTCATCCATTTTCTGCCGCACTAAGTGTTGTCTTCGGCTTGCACCACTGTGTTGCTAATTGCATCGTGCTCAATGCATTGGGTGAGTTCTACCCCGAGGCTCACGCCGAGTTTCGCAAGATGATTGAGTTACAAAAAGTTGAACTGCCTAGTGGCGTGTGTGCAAACCTCACGGACGACTTGCGTGCTGCGTTGATTGCCGCAACGATCAAACACGAAAAGCCACTCACTAATGCGTTGGGCACCGAGTTTCGCGCAACGCTTACTGACACAAGGATCATCTCACTGTTCGAGAAGATGTAAAGATCTCAGAGTAAAATCAATACATGCCTGGATACGAGCTAATCGGCGCTGAAGAACAGGCTGAAGTTGATGATATTTTTCAACACGGCGGTGTCTTGTTTCGCCATTCATTCGATGCGATCAGGCAAGACAGGTGGAAGGTTCGTGACTTTGAACGCGCGTTTGCGAAGTCGCTTGGCGTACCGCATGCGTTGGCGGTCACATCTGGCACGGCCGCACTTCGCGTTGCTCTTGCAGTTTTAGATTTGCAACCAGGTGACGAGGTAATCACCCAGAGTTTCACTTTCGTCGCCACAGTTGAGGCGATTATCGAGTCTGGGGCGACGCCAGTTTGTGCCGACATTGACGGCACTTTGAATCTTGACCCGGTGTCGTTGAAGAGTCTGATCACGCCAAAAACGAAAGCTGTGATCGCCGTGCATATGTTGGGTACGCCAGCGAATCTTTTCGAAATCGACAGCATTTGTCGAGATAAAAAAATCGCTTTGATCGAAGACGCCGCGTGGGGTTGTGGCGGTTCTCTGGATAACCGACCACTCGGCGCCTGGGGTCGAATGGGCACATTTAGTTTTGACTTTGCAAAAACCATGACTACTGGTGAAGGCGGCATGATCGTTTTTCAAAACGAGGCTGACTATAAGGCGGCGGCTGCGTGGCACGATCACGGGCACGAGAATAATCCTGCAGTGCCGCGATGGGAAGACACTCGCGCCAGCAGTGGTTTTAATTTTCGTATGACTGAGATGCAAGGTGCCGTCGGCTTGGCACAATTAAAAAAACTTTCAACTGTTGTTTCGGCGCAACGGAAAAACAGAGATGCGATGTGGGCGGCGATCAATGGTTTGCCGGGCATCATTGCACGGGAAGCGCCGGCAGGCTCTTATGAGACGGCAGACGCTTTGGTGTTCAGTGTCAAAGACAACGCAACCGCCAGACAGTGCCGAGATGCTCTTGTTGCCGAAGGTCTATCGACAAAAATTTTGCCCGAAGCTGTTACTTGGCATTTCGCGGGCACCTGGACTCATATGCCAGAGCTGGTTGCTCGTCATGGCGGCGACTTGTCGAAAGTGTTTGCGAGTTCGCGCGCCAGACTCGAGCGTGCAGTGTCTCTGCCTGTTGTTGTAAAAATGGATGAAGCCGTGCCCGCGAGATTGCGCAACGCACTAGCGAAAGTTCTGAGGTAGTCACCATGACTTCACCGGTTATCTCAGTGATCGTTGCCTCATATAACCAAGAAAGATATATTTCTCGGTGTCTGCGGTCGCTAATTTCGCAGACAATCGCCCGCGACAAGTTTGAGATCGTAGTCATCAATGACGGCAGCACCGACCGCAGTGCTTCGGTGCTCAGCGAATTTGCCGATGAAACGGTGTTGATCAACAATGAGAAAAATATCGGCTTGCCAGCGTCTCTTAATAAAGCAATTCGCCGTGCGCGAGCGCCATTTGTCGTGCGTGTTGATGCCGATGATTATGTGAACGCAGAGTTTTTGCACCTGCTGCACGATTTCTTGCGAGAAAATAAATATATGGATGCAATTGCGTGCGATTATCTGTTAGTCGACGAACAAGAAGAAGTATTGGGTCGAAAGAATTGTCTTGCAGACCCGATTGCTTGTGGCATCATGTTTCGTACCGAGCAACTGATTGACATCGGCTTATACGACGAAACCTTTTTGCTTCATGAAGAGACCGATCTTCGACTGCGATTCACCAAGAAATACAAGATTCATCGGCTTGAACTGCCGCTGTATCGATATCGTCGTCACGAAAATAACGCGACCAACGATGCTGCGGCAATGGAGCACCACCGTCAACGAATAATCGAAAAGCACGGCAGCGAGTCGCAAGAGTGACGACAAAAATAAAATTTGGCGATCGGGTGGTTGGTCAAAACGATCTGCCATATGTGATTGCCGAAATTGGTGTGAATCATGAAGGGTCGCTCGCGACTGCAAAACTATTGATCGAATCGGCAAAGCGTGGCAGGGCCGACGCAGCGAAATTTCAGACCTATAAAGCAGGTTTGATCGCCTCGAAATTTTCACCGTCGTATTGGGATACGACAAAAGAGCCGACAACAAGCCAATACGAATTATTCACAAAATATGACGCCTTCGGTGAGGCCGAATACAAAGAATTGGCGATGCACTGCAAGAAGCACGACATTGAATTCGTTTCGACGCCATTCGATCTGGGTGCGGTCGACATGCTTGAACCGCTCGTGCGCTATTTCAAGATTGCCTCGGCTGATATCACGAATCCACCGTTGCTAAAGAAAGTTGCAGCAACCGGCAAACCAGTTATTTTGTCGACTGGGGCGTCAAATATTGCCGAGATTGATGCAGCGCTGGCAATTTTGCGCAGTGCCGGTGCCAAAGAAATTTGTTTGATGCACTGCATTCTTAATTATCCGACCCGCAACGAGAATGCTCACCTTGGCATGCTGGTTGACTTACGCAGTCGATATCCAGAATTATTGCTCGGTTACTCAGACCACACTTTGCCCAATGAACAAATGACAAGTTTGATTTCAGCCCACCTGCTTGGCGCCGTAGTTCTTGAAAAACATTTTACTCTCGACAAAACTTTGCCTGGTAATGATCACTATCACGCAATGGATGAAAAAGACCTGGCCAGATTTCAAGTCAGCATAAAACAGGTGCACGAGTTGCTCGGGTCGTCGCGATCGAAAGCGCCGATCGCAACCGAAGAAATTTCTCGACTTAATGCTCGTCGCAGCATCGTTTTAACTCGCGATTTAAAAACTGGCCACACAATCGCCGAACAAGATCTAGTTGCCAAACGACCCGGCACAGGCATCAGCCCAATGAACTGGGATGACGTACTTGGCAAGAAACTCGCTCGCGATTTGCCCGAAGACCACATTTTGACTTGGGACGATCTCACTAAATCATGACTCGGGTCGTCGCCATCGTGCAGGCGCGCATGGATTCATCGAGGTTTCCGGGAAAGATGTTGGCCAAACTCGGCGACCGAGATTTGTTGAGTTGGGTGTTGACTCGCGTCTGTGACGCCAAACAAGTCGATCGAGTTGTTCTTGCAACATCAACGAGTCGTGATGACGATCGACTCGCCGATGCAGCGTCGAAATTTGATGTAGTGGTCGTTCGGGGCAGTCAGGACGATGTCTTAGACCGATTCGTGCAGTCAGCGAAAGTTTCACAGGCAGATTTGGTTGTGCGTGTTTGTGCTGATAATCCTTTTGTGGCCGCCGAAGAGATCGATCGTTTGGTAGTTGCCCATAACTCTGGCAACTATGACTATTCGTGCAATCATCAGCAAAAGCTTGGCAACAAATATGCCGATGGTTTTGGCGCTGAGATACTTTCAGCATCACTTCTAATCGACATCGCAAGACTGACAACCCAGACATCACATCGCGAGCATGTCACTAGTTACATCTGGGATAACTCATCAAAATTCAAAATTCAGGCTGTTATCGCGCCCGCAGAGTTGGCGTTTCCTGAAGTCAAGTTAGATATCGACACACCACAAGAATTGCAACATTTAAATGAATTCATCAATAATTTCGCGGTAACAACTTCAGCAAGTGCAGCAGAAATCGTGAAAGCGTTCAATAAATTTAAGAATTCTTGAGTAGCGTGCAGGCATGTCAAATTCAAAGCCAAAAGTAGAAATTCCAAACGCTCCTGCGCCGTCAGATCTAGTTATCGAAGACATCACCGTGGGTGATGGTCAAGAAGCAGTCAGCGGCAAAAATGTCTCGGTGCACTATGTCGGTGTTGCCTGGAGTACGGCAAAGCAGTTCGACTCTTCGTGGGATCGCAACGAGCCGTTTGATTTCGGTCTTGGCGCGAGTCAGGTTATTTCAGGTTGGGACAAAGGTGTGGCCGGCATGAAAGTCGGTGGCCGTCGCAAACTAACGATTCCGCCAGACATGGGTTATGGCAGTCGTGGCGCCGGTGGCGTGATCAAAGGCAACGAGACGCTGGTGTTCGTCGTCGACCTGTTGAACGTTTTCTAATCAGCCGAGACTTGTTTTTTGCGATAGTGGTTGCGACACAGCAACTCGTATCGCACAACATCACCGAATAACGGTGCGATCGTATTTTTGTCGGTATCGCCGACCATCACGGTTTCACCTTCGAGCACGACTTTGTCGTTGACCAAGCGAGCATTGTTCGTCGCCCGCGCGCCGCACCAACATCGCGCTTCAACTTGCATCTCAATTCGCTGATCGGCAATTTCGAGCAACCGACGCGTGCCGTCAAACAGCAGCCCTTTGAAGTCGGTGATTAAGCCGAACGCATAGACATCGACATGCAGTTCGTCGACAATTAGCGCGAGTTG
The DNA here is from genome assembly GCA_027731085.1 of Actinomycetota bacterium. Classification (GTDB taxonomy): domain Bacteria; phylum Actinomycetota; class Acidimicrobiia; order Acidimicrobiales; family Ilumatobacteraceae; genus BACL27. Next base: position 5,275 of record JAQCDG010000008.1, on the reverse strand, counting down.
GTCACACTGCTCGGTCGTGCAAAACTGCGCTTCGTCGCAGACAATAAATTGCAACGGCATTCTTGAGAGCGCCAATTCATAAAGATTTAGTTCTGGCGCCATTTCAATTGCGGGTGTCGACACACCCAAGCGACTCGTTACCTGACCGCCATCGCGATCGAGTTTTGTCAGCAATAAACCTGCCAAACCACGACTCGTTAAGTTGTGATTGATTTGCAGAGCGAGCGTACTTTTGCCCGAACCCATCGTGCCGTAGTTGAACCGCAGTGTTGCCATCTCAGAGCGAAACGCTACCTTGCTTTGCGTGTTATCAAAAAAGCGCGTCGACGAATTAAGGTAAATGTGTAATGACGCCGCTCGAGCTCGCAAAATATATCGATCACACTTTGCTCGCTCCAGAAGCGACCGCGCGAGACATTGTCAAACTCTGCCAAGAGGCCAACGAACTGAAAGTTGCCGCGTTATGCATATCGCCCTCGCTGCTGCCGATACCAAGCGGATTACTATCGGGCGAAATCGCACTCGCATGTGTAACAGGCTTTCCATCTGGTGCACACGCTGGCGCCACGAAAGCATTTGAAGCTGCAACAGCTGTCAAAAACGGCGCAACCGAAATTGACATGGTCGTGAACTTGGGTTTCGTATATGACTCGATGTGGCTAGAACTTGGCGACGAAATCGCAGCAGTGCGCAAAGTCATCGCTAACTTGGCGAAGTTGAAAGTAATAATTGAGTCGGCCGCGCTTACCGATGAGCAAATTGTGATGACTTGTCGAGTCGCCGTGGCTAATGGCGCCGATTTTGTAAAGACATCAACGGGCTTTCATAAGTCTGGCGGCGCAAGCGCACACGCCGTGCAGTTGATGCGCGCAACTGTCGGCAATTCAATCGGCGTCAAGGCAAGTGGTGGCATTCGCACGCGCGAATCGGCACTTGAAATGATTAAAGCAGGTGCCTCACGGCTTGGCACATCAGCAACTCGCGCAATCTTGGCTGGTTAGTTCAGAAAACCACTCATCGGCAACGATGGTCGTTGCAGCCAGTTGTCGCTCGGATAGTTCGCAGTTCCGTCGATTGCATGAATCGTGTAGGCGTGACGCGGCTTGTCGCTCGTGTTCGGTCCTGATCGATGGGGCAGCGTGCCGTTCAGCAAAATCAGCGTGCCCCGTGTTGCTTCAAGTGGCACGAGACCCTCGGTCGGATACGGTGTCGGATCAAAAATTTCGTTGAATGTCGACTTACGATCGGGCGTCAGGCGATTGCGCGTCTTGACAGGTATGCGATGCCCGCCAGGTAGCGCCCACATGCAACCGTTCTGTGTTGTTGCGTCGTCAATTGCGAACCAAAAACCGATCACCGATTGTGGTTCGGTCCATAAATATGTGTGGTCAACATGACTGGTGACTTCGCCACCGATGCGCGGTTGCTTGAAGATATACATCGATTGCAAAAGCTGCGCGCGTTGCAGTCCGACAGATTTGGCAACGGCAGCCAAGCGACTTGAGTGACTGAAGTCTTTGAACACCGGATCAAGGTCGTGCATCGCGTGGCCAAGTTTGTTGAGACACAAATGCGCATCTTGACGCAATTCGCCGTGTTCATCGAATGCATCTTTTTCGAAAAAGCAGCGAATCTTGTCGCCGCTTGTCAAGAAATAATCGTCAGAAGCATGCACGGCCGTGCCATCAGCTGTGAACACGGTTGCTTCTTGCGGTGACGGACAATGTTTTTTGGCCAAAATCATGGCTTGCTCGCGAAGTTTTAGGCATGCATCGTCGTCGACAAAATTCGGCAAAACAAGATATCCGTTTAGTTCAAAAAATTCGATTTGTGCCGTGGTTAAGCCGTCTTGAGTGATCATCGCGATTAGTCAGCCTTAGGGTTGACGAAAACCGACTCTTCCGGAAACGCGACAGGCAACATCTCACTGAGTTTTCGCGGCACACCGTTGACCTCGAGCAACATGTTTGCGCCACCGTGCTCCCACAACAACTGGCGGCAGCGACCACACGGAGTCACGGCTTCGTCGTTGCCGACCGTGCAAATTGCAACGAGTCGCCCACCGCCCGAGCGCGCCAATTCGCTGACGACGCCACATTCTGCACAAAGCGTCATGCCATACGAAGCGTTTTCAACATTGCAACCAGTGATGATGCGACCGTCATCGACTAGTGCGGCCGCACCAACTCTGAATTTCGAATATGGTGCATAAGCATTTTTCGCCACGGCAAGCGCCGCATTTCTCAGCAGTGTCCAGTCGATCGATTTAGTCATGATGTAGGCAACAGTAGTGCCGAAAACCCGACTAGTTATTGTTGACGCTTGCCAGCACTTGTTTGCCGAGTGCTTTCACTTTGCTGATTACTGAGCCGTGATCAATGGTTTGACATTTACGATCGCGCACCACGACGTTGCCATCAACAACAACATGCAGCACATCAGCCCGAGTGACGCAAGTAGCAATCGTCGTATGCGGATCAAAATTCGGCGTCAGCGAAGGTGAGTCCGCGTCAAGCACGAGCAGGTCGGCGCGCTTGCCAACTTCGAGCGAGCCAATCAAGTGGTCAAGTTGCAACGCACGTGCACCATTGATTGTTGCCATACGCACAAGATCGACAGCAGGTAAAACCGTAGGGTTCTTGGCAAAAGTTTTTTGCATATATCCCGCAAGACGAATGGCAATCCATAAATCAATGTCATTGCCCGACGCAGGGCCGTCGGTGCCGAGCGCAACATTCACGCCTGCGCGGTGCAAATCTAAAATTCGAGCGACGCCACTTGCGAGTTTGAAGTTTGAAGCAGGACAATGAACGACTGTTGCCGAATTTTGCGCGATCAACTTAATGTCGTCGTCGCTGAGATGCACACCGTGGGCGAGCACACTGCGGCGCAACAAATTTGTGTCGTTGAGCACTTGAATTGGCGTGCGACCACCATGACGCTTGGCCACGAGTTGCATCTCGCCAACTGTTTCGGCCGCATGCACATGAATTCGTGCTTCATATTTTGCAGCGAGGTCGGCAAGTGTGCGAAGTTGTTCTTCACTCAACAAATATGTGCTGTGTGGCGCAACCCAACCCGTTGTGCCGATCGCATCTCGTGGTGCTTCGAGCCATTTGGTCGCCCAGGCAAGTCGATCGTTAAATTTGAGCGGCTCTGGGCCGTCTGACTCTAAAAAATTTGGGCCAGTCTGCAGTCGCATGCCAGCTGATTTTGCGACCGCAACGGCTGCGTCAGGCAGGTAATACATGTCGAGCGATGTTGTGATGCCGCCGAGCAAAGACTCAAGTGCAGCAAGTTCGGTGCCTGCATGAACGGCGTCATAATTGAGCACTCGCACTTCGGCCGGCATCAATCGAGCGAGAAAATCTTCAAGGCTCATGTCGTCGCCAAGACCGCGAAACAATGTCATGCCCAGATGAGTGTGCGTGTTGATCAAACCTGGCATCACTATCGCGCCACGCGCATCGATCGTTTCAGGTGCGTTGTTGGCAATTGGCGACGCAGATATCGCGCGAATTGAACCGTCGCTACCGACAACTAGCGAACCATTTTCAATAACTGTGGCCGAGTTGTCGACCGTCACGATCTGTGCATTGTTGATTGCTACTCGGTCTTGTGTGTTCGTTGACATGGCTATTTTTTTTCGGTTTCGAGATCAATTTGTTTAAGAATTTCAGCAAGCAGACCACCCACGCGCGACGCCGAAGCTTTGCCGATAGCCAAAACTTCGTCGCCAGAAAGTTTTTCGCCCGAGATGCCCGCGGCAAGATTCGTTGCCAGCGACAATGCAAGAACTTCCATGTTCATGTGTCGCGCGGCGATTGTCTCCATGACGGTCGACATGCCGACCAGATCGGCACCCCAGACTCGGGCGGCGCGAATCTCTGCGGGCGTTTCAAAGTGCGGACCGTGAAAACCCATGTATACGCCTTCGTGCAAAGTCGGATCGACGCGTTTGGCGATTGCGCGAAGTCGTGCACTGTATGCATCGGTCAAGTCAACAAAGCGACCATGCAGTGGTGCAGGTGCATCAGCACCAGTTAACGGCGAGAAGCCGGTCAAGTTGATGTGATCAGAAATTAGAGCCGTCGCACCGACGCCCCAATCTTCGCGCAGACAACCCGCGGCGTTTGTCAACACGAGAGTTTTGCAACCCGAAAATGCCGCGGTGCGAACTGCGTGCACCACCGAGTTGACGCCGTGACCTTCATAAAGATGTGTGCGACCAGTGAGCAACAGCACTCGCGACTTGCCGACCGTGACGCTTTTAAGAGTGCCGCCGTGACCGATTGCCGAGGGCTTGATGAAACCCGGAATCTCGGTGACCGAAATTTCGTTGGTCGCGTCGAGTACCGACGCCGCGTGTGCCCAACCCGAACCTAAGACAGCCAAGACATCGTGAGCGCCGCCAAATTTATGTATCACAGCTTTTGCGGCCCGCTTCGCCAAGTCGTAAGCGTCGCTTGCATACGCAGTTTCCATGAAATCAGGCTACGGCGAGTTACAAAATTTGTCTTAAGACGAAGCACCTTCTAACTCGTAGAGCACGATTGTGCTTGTCTTTGCTATCCAAAGTCCTGCACCTGCCTGACGAAAGTATTTCTCTAATTCTTTGCGATACCACGAACCTGCGCGTGCATAAATCTCGAAGTCTGTGACATCGCGATCGACATTGTGACGCAAATCATTTATTGTTGGCACTTCAAAAAATAGAACGTGCTTGGTTGCTCTGGCGAGGTTCTTAACTGCGCTTTTAGCAGCGCGGTCATCCAAATATTGCAGCACGCTTTGGCAAATTACGAGATCAAACTTTTTCGACGGCGCCCACACGCTGATGTCGCGAAGTTCGTGACCATATTTTTGGCACGCGTGTTCGCTGACATCCACAGAAAGTACTTTGGTTTTCTTGTGATTCTTGCGATACCAATCAGACCAATAGCCGACACCTGCGCCGATATCTAGAACCGAGCGCACTGGTATATCCCACCAATTACAAAACTCATTCACGCCGTTCGCCAAAGTTTCGATTTTTCGCCGCGAGTGCATCGGCTTCGTCGAATAGAAGCGTTTAAAAAACTCGGCGTCAAACTGCGATCTTGGCACCTGTGTTGTGTAGCAGGTCTTTGAGTAGTCTTGCCACACGAGTAAAAAATCAAAACAGAGATGAGACAAAATGTCGGTTTATGACGCAAAGATCGCTGGGTTAACTGGCCAAAAAGACTTGCTTAGTTCATTGAATGGATCAGTGACGCTCGTGGTCAATGTCGCTTCG
>JAQCDG010000097.1 GCA_027731085.1 Actinomycetota bacterium | reverse complement strand
TATACCTCCGTAGACATAAGCACAACTTTACAGGCCCGAGCACTAGACAAACTTCGGATCAAAGGGTTGGGGGTTCAAGTCCCTCCGAGCGCGCCAATGTTTGCAAGCGTTTGCTCGAAATTGTTCAAAGTGGTTAAATCTAGAGTCGATGTTTTGTCGACGTGGACCAATAAATTGGGTGAAGTGAAACTATTTCGAAATGAACAGATCCACAGCGATGCCGATAGTACATCAAATGCGGACCAAAGTTTGCAATTCAATCTTGCAAATCGAGATGAATTTCTTGCCCAGATCCCAACCGATGGTAAGGGAATTGAAATTGGTCCTTTTGCTAACCCTCAACTGCATGGGCCGAACATAAAATACCTTGACGTCCTAACTTCTGAACAGCTAAAGCGACGGGCAAGAGAACTTGGAATGGACCCAGAAAAAGTCCCACATATTTCATACATCTCAAATCAAAATGGTTTCCCCGAAATTCCAGAAATATTTGATTACGCACTTAGTTGTCACTCGATCGAGCACCAGCCAGATTTAATCAAACACTTGAACCAGGTCGAAAAAATTCTCTCGCCAAGTGGAAAATACTTTCTGATCATTCCAGACAAACGTTATTGTTTTGACCACTATCTTGCCGAAAGTACTTTTGCCGACATAGTTGGAGCGTTTTTAGAACAGCGAATTGTTCACACAGCAAAGTCTGTAATTGAGCACCGTGCTTTAACTACGCACAATGATCCAGTAGCTCATTTCTCCGGAAATCACGGCGATATTCTGAGCAATCAGCCCCAGCGTATTTTGCAGGCAATAAGCGAGTTCAAAAATGCAAGTGGGTCATATATTGATGTGCACGCTTGGCAATTTGTGCCAGAATCTTTCACAGAATTAATCGCTAATTTGAATGCGCTTGGTTTAACTAGTTTCAAAATTACCAATATTTGGAATACCCCAATTAATAATCTTGAGTTTTTTGTCACTCTGACTAAGTCGCCAGGCGCAGATGCCGAATGACCAAGATGGCAACCATGAGTGCAAATGAACGACGGTCCGATCTAGACAGGCTTTAGCTCTATACGTCGCTATCGAATTAACGGGTTGGGGCTCAAAACCCTCCGAGCGCGCCAACATTTGTAAGTGTTTGGGTTCTATACCCGCGACTTAGTGTCGTACTATTGAACCCATGTTGATTGAATTCGGTGAACAATCCTCAGAAAAACATGCTGTCGTCATCGGTGCAGGTTTCGGTGGATTATCCTGCGCCAAAAAACTTCGAAAATCACGGTCCTGTCGTGTCACCTTGATTGACCGCAATCCATACCAATTGTTTTCTCCGCTTCTATATCAAGTAGCCACGGCATCACTACCCGAAGATGACATTGCATTTCCAATTCGCACCGCCTATCGCGAAGTTCAGTTCGTTCGCGGTGATGTTGAAAGTGTCGATGTAAACAAAAAAGAGTTAACGCTGTCTACTGGTAAGACAATTTCTTACGACGACTTGATTCTCGCCGTTGGTTCTGAAGGCACAACCTTCGGTATCCCAGGTGTTACCGAGCACTGCCTACAAATGAAGTCGGTAAATGATGCTCGCGAAATTCGTCGCTCGCTACTCAGCACATACGAAAGCGTCGAAGACGGGTTGTTGCCTCTCGAGTGCCTCAATGTCGTGATCGTCGGTGGCGGGCCAACTGGTGTCGAACTCGCCGGCGCAGTCAGCGAACTGCAACGAGAAATTCAACGCGAGTTCGAGCACATCGCACCCAAAGCAACCGTGACACTTCTTGAGGCGGGCCCAAGATTATTGCCGAGCTTTCATCTACATTCGAGCAAATACACCCTGAAGACCCTCACCAAAATGGGCGTGCATGTACTCGTTGACGCCGCCGTTACCGAGGCGACAAGCCGATCACTGCGCCTCAAAGATGGCAAAGAAATTATCGCCGGCACCAAAATTTGGGCAGCAGGCGTCGTTGCACCACCCCACTGGAAGTTTCTCGGCGAGACAGATCGCGGCAATCGAATTAAAGTCAACTCAAACTTGCAACTTAGCGATTCGGTTTGGGTGGTCGGTGATGCCGCGAGTTTTCCCGATGCTGCAGGGCGACCACTTCCGATGGTCGCACCAGTTGCAATTCAACAAGGAAAGCACGTCGCGCGCCAGATCAGGCGACGTGAATCAAGTAAATCTCTCGAGGTTTTCAAATATCGCGACAAAGGTCAGATGGCGACAATTGGTCGACGCAAAGCCGTCGTTGAAATGAATTCGTGGTTGCGGTTTCAAGGCTCACTCGCCTGGCTTACTTGGCTTGCATTGCATCTCGCATATCTCTCTGGTGGTCGCAACCGAACAAGCATCTTCGCCGACTGGATCTGGAACTACATCGTCTGGACTCCGCGCCGAACAATCACCGATTAATTATCCCTATATCGCTAGTGCTAAAACTTACGAGAAGAATCCGATCAAATCTGTTTTTGCCCCTCCAAGAAGCTTCCCAAGATTTTTAATGATGCTGAACTTAGTGAATATTGACAAACATCAATAAAGCAAAGAGAAAAGATTACTGTGCGCGCAAAAATATCATCAACGATTGAACTTGAATACGACACTTTTGGTGATCCTAAAAATCCGGCACTCCTTTTAATCATGGGCTATGGCGCGCAACTAGTGGTCTGGGAAGAAGAATTCTGCCAGATGTTCGTGGCGAAAAATCTTTTTGTGATTCGCTTCGACAATCGTGACTGTGGCTTGTCGACAAAATTTGATGGCGTTCAAGTTGATGCAGCGGCCGTGCTAATGGCGGCATTAATGAAAGAGCCAATACCAGCGGTGCCCTACACGCTTGCAGATATGGCCAACGATGCGGTTGGATTGCTCGACTATTTAAAAATTGAGCGCGCGCATATTTTTGGCGCTTCGATGGGCGGCATGATCGCTCAAACTATGGCGCTAGATCATCCGACGCGTATTCAAACTCTGATTTCGGTGATGTCGGGATCAGAACTTGAATCTGCCCTGCCAACGCAAGATGCGCTGAGCATCCTGTTGTCAGAGCCACCCTCAGACCGCGAAGGCTTCATTGCTTACTCGCCGATTTACCAGGCGTTTCAGTCGAAGAAATATCGCAGTGACGAAAACTCGAAGCGAATCGCAGCGCGTGATTTTGATCGAAGTTATTATCCGCAAGGTGTTACGCGACAATTCGCAGCGATTTTTGCATTATCACCGCGCCTTGCTGAAATTTCGAAGATAACGACACCGACACTGGTGATTCATGGCAAAGACGACACTTTAATTAATCCTTTTGCTGGTCAGCGCACTTCAGAAATAATCCGCAATGCAAAACTCGTGTTGATTGACGACATGGGGCATGACATGCCAAAACCGATTTGGGGATTGTTGGTTGATCTTGCATGCGACTTCATCGCAAAACATAAATAACCGCAATATTTACTTAGCACCCACAAGGTTTCTGCGCCCGCATTTACTCCGATCGTTACAACAGCATGACTAGTGCTAGAAATTGCGCAGGGGGAAATATGCCACGACTCAGACAAGTGCCACGCGAGCAAGCAGACAAATCGGTGTTGCCCGTTTATGACCTGCTGTTTGGTGACCGTGATCCTGTTTCGTCCCCTGGCACGGCAACCGGCACGCCTGGCGATTGGTGGACGGTATTCGCACTTGTGCCAGAAGTTTTTGAGCACGCGGTTCGTGGGTTTGCGCTGTATCGAAATCCAGCGCGCAAAATTAATGAGCAACTTCGCGAACTCGGACAAACTCGGGTTGGTTGGGCGCGCGCCAGCCAATTTGTATTTTCGCAGCACTGCAAGTCTTGTCGATCAGCAGGTATTGAAGAAGAAAAAATTCAAGCAATAGCCAGTTGGCAAACTGCCGAGTGTTTCTCGCCCATTGAACGGGCGATTCTCGCCTACACCGACGCGCTTGTCTACGACGGTGGCAGAGTTGCCGACGGTGTGTTTGCGGCGCTTCAATCTCACTTGAGCGACGAAGAAATTCTTGAATTCACGTATATTGTCGCGATGTACGATATGCATGCGGTTATGAGTCGTGCCTTGCGCACAGAATTTGACGATCGAGACGATCCGATCGTCGAAATAGACGGACCAGAAGGCCCACGAATGAAACTGAAGGTGCAATGAAACTTAAAAGCGGTGTTCACCATGTTGCTTACGCCTGTCGCGATGCTGAGGCGACCCGGCATTTTTACGAGGACATTCTCGGATTTCCGCTTGTGCACACCGAGGTGACACAAATTCCGGATTCTGATTCGAATTTTCGCCACCTGTTTTTTGACCTTGGCGACGGTACGTGTATCGCTTTTTTTGATCTGCACAACATGGGCGAAAAGCCTGATTGGCGTTCCGATGTATCGACCGGCAACGGATTACCTGTCTGGGTCAATCACATCGCTTTCACCGCCGACAAAGAAACTCAAGAGCAAGCTCGCGCCTCGTTAGAAGCAGCCGGCATTAAACCATTTATGGATGTCGACCACGGATGGTGTCACTCGCACTATTACCTTGATCCAAACGGCATCATGATTGAATTTTGTCGTGACACACCGGGTTTCACTGTTGACCCAGTCGCAGCCCGCGCTTCGCTTTCTAAGAAATAAACA
>JAQCDG010000096.1 GCA_027731085.1 Actinomycetota bacterium | reverse complement strand
TTTAGAAGCCGACCGACTGGCGCGTGAATGGGCGACGAAGGAGACAAAGTAATTGAGTTCTTTTTACACGAAGTTTCGTGACGAGATCGCTGCGGGTGGTGCAGTCGATCCGCAAAAACCAAAAAATAATTCTGCGACGACCGCAATCACCGGCGCCGTAGTCGTCGGGCTACTGGTTTGGCTGGGTGTAAAGAACCCGTGGTCGCTGGTTTTCGTGGCCGGCTTGATCGTCTCGGTTTTTTTGCATGAACTCGGCCACTTTCTGACCGCTCGACGCAGCGGCATGAAGGTGACGCAGTTCTACATGGGCATGGGACCACGAGTGTTCAGTTTTCAGCGCGGCGAGGTCGAATTTGGTTTGCGTGCTCTGCCGATTGGCGCTTTCGTGCGCATCGTGGGCATGAACAATTTGGATGAGTCCGACCCGCAAGACGAGCCCCGCACATATCGTCAGCAGTCGTATCCGAAGCGAATGCTCGTGATCACTGCCGGCAGCTTGATGCATTTGATTATCGCGATCGTGCTATTCATCGGCATCTATTCGACCGCCGGTCGATTTGGTGATACGGGCAAACTTTTGATTTATGGCGCGCCAGCGATTGACTCTGCTGCAGCAAAAATTGGTTTGCGTGAAGGTGATCAAATCGTGGCGATTGATGACAAGCAGATAACTTCACGAAGCGAATTAATTTTTGCGATCGTTGAAAATCAGCCAGGAGCAATCGTCGCTGTTAAATATCTGCGCGAAGGTCAGGCGGGTGTCGAGCAGGTTGCACTTGGTGCGAACCCAGCCAACCCGAAGGTCGCATTCTTGGGTGTTGCATCAGACTCATATCGCTATGTGCGCCAAAATCCATTTGACGCGGTGCGACTTGGGCTGTTTGATGTTGCTCGAACCGCCAGAGATTCTGTATCGGGTCTATTCGTGGTGCTTAATCCGAAAAATATATTTTCAAATGTCGTCGCCGACGAACCAGACATGATGACGCGACCAACGACGGTTGTCGGGGCAAGCCAAGTTGGCGGAGAGATCGGTCGCAGCGAGGGCCTTAAAGGCGTTCTGATGTTGCTCGCCAGTGTCAACATTTTTGTGGGAGTGTTCAACATGATGCCGCTTCTGCCATTTGATGGTGGTCATGCGGCGATTGCCACATACGAGCGCATTCGTTCGCGTCGTGGGCGCGTTTACCGTGCAGATGTCGGCAAGATGATTCCGGTGGCGACGACCGTGGTGATTTTGCTCGTAACGTTGATGTTTGCGGGCCTTTATCTAGATATCACGAGCCCGCTCGGCTAAAAAATTCTGAGATTTGGGTGCGGATATGACGAAAAGTGATTCAAAAAACTACCAGCGCAAAAAGACCCGTCAGATTCAGGTCGGCAAAGTTTTAGTCGGCGGCGGCGCGCCGATCAGCGTGCAATCGATGACGATCACCAAGACGGCCGACGTTGAAGGCACGCTGCAACAGATTTATGCGTTGGCGGCGGCGGGTTGCGACATCGTGCGTTGCACTTGCAACGATGCGGCTGCCGCCGAAGGCCTGGCCAAAATCGTGCCTCGCTCACCGGTGCCGATCATCGCCGATATTCATCATCAATATCGCATGGCGCTTGCCGCACTTGAAGCGGGTGTGCACGGTTTGCGCCTCAACCCTGGCAATATCCGCAAACCAGAACACATCAAGGCGGTTGCCTCAGAGGCTCGCGATCGAGGCGTGTCAATTCGAATCGGTGTGAATGGCGGCTCATTAGATTCGGATCTTTATGAAAAACATGGTGGTTTGACAGCGTTGGCGATGGTCGAGTCGGCGCAGCAAGAGTTGAGATATTTCGAAGAAGTTGATTTCAACTTGGTCAAGATCTCGGTCAAGGCTTCGAACGTCGTGTTAATGGTTGACGCATATCGCATGCTGAGTGAGATCACCGATTTTCCGTTGCATCTTGGCGTGACTGAGGCGGGGCCGTTGCCTGGCGGACTAGTAAAAGCCACGGCGGGCATTGCCACATTGTTGCTTGAAGGCATTGGCGACACGATTCGCTACAGCCTTACGGCCGATCCGATTGAAGAAGCCCGAGCCGGTCGGTTGTTGCTTGAATCTCTTGGGCTGCGCGAGCGAAAAAATGTCGACTTGATTGCGTGTCCGAGTTGTGGTCGAGCAGAAGTTGACGTGATCGACATTGCCCAGCGTGCGCAACAGGCTTTCGCTGACAAAAAGTTGCCGCTTCAAATTGCAGTTATGGGTTGCGTGGTCAATGGTCCTGGTGAGGCCCGTGAAGCCGACTTGGGCATCGCCGCTGGCAACAAACGCGGGCACTTGTTTGTCAAAGGGCGCAATGTCGCCGTCGTGCCAGAAAGTGAAATGGTTGAGGCGTTAGTCGAGTGGGCGACCTTTATTCACGAGCACGGCACGGATGCTGCGCTGAAACGGGTCGACACCACGATTGCCGAGCGTGAAGCGGCGAAAGATCGCAATGCTGCGTTGGCCGAACAAGGCGACGACGCAAATCATGATCAAGAGCGAATCGTCGAAATTCGTCGCACGGTCGCCGAAAAATAGTCAGTTCTTAGCAAACAACTCGTTGTGGCTGTGTTGCAAGGCTGTCGGCAAGCGAAGAAGCTGACGTTTAGTTAGTGCAGGCAGTTGCCTACGTGCGGCAAGCGACTGTGGAAGTTGAGCCACCAGACCAAATGTTGCACATCGCTGAATGGCTCGCTCAAGTGAACCCGAACCGTGGCGAAAGGCGAGCCCGAGTGCTGCGGCCGTGTCGGCCAAGTCGAGGCAGTATCCATTTGGAAAAACCTCGAGTTCGCGCGACAGGTATCGCAGCACCCACGTGGCGCTGGGGCCGATGACGCCAAGCCAATATGTCTCGACATAGTCGCCACACGCGTCGAAACCGGATGCGGTCAAGACCGGGTCAACCCATTCAGAGACAAAGATTTCGGTGTTTGTGAAGTCGCAAATGTTTGAAGCCATAGTGATTTGTGTGCGTCTGTTCGAAGTTTTGGCAGGCGATTGACGGCAGAATATTGCGGTGGAAAATAACGGCGTCGACCATGCAGTGCGCACGGCCAAGCGGATTCTTGCCGCATCTACGAAAATAACCGTGTTGACAGGAGCCGGCATTTCAACTGACTCGGGGATTCCAGACTTTCGTGGACCGAATGGTTTATGGACCAAGAATCCCGATGCTGAGCGGGCGGCGACGTTGCAGTTTTATCTGCAAGACCCTCAACTACGCCAAAGGTCTTGGCAGAATCGCGCGAAATGGATCAACAACAACCCACAACCCAATGACGGTCATCGTGCGTTGCTTTCGATTGAACAGCGCGAATCACTCGTTGCCATTGTCACGCAAAACGTCGATGAGTTGCATCAACAAGCGGGTCACGACCCGAGCAAAGTTCTAGAAATACACGGCACTTTGCATCGCACATGTTGTTGGGGCTGCAAAGATCGCCGTCCGATGACTGAGGCATTAGACCGAGTTTTGGCGGGTGATCCAGATCCGAAGTGTGAACTTTGTGGCGGCATTCTCAAGAGTGACACGATCTTGTTTGGTCAGTCGTTGGATCAAGATGTGATGGATCGTGCAATGCAGGCGAGCACCGAATGCGACGTGTTTTTGGCCGTCGGCACTTCTCTTTCGGTTTTTCCGGCGTGCAACACCTTGCCGAGAGCAAAAAGTTCTGGTGCCAAAATAATCATCGTCAATGGTCAGCCAACTGAAATGGATAAATACGCCGAGGTGATTGTGAACGCGCCGATTTCCGAAGTTTTGCCCGAAATTTGTAGCGTCGTGAAATCTTGACAAAAACGGTAGGGTATTGATATGTCTAGTTTTCGCGAACTACTCGCTGCTGCCAAGTCGAAGATTCAAGAAGTCGACACGCAGACCGCCGCAGAAAAAATTGCGGCGAAACAAGTCGTAGTTTTGGATGTCCGCGAGCCCGACGAGTTCGAACAAGGCGCGCTGAAAAATGTTGTGCATATTCCGCGCGGGCATCTTGAGGCGCAAGTCGAATCAAAGATCGTCGATAAAAATTCTCCAGTAATCGTCTATTGCGCAGGCGGTGTGCGCAGTGCTTTTGCCGCCGAGACACTGCAAGAGTTGGGCTACACCAGTGTGCTCAGCATGGCTGGTGGCTTTGGCAAATGGAAAGACGAAAACCGCGAGTGGTCAACACCGGCACAGTTGTCGGCAGAGCAGAAAAATCGGTATCAACGGCATGTGCTGTTGCCCGAGGTCGGTATTGAAGGTCAGACAAAGTTGCTTTCGAGCAAGGTGTTGTTGCTAGGTGCTGGTGGGCTTGGCTCGCCAGCGGCGATGTATTTGGCAGCGGCCGGTGTCGGCACGCTAGGCATCGTGGATATGGACGTAGTTGATGCTTCGAACTTGCAGCGTCAAATTTTGCACAACCTCGATCGAGTTGGAGACCGCAAAGTTGACTCGGCGAAAAAAACTTTGACGATGCTCAACCCCGATGTCGATGTCGTTACTTACGACACGCGACTTTGCGCTGAAAATGTAATTGAAATCCTGACGGGTTACGACGTGATTGTGGATGGTGCGGATAACTTTCCAAGTCGGTATCTGCTCAACGATGCCAGCGTCAAACTTGGCATTCCGGTTGTGCACGGCTCAATATTCAGATTTGAAGGCATGGTCAGTGTG
>JAQCDG010000095.1 GCA_027731085.1 Actinomycetota bacterium | reverse complement strand
ACTTGTTGAAAAGCCCAGACCTTCTTTATAGAAAGCCGTGAACTCATAAACTTGACCACCAACGAATGTCGCGCCAAGCAACGCCGTAACTGTTAGCCACAAATTGGTTTTGCGATCATCGTCTTTGTGTGCTGCACTGACTGCGAGCACCATCGTCAACGAACTCATCAACAACACGAAACTGCTGACCGATGTAAACGGAATGTCGAAAATTTGTGACGGTCGCGGGCCACCTGTAACGCGACCGCGATACAGCATGTAGGTAGAGATCAAACCACCAAACAGCAAGCACTCTGAACCCAAGAAGGCCCACATGCCGAGTTTGACATTTGAGATGCCAGTGCTGCTGGCATGACCTTGTGCTGTATCAGTCATGATTTGACGCCACTTTGTCCAACCCCGTGCCAGGTGTGTTGGTTTCAAAATCAGAATCTGGCGCGGTGCTCGACTCGAGTGCCCAGCCATATGCCGCAAACAAAACAATCACGCCGCCGACCACCGAGATCAAGCGCGAATAAATCAGACCAAATGTAATCACCGGCAAACCGAACGCCAGCACGATTGGCCAATACGACGGTGAAGGCATGTGAATGTGTTTGTCAGCGTTGCGCTCTTGCTCAGCCATAATTTCTTCGGCTGTTCTGACTCGCTTCATCGTGTGTGTCGCTACATCTTCTTCGTATTTTTGATGGAAGAAGTCGTCGAGGTGGTGCACGGTTGGCACGACGTCAAAGTTGTGCTCTTTTGGCGGATTCGACGTCATCCACTCGAGACTGCGCGCATCCCATGGGTCAAGCGGTGCCTTTTGTGGATTGCGTGCAGTAATCACGACATTGATCAAGAACATCAAAATTCCGACTGCCAGAACGAACGAGCCGATTGATGCGATTAAGTTCCAGAAAGCAAGGTTGAAGAAACCCTCACCTGCTCGGGCTTCTGTCCATTGATACATTCGGCGCGGCTGACCCTGAAGACCGAGAATGTGCATCGGACCGAAAGTCAGGTTGAGGCCGATGACCATCAACCAGAAGTTCCATGAACCCAGTTTTTCGTTGAGCATCTTGCCAAAAACTTTTGGCCACCAGTAATAAAAACCCGAGAAGATTCCTAAGACGGCACCACCGAACAACACATAATGAAAGTGCGCGACAATGTAATAGGTATCTGTCTGCTGCGTGTCAGACGGGGCGACCGCGTGGGTGACACCCGAGAGACCGCCGACGGTGAACAACACGATCAAACCAATCGAGAATTTCATCGCCGTAGAGAACCACAACTTGCCACCCCACATGGTGAGGGTCCAGTTGATGATTTTGACACCGGTTGGCACGGCGATCGCCATCGTCGTCAACGAAAACACGGCGACCGAGACCGGACCAAGACCCGAAGCGAACATGTGGTGAGCCCAAACACCCCAACCAACAAAACCGATGGCCGCACCAGAGAAAACAACAAACGGATAACCAAATAGTGGCTTGCGTGAAAACACAGGCAACACTTCGGACACGATGCCAAACGATGGCAAAATCAAAACATAAACCTCGGGGTGACCGAAAATCCAGAACAAGTGCTGCCACAACAACGGGTCGGCACCTGCCGCAACGTCAAAGAATTGAGCACCGAAGTTGCGCTGAAACGAGAGCAAGAACAACGCGACAGTGATAACTGGAATTGCAAACAGCAACAGAAACTGCACGACTGTGATCATCCATGTGAAGATCGGCATCTTCATCAGCGACATGCCAGGAGCCCGCATATTGAGAACCGTGATGATCAAGTTGATCGCGCCGGTCAGCGACGCAATACCTGTGATCTGTAGACCGAGAGCCCAAAAGTCGACGCCATTCGATGGCGAAAAAACCGGACCAGAGTTTGGCGCATACATGAACCAGCCACCGTCGGCTGCTCCGCCCAAGAACCACGCCAAGTTCAAGAAGATGCCACCAAACAAGAATGCCCAGAAACCAAAAGCATTAAGTCGCGGAAACGCCACATCGCGTGCGCCGATTTGTAGTGGCACAAAATAGTTGGCAAACCCTGCAGCCATCGGCATGACGAACAAGAACACCATGGTCGTGGCATGCATCGTGAACATTTGATTGTAAAGATCGGCATTGAGAACCTTGCCGTTTGGTGCGGCAAGTTGCAATCTGATTAATAGTGCTTCGACACCGCCAATAATGAAAAAAAGCATCGCTGCGGCGCCGTACATGATGCCTAGTTTCTTGTGATCAACAGTGAACACCCACGAGCGCCAGCCAGTGGCCGACACGGGTCGCTTGAGTAATCCATAAGTAGTTGTCGGGGTAACAATCGCTGGCACTGTTGGTGCTGGACGTTCGATGATTGCCATGATGGTTCTCTGTTTCTTGGTTTACTTCAGGGTTATGAGGTATGCGACGAGTTTGTTGATGTCATCTTCGCTGAGTGCCAGATAAGGCATCCCGCGATATTTGCCGTTGCTGACCGCGAGGTCGGCTGGGTTGGCATACATCGGCTTAACTTCTGGTGCGTTGCGCAACCAGGCGCGAAGATCTTTTTGATTCAAACATTGTTCCGTTACGCCAACCAGGTACTTTGCACCCACGACATCGCTCGGAGCATTCCAGACTTCATCTCGGCACTGCTTAGACAGCAGATTGAACATCGCGCCAGCAAAAGTATTGCGCGACATTAGATGCGACAGGTTTGGTGCGGCGCCTGACCAGACATTTTCATCAGGCGCAGCAATTGCTGGCGTGCCGTCGGCACGAGTCAAACCGTTGACTTGGTGGCAGCGTACGCACTGATTTAGAAACACTTCCTCACCCTGCTTGGCCAAAGTATCTTTGGCTGGCGCGACATACGGCGCCTGTTGATTGGCGACCCACTTGGCGAAATCTTCTTTGCTCAGCGCCACTGCTTCCATGCGCATGTTGGCGTGCGAAAGACCGCAGAACTCGGTGCATTGACCGGCATAAATACCTGGCTCGTCGGCCTCGAGACGCAAAGTGTGAATTCGACCAGGCACAGCATCGCGTTTGCCGTTCAATGCGGGAATCCAATAAGAGTGAATAACATCGCGACTTGTTTCGCGCAACAGAACTTTTGTACCAACAGGCATCACAAGTTGACCTGAGGAGATGATCGGCTGAGTGATGCCGAAGTCGTTTTGCACTGGGTAGTCGTACTCCCACCACCACTGTTGACCCGTGACATTGATGATCATCTCGGTGTCGTCAGTCTTGGCCAATTTGAATATCGCGCCAAATGTGAATACCGAAACGACAGCAAGAATTAGTGCGGGGATGATTGTCAGAGTTATTTCGAGGGCTGGCTTGCCGTGGGTTTGTTCTGGTATCGGTTGACCGCGATCCCGATATTTGATCATGGTATAAACCACGGCGACCGCAACGATTAAGCCGATGATGCCTGCAACCGCAAAAACGGGTTGTTGCAAATCGTCAATCAGTTTGGAGTTTGGGCCTTTGGGTTGCCAAGTGTCTTGAGGGGCGTTAGTCGCGCAACCCGCAACCACAGCAGAGATGCCAGCGGCGCCAGCAAGTTTCAAGGCTTTTCGCACCACAATTCGTACGCTAGCGATTGATGCACTCAGCCGAATGTCGAACTGCCTGCGACTCACGGCACAACCATCTCAATCTTTTTGTCTTCGGCGCCAGCGATATAGAGGTAATAAACGTTTTCAACGCTTGACGACTTGGCGATCTTCAAAGTCAGGCTTTGCTCGGCACCTGGGGCAACCAATTGTGTGCAGGTTTCGTCAGCGTGCGACTCGCCATCAGCCGCTTTGTCAGCGGATTTAGAGCCACCAAGATGTGCCACGAGTCTGAACTCGCCTTCGGTTGCGTTGCGGAAAATAATGTTCGTCGGGATTGACCGACCAACTGTAAGAGATTTTTGTGGCTCGGCTAGACCTTGAATCAGAGCAATGAGTTCGCCATCTTGGTAAACAACTGTTGCTGAGACAGAACTGCGCAACGACAAAGTGCCTTCTGAAAGTTTGTCATAATATTCTGACTCTTCAGGGCCGCACTCTGCATGGGTGAAGTGTCCTTCGGCGGCGGCTTCAACAAGTTCTTCGCGCTCACCAGAAACCGCACTAGCAACACCACCAGCGACGATGCCCAATGCACCGAGCACACAAATTGCGGCACCAACTGAACGCTTCATGTTTGGTTTGATTGCAAAAATTACACCTGCAACCAAGACCAAGGCGCCCGCAACGATGAACAAGATTGCGCCAGTTGATTTGTTGACGGTCAGCATTATTCGCGAGAACGAAAAAATCACGACACCAAGACCAACTGCTGCCAAAACCGGGAACTCGATCGGGTTAAGCACTCGCTTACGTGCTGCGGCATTGTGCGTTGGGTCAGTTGACGCACGCTCGCTCCACGCTTGCACCATCCATTCACTGAGTGCCGCGAGCAACACTACGACACCACCAAAAAATACAACCGACGACGTGACCAGACCCAAAGCAAGAAACACGATGCCAATAGCCGAGACCAGTGGCCAAATACTCTGTGTTGTCAGATCTGAAGTTGAAGTATTGGCGTCACGAGTTGTGCCATCACTTGAGAATGCCGACAAACCGGCCAGCAATGTGCCAACCGCAATCAAGAAACTGATCGCGACACCACCAAGAGCAAATTTTTCGAATAAGGCATACGACATGATCAGG
>JAQCDG010000094.1 GCA_027731085.1 Actinomycetota bacterium | reverse complement strand
AACGCTTCAACTTCGGCAAAGTTCCGTCGTTCAAGATGGGCTTGAATCGCGCGACTAACCGCAGTTGCGCCAGCCCCCGCAGCCTCGCCTTCACGAATAGAAAGCTCAATTGAGTTTTCGCGCGCGACCCACGCAGCCCGAAAGTATCCGACACTAAATAAACCGCGCGACAACTGATACCAGCCCGTTGCATCGGTGATATCGATCGCCAACGCCTTGGTCGCGTCAAGGATTTCACTCGACAGCGCACCACGCCGCGACGCATCTCGCTGCGTCTGGTTCGTCGCACCAATAATCAGCCGCACATAAGACAGCGGAAGCGCATCGCCGAGCAACCCAAACGCCACACGCAATAACCGCACCGAGCGGCGCTGCTTATGCGCCCCATATGCCACATTGGCGCGCTGAAAGAAAGTAATTGACTCGCGCTTTGATTGATATTCGCTCTTGGTCACGAACCGCCGCAACAGCACAACCACAAGCCACGCAGGGCTATTCTCAAGAACGAGGGTCTTCACCCTCGCCAAACCCATCTGATTTGGAGGGCGTAAATACTTTTTCTTCAGTTTCTCAATCTCAGAATTTTGCTGACCCAAGCATCCGATACTAGTTCACCGTCAAAAAGCGTGCTTAACTACTTATATGCAGAGTATTCAAAAATTGATAGCGCCAGTCGTAGTAATCGCTGTGTCACTTGCGGTTTTAATCGCAAGTGTCACCCGACTGTAATTCGAACTAAAACTCGATTCGCTTAATACGCGATTCGATTATTTAGTGTCTGACAAATTGTCGATGCCGTTACCGATCGCCATAAATGTTGGCGCCCAGAGTCCGACGAAAATGCCTAAACGCTCGCCTGCTGCTCCGGCCTCGCCACCGTCGGTGCCACCTTGTGTGAGCCAAACGATGATGCTGCCAATTACCGATGCGAATCCGAGCGCATACGAAAGATTCGCGCTGAATCCAAGTGCTTTAAGTTTTCGTAACATGATTTCTCCTGTTTAATCTGAGGGTTGACTCTGGCTTTTGCCATTGCTCCGAGAATATCAGACTCACCAGAAATTTCAAGGTATGGCGTAAGATCGTCGTGATGATCCGAAAATTTGGACCAGAGACAGCGCTCTTGCTGATTGATGTTCAGGTTGGCGTCGATGTTCTAACTCATTGGGGCGGATCAAACGGTCGGCGAAACAACCCCGACGCAGAAGACAAAATGTTGCCGCTATTGGCGGGTTGGCGCGAAGCGAAACTTCAAGTTGCGTTCACCCGCCACGATTCGCGCGAGGCGGCCTCGCCACTCAAGTTTTCATTGCCAACTGGCGCTCAAAAACCTGGCTTTGAACCGGTCAAGGGCGAAATCGTTGTCGAGAAAGATGTCAATTCTGGCTTCATCGGCACAGACCTCGAAATTCAATTGCGCCGTGCCAACATCTCACGGCTTGCAATTGTTGGTTTCTTTACAAACTTTTGCGTCGAAACAACCACACGAATGGCTGGCAATCTCGGCTTCGACACATATCTAGTAGAAGATTGTTGCTCAACTTCAAATCGCATTGGCCCCGACGGCGTCGATCGCGACCCTGAACTTGTGCATGCAATGACAGTTGCTAATTTGCACGGCGAGTTCTGCACGGCGATTAACTTCGCCGACGCACTTGGTTTGGTCACCGCTGACAACAATCAGTTAGCGCGCTGCCAAGGCAACGAATAAATATCGCTTTAAGCGAAAGTAAAAAGCACGCCGCTCAACACGAATCTCGAGGAGAGCCATCTGAGTATGTGCACGGTGGCGGCGCCTCGGTTGGTCTAGGTGGGCATGGCCCAGCCCTAGCCACCCCGTCGCTACTCCAGTAATACGGTTGCAGCGATCCGTCCCAACAACTTCCGCCTAAGTAACCAGCGAACGTGCCCGGAGTCTTCGGATTCGTTGTAGTCGTCGGGGTTGTCGTCGTGGTCGTGCTAGAAGTCGTCGTCGTCGTGCTCGATGAAGTAGTCGTCGTGCTCGAAGATGTTGTCGTTGGCGGCAAAGTCGTAGTCGTCGTAGTTGTTGTTGTCGTTGTTGGCGGCAAAGTCGTAGTCGAAGTGCTTGTCGTCGACGACCTCACTACAACAGTGCTCGCCGTAATAGTGCTCGGCGTCACCGAACTCGAACTCGACGTGCTTGGTGCAGAACTCGACGTGCTTGGTGCAGAACTCGACGAACTGTCACTTGGCGCAAGCGTTGAACTCACGCCAGCGCCGGCCACAGAACTGGTCGACGCAGAGTCATCGCCAGTAGCCGCCACCGACGATGTAGTCGTCGTCGCATTCGGGTCAAACTGGTTATCTTTTGGCAACTCTTTAACGACGTTCAGTGCCGAAACTGCTGGTGCAGCCTGCACCTCGTTCAGCGAAAGTGTGACGTTTGTTTCGACGGTCTCTTCGCCGTTGGCAGCGACCGTCTTTTCGGTCACGATCGTCGCAGTCAACGTCGTGACGACAGCCGAATCATCACTGACGACGATTTGAGCCTGAGTAGTTTGAATATCGACAGTCTGCGTAATTGTCTGACCGGCATCTGTCGTCACTTGACCGACAAGTTTGTCGTTCGAAATGTCTACAACTGAACTATCGCTGTCAACTGAAATCACTTTGTTCTCAGATGCAACTTTGACCTTTACGTTTTTGCCCGCTGATACTTTTTTCTTTGACACCGAAATTTTCTCGGATGATCCACTCGTCGAAAGTTGCGTCACCGATGAATCGTTGGCGACGAACACTTCGGCAGGATCAGGAAAATTGAGTTCTAACTCGTCACCGTCGGTCTGCACTGTGTATTCGGTTAGCGGCGGCGCCCCACATGCGATGTTCGAGCTCGCCCTTATCGACCGCGCGCTGATGCCATCAACAGCCACCCCGGTTGCCGGACTGAATGTTCCGTCACTTGTTGTTATCGACCAGTTGCGCGTCTTCGAACGAATAACAAGCAGAGAATTTTTGACAGTCGATTGTCCTTCACCAAATGGCACGGTCGCGGTTACACGCGTACCCAAAGCTGTGAGATCTAAATCGCCCGACTTTCCACTCCAGACGCAAGGGTCATTGTTTGGATCTTTGCCAGAAAACGAAAACTGCCAAGTTTGGGTCTTCAAGTCAATTTTGATAAATCGATTTTGCCCAGGCCAATTCGAATCGAGAACGCGAATGATCACTGTGTTCTCGTTCGGAAACTCAATGGCATAAGGCATCAAGGCATGCCCGCCCGCATCGGTATAAATGCCGATTGTGAACTTCGCCTGACCGGTGCTTAACAATGCCGCCGCCGGTTTCAGACCAAACAGGCCCATGCTTTCGGCGCTTGCGCCGCGAAATGAATCTGAAAGAGCATTTATTTTTTCAACCAAAGACTTTTTCGCCCATTTATTTGTGTCGCGTTGAACATCGGGCAAAAACTGTGTGGCAAACGCACGCATGATGCCATGAGATACTTCGTTGTCTTTCTTCAACAAAATTGTTTTCGGCTCGGCGGTCACATTGAACCTGGCAGCAGATTGCACGGCCAAGCCCTCACAGTGGCCCGATGCTCGCGCTTGGTTAACCATCTGCGCCCAAGCCGCCGCTTCGGCTATTGGCTGACAAGGATCAACAACGCCGCCGACACAGGCCGCTTCGCCAAACATCAGAGCAAGGTCGTTGTTGTCAAAAAACTCGCTGGTGCCGTTTGACCCGAAATTAGGAAACGCAAAACCATCTACCGTTGGCTCGATTTTTAGCGCAACATTTTCGGCATTCAACGACGGCGCACCACAGGCAGTCAGCACGGAGCTGAGCCCAAACAGCCCAGCTCCGAGCAAACTACGAAAACCGCGCGCGATTATCAATTAATTATGCAACCTTTGATGCGTTCTCGTCGACCTTTTTCTTTTTGCGGGTAAAGAAAATCAACAAAAGAATCAAAAGCACAGCACCGAAACCGACTAAATACATCGTTTGCTTTGACGTCGACGAAGAGTCTTCTTCAACTGTCGGGGTTACCGCCAATTGATCCGCTACGGCAACTTTGACTGCAGTCGCAACTGAAAGACGTTTAATCTCGACAGCCTTTTCTACAACTGGCTGAGATTTATCTTTCGACGTAACACGATAATTAATTGATTTAGCACCTTCGCCAAGCGCAACCGTATTAGATGAAGCAGGGTCAATCATCAACCAGTCGCTAAAGCCCCGAACGTTTTCAACTTGCGCTTCAACGGTGCCTTCGACGAAGCCAGCGCTAGTCACTAGTTCTTGAACTTCGATCGGCTCGACCACAACTTCTGTGACGAGCTCATTTAGAAGCACTACTGGTTCCTCAACTGTCAATACAGCCGCCGGCACAGAAGCCTGCTCAACTGGTTGTTCAACTTTGGTTTGAATTGCAACAATTACGACCTTGCTGACCTCGGTGCCAGTGCAGATTTCGCGACCAGCCACGTTGTTTCGACCATTTAATAGCTCGTTATACCACTTCAGATCTGCATCTTTTTCATGGACTTTTAGCTGTTCGTCATAACCAGCAAGCGCACCGTCTTTGTCAGCGCCACTGATGCAGACCGGCGTTGCTGGGCCACTTGGTGCGGCTGCTGGGGCCACAGAATCGCCACCAGAAGAGTCATCACCCGACGAGTCACCGCCAGCAGAGTCATCGCCCGACGAGTCACCGCCAGCAGAGTCATCGC
>JAQCDG010000093.1 GCA_027731085.1 Actinomycetota bacterium | reverse complement strand
AAGGCGGATGCGTTTGTCCACTCTGCCACCGTTCCGCTCGTAGACGCTATCTCGTAATGCGACTTCTTAGTTCGGTCATCCAATCATCGGCTTCACGCCATCGCGAGTCGGCGTGCTCGCGCGTCGTGTGTTCGTGTTTTCCGCTCGCAGGATACGAACCGAGAAATTTCACATCACCTTGTTTGGCGTGCAAGTCGCGCAATGCATCGGCCATCAACTCATCTTGAATATGTCCGTCGGCATACATGATGAAGCAATAGTCGCCAAGACCGCCACGCTTTGTAGGTCGCGAAAGCAGAACGGATAAATTAATTCGTCGCGCCGCGAATTCTTGCAAAATTGACAGCAAACTTCCTGGTTCGTCGGCTCGCTGAAAAACGACAATTGCAGTTTTGTCGTGACCGGTTGCGCTCGGCACCACACCTTTGCCGACGAGCACGAAGCGAGTCTGATTTCCTTGATGATCGGCGATATCAGTAGCGATAACTTCAAGACCATAAATTTTTGCGGCGTTTTTCGGCGCGATCGCCGCCAGTTTTTCGTTCTTGTTGGCCGCCACAAGTTGCGCCGCTTCAGCAGTTGAGTTGGTAGCTCGAGTTTCGAGTTCACCAAAATTTTTGCGTAAGTAACTATGACATTGCGCGGTCGCCACGGGTATCGACAAGATGCCAGTTAAGTCACTAGTCGACACACCTTTACGCGCCAACAAGCAATGCTCGATATCCAGAACGATCTCGCGTTGAATTAAGAGGTCATAATCAAACACCAGTGCATCTTGTGTGAAATTAACCGTGCCTTCGATCGAATTTTCAATCGGCACAAAACCAAGATCGACATCGCCCGAAGCAACTGCATCTAGGACATCAGGCACAGTTCGAAATGCAACCAATTCGCACACGGCAAGATCTTTTTGCGTGAGCAGGGCTTGCTCAGTAAATGTGCCTGTAGGACCAAAATATGCAATACGCGTTGATTGACTTTTCGTCACAGATACAAGGTTACGGTGCACACAAATCGTATTCACGGTCATTTATCGAACCGTATTTCGCACTAGCCTGACTGCATGTTTGAGTATGTTGCATTTAATCCATATAACGCAAGCCCCGAGGCGATGGCCAACGAACTGACCAAGAAATCAAGCGAGGGCTGGGAAGTGGTTTCAATCGTGCCGACACTTGACGGTCGCTATTGCGCATTTCTTCGACGATCTACGGGCGCGAACACAATTGCTAATTCGCAGCAACCACAAACTCTCGGCGCAACAAGCACAGCGACGAGTTCGACTGCGCAAATAAACGCGACGGTACCGGCAGCTTGGTATGCCGACCCATCTGGCAGATTTGAGTTGCGCTATTGGAGTGGCAAAGAGTGGACCGAACATGTTGCTCGCGCCGGCCAACAATTCACTGATCCGCCAGTTGCCTAAATAATCATGCGAGCCACCTCGCTAGGTCATGCCGGCATTCTGATCGAGGCTGGTAACTCAAGAATTTTGTGTGACCCATGGTTCATGCCGGCGTTTTTTGGCTCGTGGTTCGTGTTTCCGCGCAATGACCAGCTCGACCCCGAACTGGTCACGAAAATTGAGTCGCCAACACACCTATATATATCGCACATTCACGGTGATCATTTAGACGAAGCATTCTTAACAAGCCATGTAAGTCGCGAGGCAACTGTATTGTTGCCTGACTTTCCGAGTCACGAACTCGAGCGAAGACTCAACAAACTTGGCTTCACAAATTTCATTCACACAGAGAATGGCATAGAAATTGCAATTGACAGTGAAACCAAGATCGCGATTCATGTCGAAACCTCAATTACCGATGGTCCGGGTGGTGATTCGGCATTGGTCGTCAGCGACAAAACCGCAAGGCTTGTCAATCAAAACGACTGTCGTACGGGCGATCTTGAGGCGTTGCGGAGTCATGGACCAATCGACTTGCACTGGCTGCAGTTCAGCGGTGCAATTTGGTATCCGATGGTCTATGAGCAAGACCCGGCTACCAAACACGATCTCGCCCGCGCCAAAGTCGAAAGTCAATTCGCGCGTGCGCTTAAATATGTTGAGACACTAAACGCTCGCGCTGTTGTGCCCTCTGCCGGTCCGCCATGCTTCTTGGATGAAGAACTGTTTCACATGAACATGATCACGGGTAATGAGACTTCTATTTTCCCTGATCAAGCCAAATTTATCGAGCGCCTTCGCCAAATTGGCAGAGACCACGACATCTTGGCAATACCTGGCACTGCGATTGATATCTCTTCAGACAAAATCAAGGTCACTTCGCCAAAAAATATTGATGTTACGAAAATTTTTACTCAAAAAGAAAAATACCTTCGTCAGTATCAAGCCGATTGGTCAGGTTGGCTTCGTGACGAAAAGGCCAAATGGTCGACTGGCCTGACTAAACAGCAGCCTGATTTGCTTGGCGCACTGCAAGCCTGGTTTGAGCCGTTGCTAGCAATATGTCCAGCGCTTCGCGCTGGTATTGGCGCCAACTGTCTAATTCAAACTCGCGACTTAGAAATTTTAATCGACTTTCAAGACGGCAAAGTCACGAAATTTACCGATCAACCGTTTGATTTTCGGTTTGATATTCCCCAAGAATTGCTCGAGGCGATCGTTGATCAGCACGCAGTCGACTGGTCAAATTCATTTTTTCTTTCGTGTCGATTTGTGGCTTGGCGATCAGGTGAATTTAACGAATACATCTACAACTTTTTCAAGAGTCTGTCAGTCGAACGGATGATTCGCACCGAACACGAAGCAGCCTCGCGATTAGAAATCAACAAAGACCTCAGTGACGAAATTGAACTTGGCGACTTTGTGATGCAGCGTAAATGTCCTCATCGCCAAGCCGACTTATCAGTATTTGGCGAGATCAACGGCAACGAGCTCACCTGTTCGTTGCATGGTTGGCGATTTGACTTGACAGATGGACACTGTCTCAATGCCGAAAACCGACCACTTAGGGTTCGTAAAAAAACAAACTAGTTTTTCCAGTTACTGCTGGCTATTGCTGACTAGCAATTGGCAATTCGAACCAGACTGTCGCGCTGTATTTGACGCCACTGATAATCGACGCACTGCGATGCGGATGAGTCACCAAACTCGGCCAGGCGATCATCTCGCCCACTTTCATTTCACGATTAGTGAATTTTTGTCGAGGGAACTCAAGTTCAGCGCCTTGATAGTCGTCGTTTAATTTGATGCTCGCCGAAACTTGAGCAACATCATGGTGCATTCGCAACTCTTCTTGTTGGCCTACTTCGTATTTGATGACAAAAACATCTTGAATACCGTGATAGTCAATCAATGGCCATTGTTGTTGCAGTTGTGGCCAGATGCGCAAACCAAAGTCGGCTTCAACTGCGTTAAATAGCCGTGGACTAATCACTGCAAGCGAAACTTCATGCCCAGGCACGGGATCATGCGGATTAATTTCAAAAGTTCCAGTGGCTTCGGCTGCTTGAATTAATGCCCCGCAAAAATCAGGGGTCCAACATGACAATGCGAAAATTTCATCGGCAACTTTTCTGATTTCCAACGACGAGTCAACTGCGTCTCGATATCCAAGGATTCGCTCAAGGTCTGTTGTCATTTTTCTCCATGAATCTGTCAAGGAATTTGTCAGGCGTTTATCCAATATCTAATAGTCTCATTTTGCCAGTGCGCGAAACGATACTGTCAAAGTTCGCCACTGATAGCCTTAGAACGCGTGAACCCACTAGATGCCCCGCGGCGAATTTCGTTTGATTTAGCAACGATTGCCTCGGTCGCCCGCAAAAAATGGTGGGTGATACCGATAACAATGCTGATCGGTGCGGGACTGATGTTTTTTCAAGAATCCGATCTGCAGACTGCCCCGCGGTATTACACATTGACCAGAACATATGAAGCACTCGACGAGATGGCGCCGCTTGCACTGGTCGACTTGAACCCTTCGTTGTTTGAACCAATTCCGAGCGAGACAAGTCAATTGGCTGTGTTGCGAAGTCAAAAATATGTCGAGAAAGCACAAGCCAACATCGATGGCGATTTAGACATCCGAGTCGACAAGTCTGAGACACGTTTTTCGCTATATACCGAAGGTGACATATCAGAAGCCAGACGGTTTTCGTTTTCACCTGCAACCAACGCGTCATATACCTTTACCTGCACCGAACAAGACGAAGTTAATTGCTCTACGGCTATCGAGAACTACTTACAACTTCTCATCTCGATGCGCGCCGAATCAATTGAAACTGGGCTCTCAAGATCGCTCAATCTTGTGGATCAGATGCTCGCTCAGTCTACAAAAATTACCGTAGGTCAAAAAGATCGGCTCACTTTGCAAAAAGTTGCGCTACAAGAATCAGTCAAACTTGCTTCAGGAGAGATGCAACTAATCGCCGAAGATAAATACTTTGGTGGTGAACAAGTCACGACAGTTAGTCAAAAAACATATCTATTTGGCCTTCTTGTCGGACTAATCATTGGCTGTCTGATTCTTTTACAGTTGGTTATCACCGACAACCTCGTGCGAGACCCAAAGAAACTCGTGGGTTTGGTCGGCTTTCAAAAGTTCTTGGGCAACATCGACAGAAAGCGCAACCAAAACTCAATTCAACATTTGGCCACCGCGATTCGTGGTGCGGTTAATATTGGCAGCACAACTACATTAAGAATTTTGCCGGTTGACACAAAAATAGATAGCACGGCGCTCGTCGGCGAACTGAGCGGCGTTCTCGGGTGTAAAGCGGTGTTAGTGAATTCACCGACAAACATCACGGCAACTGAGCTAAGCCC
>JAQCDG010000007.1 GCA_027731085.1 Actinomycetota bacterium | reverse complement strand
ATATGCCTCGGGCCAACGTCGATCGTTGCAGATCATCATGCCGATTCGTCCACCGAACGCCTTCCAAACCCCAAAACCGTCATCACTGGGCTTGAAGTAGTAGCGCTCGGCATGTTGAAACGGTCGATTCGGTTCATGATGTTCATGACCCGGAATATGCACCTTGCGATACTTAGCGACAACACTGCCATTGCGTTCGACGAGAATCTGCGAGTTAAAGCGATCACCAGTTTTTGTGAGTTCGGCATATCCGAGACAAAAACCGATATTAAGTTTCTTGGCTTCATCAAATAGTGGCTGAGTGACTTTGGATGGCATCTCTGTTTCGTACCAGTGGTTTGCTTGCGAAATATCATCAACAAACCAACGTGGAAAGAAAGTTGTCAATGCGAGTTCAGGAAACACGACAAGTTCAGCTTTTTTGGCATGCGCGTCGCGCAGCAGACTAACCAGACGATTGACAACAGATTTTCGGTCATCGTTTTTTTGAATCGGACCGAGTTGTGCAGCAGCGACGTTGAGGTTGCGCATGACTAGTTAGTTTTGTGATTCTTCGAGAGTCGTAAGTGCAAGCATCGTATGCAACAGAATATTCGCCCCAGCCTCAAGGTCTACATCTTGTGTAAATTCTGCTGCGTTATGGCTGATGCCTTTGACGCTCGGCACAAAAATCATGCCAGAAGGGCAGACTCGAGCCATCATTTGAGCGTCGTGACCCGCACCCGATGGCATTCGCTGCACGGTGTTGCCTTGCTGTTTGGCAATTGATTCAACGCAGTCAATGACTCTGTCGTCGAAAATCACTGGTTCGAAACGCGACAGTTCACGCGTGGATATTTTTACGCCTTCACTTGCGGCGATTTGCGCGAGAAAATCTGCAATTTTGGCTTCGGCAAGTTTCAGCAAGGCTTCATCGGTATTGCGCACATCAAGGGTGAGCGTGGCCTTGGCCGGAACGACATTCGTGAGGTTGGGGTGCAGATCGATCTTGCCGACCGTGCAAACCTGGTCACCGCCGAATTCGCGTGCCAAATTGCGAAGGAATACTGTGATTTCCGCGGCGACATACGCGGGGTCATGTCGCAACGACATTGGCGTGGTGCCGGCATGGTTCGACTGTCCAAGCACCGTCACTTCTTGCCATGAAATACCTTGCACGCTGGTCACGGCGCCGATTCGCACACGGTTGGCTTCGAGCATCGGACCTTGCTCAATGTGCAGTTCGACAAACGCATGTGGTGATAACCCAGGGCATGGCGCGGGGCCTGCATAGCCGATGCGCATTAGTTCGTCCCCGAATCGGGGGCCGTCTATGGCCACGACGTTGAGTGCTTGCTCGACTGGCATGCCGCCGACGTAAACGAGAGAGCCCAGCATGTCGGGTGCGAATCGTGCGCCTTCTTCATCGGTGAAGACGCCAACAGCTAGAGGCCGCGGTGGTGAAATTTTTGCATCTTGACAACTCTCAATAACTTCGAGCGCGGCGAGAACGCCATAACATCCGTCGAATCGTCCGCCGGTGCGAACCGTATCAATGTGCGAACCCGACATGACTGGCGCGCCGTGTCCGACATTCCAGACTCCGATGATGTTGCCGACCACATCGATCGTTATGTCAAGGCCGAGATTTTGCATCCACGAAACTACCAAGTCTCGACCGTATTTGTCTTCGTCGGTCAGCGCCAAACGGCAGTTGCCGCCACCGTCAATCGGTGAAATTTCAGCCAAAGCATTGATTCGATCTTCTAGGCGACGCCAATTTATTTTAAGACCTAGATGGTGGTTGCGAAAGTCTGCAAGGGGCACACAAAGATGTTAGACCTGAATTTGACACAATGTATAGGTGCCAAGGATTACACCAATAGATCGCGACAAACTTGCCCGGCTACACGCGGCCGAAGAATTGAAATTCATTGAGTCGCATCCAAAGTCTCATCATGCCGCGACTTTGGCTGACAAATCGCTTTTGGGTGGCGTGCCCATGCCGTGGATGAAACGCTGGCCCGGCGCATTTCCGATCTCGGTCGTTGAAGCACGAGGAGCGAAATTCGTGGATCTAGATGGGCACAGTTACGTTGATTTTTGTTTAGGTGACACTGGGTCAATGACTGGTCATGCAGTAGATGAAATCACATCGGCGATCTCCGCACAATTGAATCGTGGATCGACCGTGATGTTGCCGAGCGTCGATTCGACTTGGGTGGCCGAAGAATTAAGTCGCCGATTCGGTTTGCCGAAGTGGCAGTTTTCTATCAGTGCGACTGATGCAAACAGATTTGTTTTGCGACTGTCACGACATTTGACGCAACGACCAAAGGTACTTGTGCATGATTGGTGCTATCACGGCACCGTGGATGAGACACTCGTAATCGCAGACGAAAACGGTCAGACTATTTCTCGCCAT
The DNA here is from genome assembly GCA_027731085.1 of Actinomycetota bacterium. Lineage (GTDB taxonomy): Bacteria > Actinomycetota > Acidimicrobiia > Acidimicrobiales > Ilumatobacteraceae > BACL27. The sequence goes on along the minus strand of JAQCDG010000007.1, from coordinate 24,388 downwards.
GGCGCGATTGGGCCACAGGTTCATCCTTCAATGACGACTCGTGTGGTGCCATTTAATGATCTCAAAGCCTTAGAAAAGCAACTTAGTTTTGGCGATGTCGCCTGCATGTTGATTGAACCTGCGCTGACGAACATCGGCATTGTGTTGCCCGAACCCGGCTATCTCGCGGGCGTTCGTGATTTGACCCGAAAGTACGATGTGATTTTGATCATTGATGAAACGCATACGATTTGTGCTGGACCTGGCGGTGCGACTCGACTCTGGAATCTTGAGCCCGACATGTTCGTAATCGGCAAGACGATAGGTGGTGGCATCCCTGTTGCTGCGTACGGCATGTCAAGTGATCTTGCAGCGCGAGCCGAGAAATCTCTTGCAAGTCACGACGTCGATGTATCGGGTTTGGGTGGCACTCTTTCGGGAAGCGTGTTGGCGATGGCTGCGGTTCGTGCGACATTGTCGAATGCATTGTTGCCCGAGCAATTTGACAAGACAATTCGCCTTGCAACGCGTTGGGCTGACGGTGTCAGTGCTGCAATCAAAGAGTTTGGCTTGGATTGGAGTGTCCAGCAACTTGGCTGCCGCGCAGAATATTGGTTTTGCCAAGCACCCAAGAATGGCGCTCAAGCTGCCGCTGGGGTAGACCCAGAGCTGGAGAATTTCATGCATCTTTGGGCACTTAATCGCAACGTGTTATTGACACCATTCCACAATATGGCGCTTCTATCCCCGTTTCATTTCGAGAGTGATGTTGATTCGCATTCCGAGATTTTTTCTTCAGCGCTATCGGCGTTACTCAATTAGTAGAAAATGAAACTTGAATGTCGTTAGCGCAGTACATTGCTGTTGCGGCAATCGTCTTTGGCGCGGCGATTATTCAGGCTCTTTTTGGATTTGGTTTTGGACTGATATCCGTGCCATTAATGATCTTCTTTGTTGACCTGCCCATCGCTGTTGTCACCGCAACCGCCGTGTCGACGGTGAGTTGCAGTATCCAGTGGTATGAATCTCGTGCGGTTTCGGCACGAAAAGTATCACAGCGCCTTGTGCTGTCTGCTCTTGTTGGAATGCCTTTTGGATTATGGCTGCTGATCAACATAGATGAACGCCTAATGAAAGCATTTCTTGGTGTATTCGTGCTTGTCGGGGTGTTCTTGAGTTCGCGAGAATTCGACCTGCGGCGACTGCCTTTGGCGTTTGATTACTCAATGGGCGTCATTGCAGGCATACTTTCAACTTCGACATCAACCAATGGGCCACCTATGGTGTTCTTGCTGCACGCCAGACACTATTCGCCTGAGAATTTTAGAGCGGTTCTAAATCGCGTGTTCACTATTTTGAATCTGTTGACCCTGATCATGTTCGCATTTGCGGGCAAGATTACCCCCGAAGTTTTTAAGTTGGCATGTTTGGCGATTCCGGTGATGGGTGGCGGTGTCTGGCTCGGAATTCGATTGCGCAGCTTTGTTAATCCTGATCATTTTCGAAATCTTGTGTTGGTGCTGTTGTTTGCAACAGGACTTAGTGCCATCGCCAACGCAATTTTTAGTCAGTGACCAAACCACTCAAGCCATTGCTGCTGCGAATTTGGTCTGAATACATGGTTTGTAGCCACCACATCGCCGAGATTGGCGCTCGGTAACGCCGAATATTGATGACCAGGGCAAACGATGGTTTCTGCAGGCATGGCTGCGAGCATTTGCAAACTTGAATAAAGGTCGCCAGGGTTGCCACCGGGCAAATCTGTTCGACCACAACCATCTAGAAATAAAGTATCGCCAGCTACGAGTCGGCGCTCGACCAAGAAGCACTGGCTACCTGGCGTGTGGCCCGGTGTATGCACGAAGGTGATCGAAATGTCACCGACCAAAATTTTGTCGCCACCATCATGTTGAACTAGATCTGTCTCAGCGAGACCAGTTGTGCGCGTTACCCATTTAGTTTCGTTTCGATTTATGTGTATCGGCACCTGCTTTTGTTCGAGAACTTCAGCGACTCCTTGAATCTGTATGCCCATCATTGGGCCACCAACGTGGTCAGGGTGATAGTGCGTGGCTAATACTCCTGTCAGATTCATTTCGTCGTCATTGATAATTTGCAAGATGTCGGTCACGGCATACGCCGGATCAACCACAAGACATTCTCTTGTCTGTCGATCACCAATCAGATAAACAAAGTTGACCATCTGCGTCGCAACTTGGTCAGTGCGAGCAAAATCTCGTCCAGACAGCAACTGTCGAAAATACAATCGGTCATCCAGCATTTCGCTCACGCAGCGATGCTAGCGATCTAGTCTTAGTGAATGGGTTCTTCTATCAGCACGCTGCGCTATGGGGTGATTGGCGTGGGAATGATGGGCTGTGAGCACATTCGTAATTTGCTGGCAATTGAAGATTGTGTGGTCGTCGCATTTGCCGACACGCACGAACCAAGTCGGTTGAATGCCAGCAAACTTCTGATCCACGCCAACAGTTATGTCGACTACCAAGAGATGTTGAAGAATGAACAACTAGACGTGGTGGTGATTGCGACACCGAACCACACGCATCGGCCGATACTTGAAGATGTTCTCAAAACCGGTGTGCATGTTTTGGTCGAAAAACCATTATGTATAACCGCGAGTGAATGTCAGCAAATAATCAATATCGAAAGTCAAACGCAGAAGCCAGGCAGAGTGGTGTGGGTAGGTCTCGAATATCGGTACATGGCAGCAACTAGTCGCCTAATTAGTGAAGTAAAGTCAGGCACCTGCGGCTCGCTCAAGATGATTGCAATTCGCGAACATCGGTTTCCATTTTTGCAAAAAGTCGACAATTGGAATCGCTTTTCAAAGAATACGGGTGGAACCTTGGTCGAGAAGTGTTGCCATTTCTTCGATGTCATGACTTTGCTCGCAGATGCGATGCCGGTCAGCGTTTACGCATCGGGGGGTCATGATGTCAATCACCTAGACGAGGTCTACGACGGTCACAACTCAGACATCTTAGATAACGCTTTTGTGATCGTAGATTTTGGAAACGGCGCACGTGGCATGCTCGACCTGTCGATGTTCGCCGAAGGTTCACGCAACGAACAAGAAATTTGTGTTGTTGGCGACAAAGCAAAGATCGAAGCTTTGATTACCGACTCGGTTGTTCGAATCGGCAATCGCGCTGGTGGCAGAGACGGGGTATTAGAAATTTCAGTTACCCAAGCCGAAGGTGTGGTGCATGGCTTTCATGCTGGGGCATCCTTCGTCGAGCATCTGTCCATGCAACATTCAATACGCAACGGCAGAACCAGCGAAGTCAGTCTGCGAGACGGTCTGATCAGTGTGGCTATAGGTCAAGCCGCACATATGAGCATCGCTCAAAATCGGTCGGTGCCGATTGCAGAATTGCTCACATAACTAACGACAAACCACCGTCTATAACCAAGATTTGACCAGTTGCATATTTATTGCGGATCAGACCGATCACGGCTTCGGCGCAGTCATCTGGTGTTGCAGACCGATGTAGTGGTACAACACTTGCAACATTGTCATGCTGATTTTGCCAGTCTTGTGTCCACGGGGTCTTGACAAGACCAGGCGCCACCGCATTGACCCGAACCGGTGAACATGATTTTGCAAGCAGCAGTGTCATGTGATTCAGAGCAGCCTTGGTCATCGCATAGGCAACTGAACTTCCAACGGGCCTCAGCCCGGCTACAGAAGTGATATTTACGACATTGCCGTCGGCGCTCGACTTCAAGAATGGCATCGCTGCCTTGGTCAGCCACCAGGTGCCAAACACATTGACATCAAAAGTCTTCTCAAAAATTTCATCGGTAAGTGCGTCTAGATCATGATGGGGAATCAAGGTCGTCCAGCCTGCATTGTTCACCAAAATGTCTAATCTGCCGAAATGATTGATCGTGGTATCAATCAGATTGGCTGCTGCCTGCTTGTCGCTGATATCTGCCTGTATGTACAACGATTGTGTCTCCAGTGATTCTGCAACCTTTCTACCGTTGGCCACCGACGAGGAAGAATTTACAATGACTGAAGCGCCCAACGCGCTTAGTCGTCTCGCGATTTGTTCACCGATGCCCGACGACGAACCAGTAACGATTGCGACCCTGCCATTCAACTCTTTTGTCAAGTCGCTAAGCACGAGACCCAACCAGTCGTTTCATAAAAAATAGTCTAGAAGTTTCGAGCGGATTTTGTCAGGCTGATTAGTTCGGGCTTCGTGGCGGTCTATTGATTCAGAAATCTTGAGCAAGCCGTTGATACCGATAAATCTCAATGGCTCAACTTCCCATTTTCTAGATTCTTGATTCACCCATGGCAATTCAGTGAGTGGATGGTTGTCACCGACAATCAAGTGTGCGAGCGTGCGAGCTGCGAGATTCGTTGCGGCGACGCCATCACCGACATATCCGCCGAGAGACGCGAGACCAGTTGTTCGTTCAAAATTAACCGAGGGCCGCCAATTTCTAGGGACACCCAATGGCCCACCCCAACGATGAGTTACTTCGAGTTCTTGGGAGACTTTAAAAACTTCGTGCATCGACCGAATGATCTTGTCATGGATAACTGAATGCATGTCATACTGTGGTTTGACGCGCGAAGCAAAATGATAGGGAGCACCACGTCCACCAAAAGCGATGCGTTTATCTTTGGTCAATTGAGCATAAATAATCATGTTTCTTGCATCGTGGTAAGTCTCGCGATTCGCCCAACCAAGACTTGACAACTGACTCGTGCTTAAAGGTGAGGTCGCGACCATATATGAATAAAGTGGTGCCAAAGTACGGCGATGCTTTTTGATTCGAGCGGTAAAGCCCTCAGTAGCCCTAATAATAATCTCTGCTCGACAGCTATAACTGTTTGTCCTGACACGGCCAGGTGAATACTCGAGCACCGTTGTATCTTCAAAGATCTGCACACCCAGACGCTCGACTAATCGGGCGAGACCCTGAACGAGTTTTGCAGGATGAATTACGGCGCAGTGTGGGGTATAGGAAGCGGACAATAAACCATCGATATTCAGTCGTGACGAGATTTCGGTAGCGGCAAGAAGGCGGATGTGCTCTTCACCGAAACCGAAATCATGCAATTGCTGAATATCGTGTCGAACACGAGTTTGCTGGACTGCGTTCGTTGCGCCATGAATCGTGCCACCGCGGTGATAGTCGCAGTCAATTTTCTCATCCTTGATTACACGTTCAATTTCATCGAGTGTTTGAAAGCTTTGGTTGTACATTTCAATCGCTTCACTTCGACCATGAGTTTGTTCGATCTCGCTGAGCGAAATTGGTAAGAATCCACTGCACCAGCCGCCGTTTCTTCCACTCGCTCCGAAGCCAATTTGATTTTGTTCGATAACGATGATTCGCAAGTCAGGCGAAAGCTTCTTCAGATAATAGGCAGACCAAAGTCCGCTGTATCCTCCGCCAATGATTACAACATCACATTGCGTGTCGCCATTAAGTGCCGGTCGATCGGCGGCTAAATGTCCAGTCGACTCGTGCCAAAGCGAATTTATGAGTTTGGCGACCAAAGTTTTCGGATTTCTGGCTCTGGATCATTTACGACTTCAGTTTCTGCGTCAATGCGAAGTGTCGCACGATCAACTGAATCGAAGGTTGGCCAAGATACAGAACCAGTTTTGGCGAATTGAAGCAACTCAGACGTGAAATGCTTGGATATTGTGTGACGAATTGGATCGTCGCCCGTGAAGAGTTCTGCATTTGGTTTATCCAGGTTGTTGAACATAAACGGTAAATCGAGCCCATGGCAACAACCGAGCGCGCCATCAAATATTGGGGTCGGCCAGGTAAACCAATACATCCAGGTAGCAACAGCAGTTTTGTTGCGAGTCTCACATAGTTGCCAAGCGGGTGCGCGAAAGTGTTGATCTGTTTGCATCGCTGCAACTAACTGAATCGGGGAGCACTGCTCTCGACGATTGGTATATGTCACCCAGGCTTGTGATGCTTGATCACCAAGTGCAATCTCAAAGTATTCTTGGGCGACTTGTTCGTCAACCACAGTCTCGGGTGGTTTTAGTGCTGACCAGAGTCGATTTTCGTCACGGTTAGTTCCGACGACTAGTGGTATCTGAGAATCAGCAGAAGCACCGTAGACATCTTCAGGTAACGCCGAGCCACCACAAGTTGGGGTGAATGTACAAATGTAGTTTTCGACATCCACGAACATCTGTGCCGTAGCATCAATCATTTGTTGAGTGGTTAGCAATTTTAGTTCTTCTATCGACGCACATCTCGCCGCACCTAAAAACTTCTGCTTTGCATTTTCCGCTTCGACTTTCGTGCGCAATTGCAAAAGTGATGGGCTCATAGCCCAGGCCTTAGATATCAAACCTCTGGTTAGCGGAGATGCGGTTAGTGCGACAACGCTGCTGCCACCCGCAGACTCGCCAAAAATCGTTACATTTTTCGGGTCTCCGCCAAAACTCGAAATGTTTCTGTTTACCCATCGCAATGCACTTATTTGATCCAGAGTGCCAAGGTTGTTGTCGCCGATAAAGCCAAACGGGCCGAGACGGTAATTGATTGAAACGAGAATAACTTGACCGAGTTGCACGAGGTTGGCACCGTGGTACCAGCCCGTTGCAGCCGTGCCGTTCGTGTATGCGCCTCCATGTATCCAGAACAAAACCGGCAGTGATGCGGTTGCACCGTTTGGCACCCAAATATTCAGATTAAGGCATTCTTCCGAAGTTGGAAGATCTTTTGTAATTAAAATCTCTTCCATGAACCCTGGCACCTGAGGTGACTGCGGGCCAAATGAAGTGGCATTCACGACCTCGGCGTAATCAACTATGTCAACTGGTTCAGCGAAGCGTTGTGCTGTTGCGTATTGAATGCCCAGAAATTCAAGTACATCATCGTTGAATTGAGAACCCTCAAATGTCCCGGAGTTGCTAGAAATATTCACCCGACTTCAATCTAATCCAGGCTTGATTACGATGATTGGGTGTTGTCAAAAAGTCTTGGTGAGTTCGTTGCATGGTTTTGGCAGAAATTCAAGTTCGCTGCCGCTATCAGCCCAGATTCGAAGCGAGCCCAATTGTTTGGTGAATTTGGTAAAGGCTCGATTATCTTGTTTCCTTTTACGACGATATTCAACGAGAAATATATTCAAATTGGAGAAAACACAATGATCGGTGAGCATGTCGCCCTCTCTGCAGGCATGATGCCTGGTCAAAAATGTTTGACGAGCCCGGTTGTGCGAATTGGTGATAGATGTCTGATCGGTCGTGGATCTGGAATAGTCGGTCATCTCTCGATTGATATCGGCAACGATGTGTGGACTGGCCATCATGTCTATATAACTGACCAAAGCCACGGCTACGAAGATGTCGAAAAGCCGATCTCGTTGCAATCGCAGCCCGAAAGACCTGTCTCAATAGGTGACGGCTCTTGGTTGGGTCATGGCGTCGTCGTATTGCCTGGCGCACGAATCGGTCGCAATGTTGCAGTTGGTGCAAATTCGGTGGTGACGAGTGAATTGCCCGATTTTTGTGTTGCGGTCGGTTCTCCCGCGAAAGTTATTCGGCAATATTCGCCAGATTCAGGTTGGTCGGCGAAGAAACATTTCTAGATCGAAAGATCAATTGGTGGCTTGCAAAATGACATCTCATTGTCGGCCGCGAATGTCGCGATCTTTTCGCTGATGGGCAGCCCATCTAACGGTGTTTCTGCAAACTGTTTGTTAACGCCAATTCGTAAATCATTAGCGAAATCTCGTCGATCGGCAATATAAATCTCGTAATCATCTAGCCAGAGACCAACTATTTCGTTGCCTTTGGGATCTGACGGCAATGAACCGCGAAATTCGAAAACAAAACGCTCGATGGTATCGGTGGCAAGATCGATCAAGTTTGCTCGATCTTTAAGTATGTCGATTCCTAGTTCATTAACGATTCGATAATCAGAAAGTTGTTTTCGCTCTTCTCTCGCAATTAAGCAACGAGTCTGTGCGGTAGCGGCCCAGTCTCGGTCACCGAACTTATTGATTGAATCTTTTGAAGCAAAGAAAAGAGCATAAACCCACATCACGAAAATTAATGCGACAGTTGTTGCGAGGAACGTCCGCAGAATGTTTTTCACCGACACAACGATAGATGATGTAAGCGAATGATAGAACTACATGGTGAGTTTTGTAGCAGAGAAGCCTGTGACTGAAGACTCAGTTAAGTCTGATGCAAAAGGTCGATTGAGAGAGGCCTCACAACTTTTGCGTCAAGTTGTGCGGTTTCATCCACGTCTTTTTATTATTGCTGTTTCAGGTGCCGCGCTTTTCGCCATTTGTACTGTGGCTTCTTCGGTAGGTCTGCGGTGGATGATCGATCGCGTGATTCTGGTTCGTTTTGAGCGCGGTGAGGTCGATTTATCTGCGCTAGTTGCTGGTTCGATAATCGTGATCGGTATTGGGCTACTGCGTGCGCTTGGTGTTGTCATTAGACGGAGTTTTGCTGGCAAAACTGAGTGGCGCACTTGCGAGACAATCACTGAGAAAGTTATCGATCATGTTGTGGCACAACCCGTCAAGTGGCACCGACAAAAAATGACGGGTGACATAGTTGCACGGTGTGGCGTCGATGCAGATGCCAGCGTTTCGATTCTTGCGCCACTGCCATTTTCAACTTCTGTTTTGTTGATGATGGTTGTTTCGGCAAGTTGGATGTTATATGTCGATATTCCACTTGGTCTCGTTGCTGTCGTCGTATTTCCGATTTTATTGGCACTAAATATTGGATATCAGCGTCGAATTGATCGCTATTACAATCTGGCGCAACAAGAATTGGGAAAGTTGTCAGAAGCGGTTCATGAAAGCTTTGACGGCGTCATGGTTGTGAAGTCGTTTGGTGCTGAGAAACGCGAAACCGAAAGACTTGCAAAGATTTCATCACGGCTTAAAGATGCGCGAATTGATGCGGTCGGCGTTCGGTCGGTTTTCGAAGCGATGCTAGATGCGATTCCGACGCTGATCAACATTTTGCTGATCACGCTCGGTGCCTACCGTGTGAAGGCGGGAGAGATGAGTGTCGGCGATCTGTCGAGCTTTATTTATTTGTTCACTCTGTTGATTTTTCCGTTGCGCATAATTGGCTATCTATTTTCAGAGATACCGCATTCGGTTGCAGGTTGGCGTCGCATATGCGAAGTCTTGGATGAAGAGGTTATTGAAGATCCAGTGATGAAAATTCAATCTGCACCCAAAGAGATTGGACTCGAATTAAGAAATGTTACTTATAGCTATCTAATTGACTCGCCCGTGTTGCAAAATCTTACGATGAGCGTTAGTTACGGCAAGACGGTGGCTCTTGTTGGCGCCACAGGTTGCGGAAAGTCGACCCTTTTGCACCTTATTGCTGGTTTAATTTCGCCAGAATCCGGCTCTGTCGCAGTGCAGGACGGCGGTGTTGCTCTCGTGTTTCAAGAAGCATTTCTCTTTGCCGAGTCACTTCGCTACAACATCACCCTCGATAAAGATATTTCAAGCGATCAGATTCGAAGCGCGATTTCAGCCGCTGAATGTGACGAATTTTTGAAAGACCTAAGTCAAGGTCTCGACACGGTGATGGGCGAGCGTGGGGTGAGTCTCAGTGGTGGTCAAAGACAACGCGTCGCCTTGGCACGGGCGATTGCACAAAATCGACCCGTACTTCTGCTCGACGACACAACCTCAGCGCTAGATCCAAAGGCTGAAGCAAGCGTGATCAACAATTTGCGCACGATTTCTGGAAATCACACCGTGCTTATAGTCGCATCACGACCGTCAACGATTGCGCTTGCCGACGAGGTTTTGTTTATGTCTGATGGCCGCATCGTTGAACAAGGCACACACGACGAACTATTACAGAGAAGCGAGCAATATCGCTCTCTGATCAGTGCTTTCGAGCACGACCGTAAAGCATCATGAGAGCGACAGACCTATGAACGAACCTACTGGTCGCTTCATCACAGCGCGAACAATAAATCGAGGTTTCAATGTCGCACCTGCACTCGCCAAAGGCATCGGTCTCACCTTTGTTTTTGCGTTGGTTGGCTCGCTAGCGCGAGTTGCAGTGCCAATACTCATGCAGCAAACAATCGACAAAGGTTTGCAACCTGGAAACATTCGTTTGGGCTTCATCATGCAAATTTGTGCAGTGGCAGCGGTATCAGTTGCTGTCGCGGCATTTTCGTTGCGTCAGGCAGTTTTGCGTTTGGGTATTGGTACGGAAGAGGGTCTTTATACGATTCGTGTGAAATTGTTCGATCACATTCATCGATTGAGTCTTGCTGATCACAACGAAGAGCGCCGGGGAGCGCTGGTTTCAAGAGTTACGAGTGACATTGAGACATTGACGATGTTTTTTTCTTGGGGTGCGCTGGTTTGGCTACTTGATGGTTCGTTGATGTTCGTGGTGGCCTGCGTGATGCTGGCTTACGACTGGATTCTGGCTCTTGTAGCGTTCGCCGTCTCAGCGCCTTTGTTTATTGTTTTGCGAAATTTACAGAAGCGACTTGTAGCGGCTTATGACCTTGCGCGCGAACATAATGCCGAATTGCTTGGTTCGATCAGTGAATTGATTTCGGGCACGGAAACTTTGCGCGCGTACCAGGCTCATCAGCCCATGGTCACCCGAAGTAAGAAAGCGGTTCGAAAACGGGCTAACTCACAGATTAGAGCCGGTGTGATTGGCGCGTTCTTGTTTCCGTCCGGGGAAGTGTTTGCTGTATTCACAATTGTGGCGATCATCACTGTTGGTGTGTTCCGTGGCATTGATAGTGGATTAACGGCGGGATCAATGGTCGGATTTGTATTTCTGACTTATCGTTTTCTTGAACCAATCGCCGAATTCACAGAAGTTGTCGATCAAACACAAACTGCTGTCGCTGGACTGCGTCGTGTGCTCGGCGTCTTAGATACGCCGACTGGCCCACAAGCACCGTCAAATGCAATCGCACTGCCAAATTCTCCGCTAAGCATCGAACTGAACGAAATCGGTTTTTCGTATAGTTCTCGATTAGACAGTCAAGATGACGATCTGCCGGTGTTGCGAAATATCAGTTTGAAGATTCCGGCTCAACAACACATCGCATTGGTTGGTGCGTCTGGCTCTGGTAAAACGACATTGGCAAGATTGATAGCCAGGTTCGCTGACCCCAATCTCGGCTCTATCTGTCTTGGTGGTGTGAATCTCAAACGAATCGCCAATGATGAGTTACGTCGTCGTTTAGTCGTTGTGCCTCAAGAGCCGTTTTTGTTCGCAGCAAGCATCGCTGACAATCTATTTTTTGCGAGTCCCAGCAGTAGTCGTGCCGATCTGATTCGAGTCATTCAACAACTTGAACTGACTGATTGGATCGAGAGTATGCCTAGCGGACTTGACACGCTCGTCGGTCAACGAGGTTCGGCCATCTCGGCTGGTGAACGCCAATTGGTTGCTTTGGCACGCGCTGCTTTGACAAATCCTGATGTTTTGATTCTCGATGAAGCCACATCTGCAGTCGATGCGATTGCAGAGGTTCGGCTGGCCAAAGCGCTGCAGGCGCTGTCTCACGGTCGCACGACTATTTCAATTGCCCATCGTCTGTCAACAGCGGCGCGAGCAGATCGCGTTATCGTGCTCGAACATGGCGTGGTCACTGAGGACGGTTCGCATGAGCAGTTGCTGCGAGACGATCGTGAATATGCCAAAATTTATGCACAGTGGCTATCGGCGACCTCAGTAGACGAATAACGATGAAAAAATCGCGGGCGTTTGGCGTCAAAACCTATGCGTTAATTTTTTTATATGCTTCGGTACTAGCTGCGTGTGGACCGAATGCCGAAATCAATTCGGTATGTTTGCAAAGTAGTCGCTGGAATTCAGCAAGCAGCCAACTGGCGATTGTTCTGACAAATCTCGAAAGTCTGCCAGCAGACCAAATTCGCGAGACCATGACGGACGTAGTCGCGACATTGATCGCGCTGAACGATGCGGCACCACGAGAAATTAAGTCGGATGTCGAGTTGCTTTTGAATACTTATGGTTCGTTGTCGGATGCGCTACAGGCTCTTGACTGGGATGGTTCTGTTTCGCAGCAAGATGCAGGTGTAACGAGTGCTGGGGTTCGCTTGGCAAGCGAAGAGATTCAACAATCACAGACCGACCTGGCGAACTTCATTCGCGACAACTGTTCGGTGAATATCGACAATCCGGTAAATCAGTTTCCGAATGTTGGCACAACATTGCCTGACCCTGCGATTCAGGAAGATGATGTGCCTGAACCGCCGGCGAGTTTTGACAACGACGAAACAATTCCGCGAGCTTTTGGTTATGTAGTCGTTGAGCGATTCGGTGTGGCAATTACCGATGAGCAGGCGGATTGCGTTGGCACATCTCTTTTGGCGGCAACTGCGAGTGACGCGTCGGTGGTCGACTTGACCTACTGGCAGATGCTGCAAACAATCTTTAATTCATGTCGTGTTCAGATCGATGTTGCTAAGGCACTTGAGAACGAGTGAATCTGCTTGATTGCTATAGTGTGGCGCGATGGAACTCTTTCTTTGTCGCCACGCTCAACCGCAGTGGGTTAAAGACGATCTCTGCATTGATAACCCGCCTTTAACCGAACTAGGTCACCGGCAGGCTCTTCTTCTCGGCGCACGACTTTCTCGCGAGAGATTCGACCATATATATGTGTCTCCGTTGCTACGCACGCGACAAACTGCTGAACCGATTCTTTCTGCACTGAAGCGAGAAGAAGTGATAGAGCCCTGGCTTGAAGAGATTCGAAGTCCGATTTGGCATGGTTCACCTGGCGAACGTGCCGCAAAGGCCTATAAAGAAGAGCGCAAACGCAATGCCCGTGAGCGTTGGCATGGACTTGAGGGTGGCGAGCCAGTCAAAGATTTTGTCGCTCGCATTCACAATGGGGCGGAGAAGTTTTTGGCCGAGCACGGCGTTTACCGAATTGAACATGAGTTGCCAATCTGGCATATTGATGATCCGGGTGAGCGAATTGCATGTGTTGCTCACGCCGGTACGAACAGCACGGTAATTTGTCATTTACTTGGCTTGACCCCCACTCCCTGGGAGTGGGAGCGCTTTGTATTAGGTCATGCCTCGATTACCCGACTTGAAGCGTTCAAGATAGGTGATGGCTATACGTTTGCGCTTTCGCCACTTTCTGACCTTGAGCACATTCCCTCAGAAGATCGCACTTATTAGCCGAATGGTGGTGGAGGATCTCACCTCTCCACCACCATCCAATTGAGCAGGTGTTTACGGTTGTGGGAGCACTTCCGTTACATGACATGCATCGACAGCTTTGATTACTGGATACGGATTGACTGCTTCGCCACCTTGTGGGTGAACTTCAAAGTGAAGATGCGAGTTGCCAGCGTTTCCTGTTGAACCCATATATCCGATAATTTGACCAGCGCGCACAACTGAGCCAACTGTGAGGCCAGATGCAAACGAGTCAAGGTGTGCATAAAAAAAGTACGTGCCGTCAGCGCTTGTCAACCGAAGAGCATTGCCGCTCAGTTTCGATTCGGCACCATACATCTTGGTGATCGTGCCATCAATGACGGCGTAAAGAGCAAGGCCCTTTGGTCCGCTGATGTCAACACCGATGTGTAAGCGACCACCCGAACGCTCTTCGTGCCAGCTGTCTACGAATGAGCAGCGACCTTGCGATGGAAACACGCTGATCTGAGGAATTCCAAGTGTTGCAAGATCTGGAAGAACACCAAGTGCAATTGCTGTTGGTAAATCGACAGCACCTGAGGCATTTAGTCCACGAGCATTTTGAAAGTTTGTGATCGAAATAGTTGTCGCGACACCAAAAATTCCATCAGCGCCACCTTTGACTTCAACAGCATTGGCAATCAACTTTTCTTGGACGAGACGAACCGCGTCACTGCGATGTCCGCGAACAGGCAATGTGTCGATGGTCAGCATTCCTTCGATTGGTGCTGGCGTCAAAACAGGCTCTACCGGCGCTGGTGTTGCAACTGGTGCTGCCGGTGCAGCGATTGCTACCGGCGCCACCGTGGTTGCAGTTTGTTTAGTTGGCGCGGCAACTACCGCTGATTGTGCCGGTGCGACAATATTCGATGTCGCTTTAACTTTCGCTTTAACTTTCGCTTTAACTTTCGCTTTGACTGGTTGATCTGCAGCGATAAGGCCGAGAAATTTAGCGCTTCGTATATCGAGACGACCTGTTGCCTTAAAACCGACGACCTTTTGAAAGTTCTTGAGAGTTGCTTGGGTAGTTGCTGAGAACACGCCATCGGCCCCACCTTTAAGTGTGAACCCTCGAGACATCAGTGCTTCTTGCAGACGCACGACCGTGGCACCTGAGTCACCATAAATTGGCAACGCTGAAGGCGTTGCGTTGGCCGTTGGTACGACGAGTCCGAGACTGAGGATTGAACCGGCTACCAATGAGACTAAAAATTTTGATTTCTTTGACATTTCTGCTCCCTTGTGAGATCCGCATAAGGGATCGGCAGTAGGGTTCAGAACTTGAGGAATTTCTCACTTAAAATATCTAAGTGACCACTCAAAGTGGTCGTTTTTTATGCTTTGAGCCGTTTTAGGCAATATTTGTGGCTTATTCGTCTACTTTGAGTGACGTTAAATAGGGGTTTTATTAAAAATTGAGGATTTCAGCCAATCTGGGCCGAATCGACCAAAATTTCAGGGTTTCGCGATACCTACTGAGTTCAATTTCGTCAGCCTTCGCACCAGTAAAGGTTGCCCGGATTAGCAGATTTCGGGCAGTGTGCTCATCGCCTATGAACTCAATTACTTCGCATCGATAACCGTGCAGTCTCAAGATTTGAGCTCTCAGAGAATCAGTCAAAATGTCTGCAAAGCGTTCTTTCAAAATGCCATGTTTCGTGATCATTGACCATGGCTCAGGCGTATTCGTCATTTGTGTCTGCAGCTCGTGATGGCAACACGGAGAGACGAGGACGATTTTGGCACCATTAGTTATCGACCATGCGATGGCATCGTCTGTGGCGGTGTCGCAAGCATGCAGCGCAATCGCAATGTCTGCTCTGGCGATTTCTGAATTGGCGATCTTTTCAGCACGAAAAGAAACCGATTGGCTAACACTGAGTTGGGTGGCGATTGCAGAATTGCGAATTCGACTCTCTTCGCGTTGGTCAATACCAATAATTTCGTTTGGCATATTTTCTTCGTTTAAAAAGTGATGTACAGCGAAAGTTAGATATGCATTACCGCAACCGTGATCGACTATACGAAGGGGATTGATTCTCGTCGGTGGCGATAATCGATCGGCTGAAATCTCTGCGCGCATTAGTGGCATCAAGATGCGCAAAAACTCTTCGATTTGCAGGTACTTATCATTCATCGACGGTTTGACGAAACCGTTTCGGTCAGAAATTCCTATTACTTTAAAAAAATCATTTTTGGCATCAAATAGCCGCACTTTTTGACGATCGTGCGCAGTGTTTTGCTGAAGCAATTTATCAGTTGCGAAGATTTGAGGCTCACCTTTTTTTGTAAAACGCATCGTAATAGTTGCATCAGTCGCCTCAACAAGAAAGTTGGCGAAGCCCGAATTCAAAAACTCTAAGGTGTTGAACTCACCGAAATTAAGGTTTGTTGTTTTCGACTTGGTGTCATTCGTCGTCGTCATTTGCAGTTTGATTTCATTACGCAAATTGATTGGTCGCAACTCAATCTTCTCGAATTCGGGTTGCATATTGCGCCGTCGGCCCGAAAATATGGCCCTAACTAGGCGATTTTTATCCTCAATGATTTGAGCGATTTTGTCGAGCGACATATCGGGTTAGTGTCTCAAGATTTAACGCGTTGACGGTCGATGCATCGCCAGCCTGTAGACGTTCGGCGATAAGTATCGACCCCGCGTAAAATTTCGATTGCCACTTTGTTATTGCTAGCCGTGATACGACGCTCAAGTGTAAAGTTGCCATGAGCGGTGCCGTTGCCTTCATCGGCAAAGAATGCGATGACCAGTGGAATTTCGATTGTCATCTTGTGGTTCGAGAAGTGCAGGCTGAACTGTTCGCAAATCTCGGTTGCGTTGCTCGCAATAATCTCGTTGTCTAAGCTCGATTTTGCGTCTTCGGTGAAATATTCATTTACTCCCTTGAGATTGTTTCGACTAACGGCGTCTGCGTAGTTATTAAACAACTGCCGTAAATCAAAATCTGTGGCTAGAGATGCTGGTCTCGGGCCTTCGTCTTCGTTGCGACGGCCGTTGCCTTGATTTGGCTTAGAAGCTTTTCGATTGTCGCGAATATCATCCGCCGAAAGTCCTGTCTCTGCGGCCGCCAACTGACGCATCAGACGGATGAACTCTTTTCTTTTCAAGACACCTTCGTGTGCGGCATATTGCACAGCGAGGCCATCAATCAATCCTGATATTCGAGTCGCAGACTCGCGAGGGTGAACGCAATGAAATTCACCTGATTCGTTGCCAGCACGCAGGGTTTTTTCAAACACGGCAATTGACTGCTCGTCAAGTTCTTGGCTAATCGGTTTCATCTTCGGGTTTCTGAGCGCCTCACCCCAGGCATCAATCCATATCATCCATTCAACATCGTCACTGCCTTCGGGCACATAACTTTCGATCAGTCGCCACAACTTAGCGACATTGGTAGGCGCCGAATCACTATCTCGCTGCATATCAACGAGATCTTTACGAGCGTAATGTTCGAATGCCGCTGCCAAAAGTTCCTCTTTTGAAGCAAAGTGGTAGTGAATCAAACTGTTAGAAACGCCGAGTT
Organism: Actinomycetota bacterium; assembly: GCA_027731085.1. Lineage (GTDB taxonomy): Bacteria > Actinomycetota > Acidimicrobiia > Acidimicrobiales > Ilumatobacteraceae > BACL27. Next base: position 7,635 of record JAQCDG010000007.1, on the reverse strand, counting down.
TTTTTGCCACATCAGCCACTCGGGTGCCCGCGAAACCGCGCTCAATTACGACATCGCAGGTAGCCTCAAGAATCTCGATGCGACGCTTCTCAACAGTTTCTTTTTTCACTACCTGCGCACGATACTCACACTTGGGTCATCTAGCCACATCGTTTAGCCCGGCATCTTTGAATAGTGGATTATGAGAGTTACACACAAGAGCTACTTAAGGTCGACTCAAGGTGCATTTGTCGCTTTGTACACAATCATCGTCACGGGGTCGTTGGTTCGCCTGACGGGGTCTGGCTTGGGGTGCGCCGATTGGCCACAATGCAGCGAAAGCAAATTCATCGATGTCTCGTCGGCTCACGCAGCGATAGAGCAATTGAATCGATTGTTTACCGGGGTTGTAGCGGCGGCGGTGATCTTGTGTGTCTTGATGTCACTGAAACTCGTACCACGAAGACGTGATCTGATCGCCATGTCGATCGTGCTCGTCGTCGGGGTTTTGGCGCAAGTGGTCATCGGCGCAATCGTCGTTTGGACGGGATTGAATCCGTACTCAAATATCGCACACTTCATAGTCTCGATCTTCTTAATGAGCGTCGCCTACATGTTGGTGCAACATGCAAAAATTTTCAGACTGACAGACGATGTGGTGCCGCGAGGCGAGCCAATCCTGAAAGATGGTCTACTCACCAAGATTGTGAGACTTCTTCTCGTTACTACTGGCGCTGCTGTATTAACGGGGACACTCGTTACTGGCTCGGGGCCACACGCTGGTGACGAGAATGCAGTGCGACTTGGCTTCATTATGACGACGATTGTCCGCACGCATAGTGCATTTGTTTGGCTGACTTTAGCGACGACACTGGCTTTAGTCTTTTTGGCGAGAAAAAATACCGACGCCCGCATTCTTTTGAGCAAGCCGCTAAAGCGATTTTTAGCAGTGTTGATTTTTCAAGGCGCAATTGGATATTTGCAATATTTTCTTGGGGTCCCCGTTGGACTAGTCGCTGTGCATGTCGCCACCTCAGTCGCAGTATGGCTCTTCGCAGTTGACGTCTATTGGAATTCGAGACTTTCAGTCTCGCCGAATAATGTGCTTGACTAATAGACAGCATGTTGGGGGATAAGCAGTCGCGGAAATCATTTGGGCTGAAACTTGCCCTCTTTTCACTCTGCTGCATCTGGCACCCCAAGCGAGACGTGTGCCAACGGTGCGCTTCGTTGCTCCCTAGTTTGATGTTAAGACAAGGGAGTTTTCGACGTTCGCTACTTATTGGCTTTGTTTGCATGGGTGTTTTTGCCGTCAGCCCACCGGCGCAAGCACAGTCGTCTAATGACCTAGGCGTAATCGGTCAGATGCAGTACACCGATGCGACCGGGAATAAGTTGTTCGTGGAGGGGGTGGATCTTTCGATTGACGACATAGGTCGAGCAACCACGGATGCTGATGGCTCGTTCAGAATTCCGGTTCCAGGACCAGGCGAGTACACCATCACCATCGATACCTCAACCCTCCCTGAAGGAATAGTATTGCGCGACGCTGCGCGAGTCAGCCTTACGGCCATGGTTAGCGAGAATGCCGATCAGAGAGTGATTTTTCCGTTGGTTCTCGGTAATGCGCCAGTGGAGAAAGTAGAGAGCAGTTTCTCTGTTCGCCGAGTGAGTCAGCTGACACTGGAGGGCATCAAACTTGGTTTGTATCTTGCGATGGCCGCAATTGGCTTGTCACTTATATTTGGTACTACAGGTTTGGTGAATTTTGCGCATGCTGAGATGGTCACGTGGGGCACGCTCATGGCGTATTTCTTCAATGTCTATGGGTTAGCGGGAGCATTCGGATTTATGTCATTTCTGCCTGGACCTTTTGGCGCTGGAGTCAACTTCATTTTTGCAACGTTGCTCGCCACTTTGATGGGTGGTGTTTTTGGTTATGCAATCAATCGAATGGTATTCCGTACCTCGCGTAATGCCGGCGTCTCACTGTTGGCCCAGATGGTGATGACCATCGGACTCTCCATCTTCCTTCGGTACATTTTCGTGTATTTGTTTGGCGGTCGCTACCGCGTGTACGTGGAATATGCTGCGCAGCGAGCGAATACGTTCTGGGGTTTTGAGATCACTAGTCGTGATGCAATAGCCATGTTGGTCTCCATCATCATTCTGGCGAGTGTTGGGATTGGACTCACCAAGACTCGCACCGGTCGCGCCATGCGGGCAGTCTCCGACAATCGCGATCTCGCGGAATCCTCAGGCATCAACGTAGAACGAGTGATTTCGCAAGTGTGGATCTTTGGTGGGGCATTGGCCGCCCTTGCGGGCACTTTTTTTGGATTCGACTCCGTGAAGTGGGATATTGGGACGCGTATTCTGCTGCTGATCTTTGCGGCGGTTACTTTGGGCGGCCTCGGAACATCGTTCGGCGCATTGGTTGGCGCTGTCATCGTCGGGATCGTCATCAATTGGTCGACGTTGATCATCGATAGTGAACTTAAGAACATGACCGCGCTTATCGTGTTGATCTTGGCTTTGATGCTTCGTCCTCAAGGCATTCTCGGCAAGAAGCAAAGGATCGGCTGAGTATGGATTGGGGGTTCATTTTTGAACGGTCGTTCTCCGCGATGATTGGGCCCGAAGTAGTGGTGTACGCCATAGCTGCCGTCGGGCTCAATGTGCACTTTGGTTATACGGGATTGATGAACTTTGGACAAGTGGGCTTTATGGCCGCTGGTGCGTACGGCGTTGGCGTGACCGTGTTTTGGTTGGAATGGAGTTTTTGGATCGGAGTTCTCTTTAGTTTCGTGTACGTTGCGATCCTGGCATTACTACTTGGTATTCCGACATTGCGTCTGCGTGCCGATTATTTAGCTTTGGTGACAATTGCGGCCTCGGAAACCATTCGTTTACTCGCACGATCGCGAGTAATGAAGCCTTACACCGGAGGCGTTGAGGGCGTGAATAAATTTGCAGGCCCCTTTTACGACTTGAGTCCATTCGGATTGGGCAAGTTCTATTCTTTCGGACCGTTCAAATATCTGGGTCGCGATGTGTGGGTGTTACTGGTGGGTTGGACGCTCTTGATTCTCATTACCTTGATGGTTCGACAGCTCATGCTGTCACCGTGGGGTCGAACCCTTCGTGCAATTCGAGAAGATGAGGATGCCGCGCGAGCACTCGGCAAGAACGCTTACTTCTTTAAGATGCAATCGCTACTACTTGGTGGAATGATCGGTGGAGTAGCTGGGGTGATTCAAGTGATTCAAAAATCATCGGTGCAAGCCGACACTTTCAATCCGGTCATCACTTTCACCATTTGGACGATTCTCATCATCGGTGGCCCTGGGCGAGTTTGGTCACCAATTGTTGGTTCGTCAATTTACTGGACGCTGATCGTGTTCATTGAAAACACTTTGCGACAGTTGCCGCCAGGTATGCGTTCTTCACTAGAAGACACGATTCAGTTATCGGATTTGAACATCCCGATGTTGCGGTTCATTCTGGTTGGTCTTGGCCTGCTGCTCCTGGCACGATTCCGACCCCAAGGAATCTTTGGTTCAAGAGAGGAGATGGCTCTTGGTCGTCGATGACGTAGCAGATTCGAACTTGGGTGAAACTCCAATCATTACCGCGACTGGTGTTGTGAAGTCGTTCGGCGGTCTGCGTGCGGTAGATGTAGAAAAACTGGAGATTCGGCGCAACAAAATCACGGCGCTTATTGGTCCGAATGGAGCAGGAAAGACAACTTTTTTCAACTTGCTGACAGGTTTTGATCAGGTGGACCAAGGTGAGATTATGTTCGATGGTGGTAACATCACCGGGACGCCGCCGCATCGGCTGGCCGCAAAAGGAATGGTGCGAACATTTCAGCTCACTAAAGCCCTCGCCAAATTATCGACCTTGGAGAATATGAAACTTGGCGCTCTCGACCAACGTGGTGAGAAGTTTTGGTCGGCCTTGATACCAGGACTTTGGGCAAAACAAGAGCGCGACATAACGGCTCGCGCCGAAGCCATTCTGGAGCGTTTTAATCTCACACACATGCGCGATGAGTACGCGGGCACCATGTCAGGCGGCCAACGCAAATTGCTGGAAATGGCGAGAGCGCTGATGACGAACCCGCGTATCGTGATGCTGGACGAACCGATGGCGGGTGTGAACCCCGCCCTAGCACAAAGTTTGCTCAAACTTATCAAGGCACTTCCTGGTGAAGGTCGTACCGTGATTTTCGTTGAACATAACATGGACGTTGTAAAGGAAATCGCCGACTGGGTGGTGGTGATGGCCGAAGGCCGCATCATCGCACAGGGAACACCCACCGAGATAAGAAAGAATAAGGCAGTCGTTGATGCCTACCTCGGTGCTCATCATGGCGAGGATTTGTCCAGAGTGGAACTAGCATGAGCGCCGAGATCCTCCTTGAAGCCAAGGAAGTCATAGCTGGCTATACACCGGGTGTGAATATCCTCAACAACTGTTCGCTCACCCTGCATCGCGGAGAGATTATTGGTATTATTGGTCCGAATGGTGCAGGCAAAAGCACGCTGCTCAAAGCTATTTTCGGATTGCTATCCGTGCAGTCCGGTTCAATAACACACTGTGGTGAATCCATCGTGGGGAAATTAGCGCATGAATTGGTGGAGCGTGGCATCGGATATGTGCCTCAGCGCGACAATGTATTTCCGTCACTCACCATCATGGAGAATCTGGAGATGGGAATCTATCTAAAGCCCACGCAATTCCGCGAACGCGCTGATTTCGTGGAGAATATGTTTCCTCGATTAGGGGAGCGTCGCACCCAACGCGCAGGGTCACTGTCGGGTGGCGAACGTCAGATGCTAGCCATGGGTCGTGCGCTGATGATGAACCCCGAGGTGCTACTGCTGGATGAGCCTTCGGCTGGATTATCTCCAGTGTTACAAGACCAAGTATTCGTTCGTATTCGTGAAATCAACAAAGCGGGTGTTTCTGTGGTGATGGTGGAACAGAACGCGCGCCGGTGCCTACAAATATGCAGTCGGGGATACGTGCTCGATCAGGGAACCAACGCCTACGCCGACACGGGTGACAAGTTGCTTCACGACCCCAAGGTTATCGAGCTGTACCTTGGCACTCTCGCCTCATAATTTGTCGGTATAAAAAGAAAACCCCGCCCGGTTTCCCGGACGGGGTCTTCCTATTTCTGAGACGAACTCAGCTCGCGAAGACGTACTTGTCAAGCGAATTATCTGCACCGGCCGCACCGTAAGTGATAATGCGGAACGAGGCAGCTGCCGGCTCACCAGCATCAACGAATTCGTACGGTCCACCAAGACCGTCGTAGTCGATATCGGTACCAGCCTGAATGAGTGTGAGGCATGACGCAAAGTCATTGCACTTTTCGCCGTCCTTGGTGACGCCGTTGATCTGAGCACCGATTGATATACCATCGGCGCAACCAGCGATTTCAGCAGCAAGTGCTGAAATCACAACTGCATCGTAGGTCTCTGCACCGTAATCGTAGACGCCATCAACACCAGCGGCGTCGAGGCGGGCTACGAACTCGCTGATCGAGGCGAGGTCAACTGATGGAGTGGTGCCCTTCATGCTGGCCAGGATGGAAACATCCGAGACCAACTTGTCAAGACCGGCAATGTTGCCGTCTACTCCGTAGACCTTCTTAGCCGTTGGCCCCACACCACGCTCATGCATGGTGTTGAGGATCGGACCAGTCTCCGCGAAGCCGACAATCACGATTGCATCCGGATTAGCGGCGACAACCTTGTCTACTTCTGCGTCGAAGACTTCAGTTCCTTCTGCATACCCTATGAACTCTGGCAAGGTTCCACCAGCAGCTTCAAAGTTGGCTTTGAATGATTCGGCAAGACCGACACCGTAGGAATCGTTGCGATAAAGCACTGCGGCTGAGGTTGAACCCTCCTCAATCACGAGATTGGCAAGCACTCGACCCTGAAGCAAGTCCGAAGGAGCCGTACGGAAGTACAGGCCATTGTCTTCGTAATCGGTAAAGGTTGGCGAGGTGTTGGCTGGCGAGAACTGAACTACACCAGCTGAGGTGATCTTGTCGATCACGGTCAACGAAACACCAGACGATGCTGCACCCAAGATCACCTGAGCGCCAGCTGCGAGCAGACGGTCGACTTCAGTGTTCGCGGTGTCGGTCGTTGCGTCGCCCGAGTCACCCTGGTTGAGAACAACCTGGTTGCCGAGCACGCCACCGACTTCATTAATATCGTCTACTGCAAATCCAGAGGCCGCAATTTCTGGCGGCGCTAGGAATGCGAGTGAACCTGTCACTGGAAATATAGATCCGAAGTTGAGTTCAGTAACTGCGCAGTCTGAAGCTTCTTCTACAGCCTCCGCAATAGTTTCTTCCGCCGCTTCTTCGTCGCTGCCACAGGCCGCGAGCACAAGTGCTCCGGTTGCAACCAACGCGCCGAAACGACGCAAATTAGATTTCTTCATTTTGCTCCCCCTAGGAGTGAAACGGCATCTGACCATTTCTATAGACATAGAACTCTATAAGAGAATGTGCCCAAAAACTACAGGCCTGTTGCCGCTTTTATGAGTCTGTCGCGTATGGCAAAACCTAAACCTCCGCTTGGAGGCATCACCACGTGGGCGAGTGAGATATTGCGGGCGTCTAGGCCGCGGAGTTGGTCGTAGAGGGTGCGTGCAACCTCCACCAGATCACCATCGCAATGAAGTACGGGGGCACCGTCTTGCGGGACTTTCGCTTCTCTCTCGTGAAGGACCAGTTGTGTCTTGGGTGCGTAATGGCGGTCCAACATTCCTGGTGCGCGGGATGTGCCACTTACTCTTGTCGCCAACGCTGCGTCACACGTGCTGATGATCTGCTCAATAGCTTCGGGGGTTATAGCCCCATGACGCAAGATCTCGGGTTTAGCTGTTGTGCAGTCGACGATAGTGGACTCAATTCCCACTTCACAAGAACCTCCATCGAGAACTAAGTTGATGTCATCGCCGAGGTCGTCCACCACATGCAGAGCAGTGGTAGGTGATACATCTCCGAATCGGTTAGCTGATGGGGCCGCCACGGGACTGCCAAGTTGACGGATGACATTTTGGGCAGAGGAATGTGCAGGTAATCGCACCGCAACTGTATCGCGACCACCAGTACACAATCGGCTGACGTGAGGTGCTGCGCGAATAATCACGGTGAGCGGACCTGGCCAACAGATGTCAACCAGGGCGTGGCAAACTGGGCTGATCTCCAAGGCGATATCCTCGAGCTCTTCTGGTCGCGCGATGTGGATAATCAGTGGATGCGTGACGGGTCGACGCTTAACTGTAAAGATTTTTAATAATGCGGCATCATTTCGTATGTCGGCCGCCAATCCGTAAACCGTTTCGGTGGGAAGTCCGACGACTTGACCACTCCGCAAAGCTGCGACCACTTCTCGAGTACCAGAGTCGCCAGAAACAATGCGCGCCATGGCTAAGAGTGCTCGCACGAAGTGATCATGCAGATGGAATTGTCGATGTGTTCATGGCGCACAGAAGAACTCGAGAAGTGCGTCAATGAGCCCAAAGTTTTCAGTTGATGCAAAATGATCGCAATTTTTTAAGGTTACAAATTTGCAATCTTTAAATGATTGCGCGAGACGATTGGCCGGCAACACAAAATCGCGG
>JAQCDG010000092.1 GCA_027731085.1 Actinomycetota bacterium | reverse complement strand
TGGTCGTGGGTGTCGGAGACCCAGCGGCCGCCAATGTGATGGCCAAAGCAATCGCAACACGCGGTGTGAAACGCGCATGGATTGTGCATGGTCATGGCTCAATGGACGAACTATCGCTCAGCGGACCGTGCAGAGTGGTCGAAGTGAACGCCGGAAAAATGCGTGAGTTCGAAATTAATGCAACGGCGCTCGGGCTTGAGCATGCCGATGTTGCCGCCGTGCGCGGTGGATCGCCCATAGACAACGCCAAGATTTTTCGCGACTTGTTAGACGGCGAGCACGGTGCTGTCAGAGATATAGTCGCACTAAACGCAGCCGCTGGCATTGTCGTCGCCGGAAAAGCAAACGATATGAGTCAAGGACTCGAAATCGCATTCGAATCAATCGACTCTGGTGCGGCACGGGATGTCCTGGATGAATTAATTCGCGTCAGCGTTGACGCCGCAAAACAGATGGCGCAATAAATTAATGAGTAGTTCGCAGCAATCAATCGCCGTACGCGTGCCGGCAAGTTCGGCAAATATTGGTCCGGGATTTGATGTCTTGGGGATGGCAATTGATTTGCACCTCGAAGCGGGGTTCGGCAATGCTCCCGCCGACTCAAACGAAGCCGATAAAAATCATCCTCTGACAGTTGCATTTCGTCATTGTGGTGGCACGAAAGATTTATGGGTGCGATCGCAGATGCCGGTGGGCAAAGGTCTTGGTTTTAGTGGTGCTGCACGAGTCGCCGGTTGCATTTTGGCTCACGCCGAAAAGAACGGTGCTGAAGCAGAAAAATTCGAGCAAGCAAAGCCCGAGATCATGCGCGTCGCCAGCGAACTTGAAGGACATCCCGACAATGCTGCGGCGTCGATGTTCGGCGGTTTCGTCGCCAGTGTCGATGGTTTTGCGGTGCGGATACCAACGCCACTTGATCCAGCAATTATTGTTTGGGTGCCAGAGCAACAGACTTCAACAAGAGAGTCGCGGACAAAATTGCCCGCGAGCGTCAAATTCGAAGATGCAGTCTTCAACATCGGACACACCGCGCTATTGGTTGCTGCGCTTGCGGCCGGTGATATTGCGGCGTTATCCGTTGCTACTAGAGACCGTCTGCACCAAGATTTGCGATTCGTTAAATCGCCTAATTCAAAATTGGTGCTGCAAGCCGCAGTTGATGCTGGCGCGTGGTGTGCATGGCTGTCTGGTTCTGGTCCGACAATCGCAGCGATGGTTGATCGGCGTGATGCGCAACGGATCGACAGTGCGTTGCCCAATAGTGGCGCAAAAATGGTTTTGCGGGTTGCGCAACGCGGGGCTGAACTTTTCGATATTTAACCGTGCAACAGGCTTCGGGCAATGTTGAAGATGTATCTCAACAACAAAACCCAAAAGGAGCAAAGTTCGTGCAAGATTTCCCCCAAATCAAAGTTGTTAGCGACGTTGTATCTCACGACACCGATGCGTTGGCCGATGTTTTAGTCGTCGATTGCGAATCTTGTGTGATGCGGGCAAGTTCTGCCTGTGACGATTGTGTGGTTTCGTTTTTCTGTGATGATTCAGGTGCTCAAGGCGTTGTTTTAGACCTTGAAGAGCAAAGAACGCTGAGAATGCTGGCAAACGCCGGTTTAGTGCCTACGCTTCGGCATCGTGCAGTTAGCTGACGGTTTACCCCTAAACGAATCCAATAATTACACCGACAATCTGTTGGCGTTCGGCCAAAGCCTCGGCCTTTATAAAGTTGGCGTCGCCAGTGCCGATATTTTGCATCGGGCGCGGCAAGCACTACACCAGCGCAAGTCACAAGGCCTGCACAATCAGATGCAGTTCACCTATCGCAACCCTGAGCGCAGTACCGACCCGACCAGAAGTTTGCCCTCCGCAAATTCGGTAATCGTTGGGGCGTTGTCTTACTCGAGTTTGACACCTGACGTGGCGCCAACAGGCGAACTTTCGGCACGGGTTGCAAGATATGTGTGGTCTGACTACTACGAGCAGTTGCGAAGTTCCTTGCGCAAAATTGCGAGCAAACTTGAAGCCGATGGTTATCGCTGCATCGTTTTGGCAGACGACAATGCGATGGTCGATCGTGAGGTCGCATACCAAGCCGGCTTGGGTTGGTTCGGCAAAAACTCAAATCTGTTGATTGACGGCGCTGGAAGTTATTTTGTTTTGGGTTGCATAATTACCGATGCTGCATTAACACCCGCCAGTGCACCGGTCGCGGACGGTTGCGGTTCGTGTCGGCGTTGTCTCGACAATTGTCCGACCCAGGCGATTATCGCTCCCGGGTTGATTGATGCGAATAAATGCTTGGCTTGGTTGTTGCAAAAACCCGGAGTATTTGACAGAGAGTTTCGAGTTGCGCTCGGTGATCGTCTCTACGGTTGCGATGACTGTCAAGAAGTTTGTCCACCCACGGTGCGACACGAGAAACAGGGCAGAGAGGGTTTATCTGTGCAACTTGTTGACCACCCGAAAGCCTGGGTTTCGGTGATCAAGATATTGACGTCAGATGATTCAGCGCTTCTTGCAGATCACGGCGTTTGGTACATCGCCAATCGTGAGCCAAAGTGGCTGCGTCGCAATGCTCTGATAATCCTCGGCAACATTGCCGACAAAGCCGATGAAGTCGTCGTGGAGTTGTTGCAAAAATACTTGGCGCACGAAGACCCAATGCTTCGTGCGCATGCCGTGTGGGCGGCCGCACGTTTAGGTTTGAATAGTCTGTTGCCCGAAACCGACGATGACGAACTTGTGATGGCTGAGTTGCGGTCTTTGCCAAGCGTAAAGTAACGAATAGTGAAACATCTTTTAGTCACCAATGATTTTCCACCGAAGATCGGTGGCATTCAAAACGTTTTATACGAGTGGTGGCGAAGATTGCCGCCCGAAAGTTTTGCCGTTTTAACGAGCCCATATGCGAACAGTCGAGATTTTGATGCGGCACAAAAGTTTGAAATCCGTCGTACGCGAGAGCCAGTTTTGTTGCCGCATCCTTTGATGGTTCGCAAGATAAACAAAATGGCCGATGAGTTTGGCGCCGAACTTGTCGTGTTGGACCCTGCGTTGCCGCTTGGCCTTGTCGGGCCGTGGCTCGACTTGCCGTATGCGCTGGTGTTGCATGGTGCTGAAATCTCGGTGCCTGGTCGATTGCCGATTTTGTCGCGAACCCTTAATCGAGTTATGAGCAAGGCTCAGCTTTTGGTTGCCTCGGGTAGTTACCCGGCGCTCGAGGCAAAGCGAGTTGCGAACGATCTTCGACACATCGAAGTCATCACCCCAGGTGTTGATATATACAGATTCAAAGAACTAAGCGATCAGCAAAGGTCTGAAGCGAGGCGAAGTTTTGGTTTCGATGACGACGCCGATCTGATCGTCGGTGTGAGTCGGCTGGTGCCACGCAAGGGTTTTGATGTTTTGATTCGCGCAGTTGCCCACCTTGTCACTGAGCATCCCAAACTGCATTTAGTGATTGGCGGTGACGGTCGCGATCGTTCGCGCCTCGAACGCATCGCACGCGAACTGCGCTCGCCGACAACTTTTTTGGGGCGTATTCGAGAAGATGATCTGCCAAAGCTCTATGGCTGTGCCGATCTCAACGCAATGTTGTGTCGTTCGCGATGGATGGGTCTTGAACAAGAAGGCTTCGGCATCGTGTTCGCCGAAGCCGCTGCGTGTGGTGTGCCGCAGATCGCAGGCAGAAGTGGCGGTGCGGCTGACGCTGTTGAACACGGGGTGAGTGGATTGATTGTCGAAAACCCCAATCAAGTTGGTGAAGTAGTTGCGTCTTTGCGCCGGCTGTTGGCAAATAAGTCTGAACGGACACAGATGGGTCGTGCAGCCAGGTCACGCGCCGAAAACCTGTTCGATTACGACAAACTTGCCCGAGCCTTGGGTCAAGTTCTTAAGGTGCACTAATTTCTGCTTAAATGTAGGCATGGTTGATTCGGCATCCGAGACAGAGATGATCGCCGCGTCGGCTGATCGATGTTTTGCTGTTGTGGTCGATGTTGAGCGATACCCAGAGTGGACACCAGATGTCAAAGAAGCTGTTGTTCGCGAGCGAGATTCACAGAATCGTCCGTTGCTTGTCGAGTATCGAGCATCTGCCTTGGGTCGCAGCACTCACTACACACTTAAATACGACTATGCCCAGGCGCCCAAAGTGATTTCTTGGCATCTTGCGCAAGGTGACATCATGCGGACAATTGACGGGTCGTATAGTTTTGAGCAAGTCGGCGAAAAGACGAACGTGACCTACGCATTGTCAGTCGAGTTGGTAGTTCCGCTACCAGGTTTCATTAAACGTCGTGCAGAAGGTCGAATTTTGCACACCCTGAAAGAGTTAAAGGTTCGCTGCGAATCGTGACTGCAGTTGCCGGCATAGATGTCGGCGGGACAAAGTGTCTGGGAGTTCTTTTTGAGAATGGAAAGATTCTTAAATCTGTGCTTCGTCCGACGCCTCACGCAGATCAACTCGTCGCAACTCTTGCGGAAATAGCCCGTGAACTTGGCGACTACAAAACTTTGGGTGTCGGAGTGCCGGGCTTGATCACGCCGGCAGGTGTCGTGCGCGAGTCGCCAAACTTGACTGGTGCGATTGAATTTGATTTGCGGGCTCAACTGCAAAAAGTACTTGGTCATGAAATTGACGTTGAGAATGATGCAACATCTGCGGCCCACGCAGAATGGCAATTTGGTGCGGGTCGCGGTGCAACCGATATGTGGATGATCACACTTGGCACGGGTATCGGTGGTGGTTTTGTTTCGGGATCAAAACTGCAACGGGGTAGCCACGGCTTTGCCGGCGAGATCGGACACATGGTTGTCGAGTCGCAAGGAATCGTTT
>JAQCDG010000091.1 GCA_027731085.1 Actinomycetota bacterium | reverse complement strand
GGCTATCTGCCCGTTCGGGTCGACAGCAGAAGCATCAACAACATGCAACAACAAATCGCTGTTCACAGCGACTTCGAGCGTGCTCTTAAATGCCTCGATCAGACCGTGCGGCAGGCGGCGCACGAAACCGACCGTGTCAGAAAGCAAAACTGGTTCACCACCAGGCAACGCCAGTCGCCGAGTGGTTGGGTCGAGTGTGGCGAACAAACGGTTTTCAACCAACACACCGGCACTTGTCAAACGGTTGAGCAACGAAGATTTGCCAGCGTTCGTGTAGCCAACTATCGCCACAGAACCAAGACCACTGCGCTCGCGACCCTTACGCTGTTCTTGACGCGTCTTTTGTAAATTGTCGAGTTCGCGATCGAGACGACTGATTCGCTCGCCGATGCGACGGCGATCGACTTCAAGTTTCGTTTCACCAGGGCCTCGTGTGCCGATGCCACCCGCCTGTTGCGACAAACCTGCTTTTGCGCCGCGACGAATGCGTGGCAACCGATAACGCAACAGCGCCAACTCAACTTGTGCTTTACCCTCGAGCGTATGTGCGTTCTGCGCGAATATATCTAAAATCACCGCGGTGCGATCGAGTGCCGTGCGACCCAATAGTTTTTCTAAATTGAATTGTTGTCCGGGTGACAGTTCGTTGTCGAAGACAACCGTGTCAGAGTCAAGTGCCAAGCAAAGCTCTTTAAGTTCTTCGGCTTTACCTTTGCCAATGTAATAGGCGCTGTCTGGCGAGTCACGGCGTTGCGTGATGCGGGCAACTTCATCGGCGCCCGCCGTGTCGATCAGTTGCGCGAGTTCGTCGAGTGATTCTTGAGTTTCATCGTCGGTGCGATCAGACAATGTGACGGCGACCAAAATAATTCGCTCGCGAATGCCACGCGAGATGAGTGTTGAACCGAGCGCCTCTTGGTATGGCGTGTTCACAGTGCTAACTCGAGATTGTGTCGCGAAGCAAAATTTGCCGGACCAATAAGCGTGACATGACCTGGTTGCGGATGATTGAGTCGCACGCTCGCATCGCCCCCGGGCTGATGAACGAGCACCTCGCGCACCGACGCCGGAACCAACCCCCACTTGCTTGCCGCCCATGCACTAGCACACGCGCCAGTGCCACACGCCTGAGTGATGCCGGCGCCGCGTTCGTGCACGCGCATTGTTATGGCGTGACTCTCTGGTCCTGGTTCGATAATTTCGAGATTAACTTGCGGAATTTTCTGACCGATCTCGAGCAAGTTGACGAGACTCACATCTTCAACGCCCACTACCGCATGCGGATTGCCGACCGAGAGATGCATCACAGGGCGATTCGGGTCGCTGCCGATCGCCGACCAATTTTTTGGCTCATCGATGTTTTCGATTCGTCCCATATCGACGCTCGCCCTAACTTCATCGTGCGTCACGGGCTCAACATCGACGACGCGATCGCCGGCATCTGTCGCAACCGTGTAACTGACGGCGGTTTGGTGACCATCTAAGTCGAAAGCAGCCTGGGCCAAACAGCGAATGCCGTTGCCGCTCATCTCGGCGCGCGAACCATCTTGGTTCAAAAGTTGCATAGTTAATTTGAAATCGGCAACTCGCGTCAGCAACAACAAGCCATCGGCACCAACGCCGTTCTGGCGATCACACCAAAGTTTTGCGACACTTGGCCAGTCGATTTTTGATTGATCAAGTTTTTGCAACTGGCCCAAATCGAGAACCAGAAAATCATTTCCGAGACCGTGATGCTTGGTGACGACGACTTGCATGGTTATTTCTGTCTAGCGTAAATGCTTGGCAATAATCGGCACAATTTCGGCAACTGGGTCTTCGCTAATCGAAACCCACTTGATGCGCGGGTCACGTCTGAACCAACGCTCTTGGCGCACCGCAAACTGGCGTGTATGAGTGATCGTGTCGGCGATGGCCTGATCGAGACTTGTCTTGCCGTCGAGATGCAGCAACAGCTCTTTGTAGCCGAGCGCCTGTGCGGCGGTGCGCGAAAGGCCCTGCTTCGAATTGCGCAGAGCCGTAACTTCGTCGACCAAGCCATCATCAATCATCGTGTGCACTCGGTCGGCAACGCGCTGCGCGAGTCGGTCGCGACTCCAGCGCAGACCGATTTGTGTGATGCCGTTGTCAGGATAAGCACTCGTGCCGGGGCCAAAACTGCTGAATGGTCGACCAGTGCCGATACACACTTCAAGCGCACGAACAATGCGGCGCCGATTCGACCGCTCCATTTTTTCGGCAGCCACCGAGTCGAGTTCTGCGAGTCGCGCAAAAAGTTGTGAGGTGTCGGGTTCTTCTTCGAGTGTCGCGCGAATATCCAGAAACTCGCCAGGTAAAACCAGTTCGTCGATCACCGCTGTGAGATATAAACCCGTGCCTGCAACCAAGAGCGCGCGCCCGTTGAGTTTGTCGATCGTTACAAGCGCGTCGGTGGCGCTTTTTTTGAATTCGGCAACTGTGAATCGCTCGTGACTGTCAACTAAGTCAATGCAGTGATGCGGCACCAAAGCCTGGTCTTGTTTAGTCGGCTTGGCAGTGCCAATATTCATGTCGCGGTAAACCTGCATTGCGTCGACTGCGACGATGTGCACTTGGCTCGTCGTGGTTGTTTCAGCTTGGGCGGCCGCCATTGCGACAGATGACTTGCCGCTTGCAGTCGGGCCGACGATGACAACGGGCTTGCGAGTGAGATTGTTCATTGTCGAATGAGTTTTTGCTGAATTTAGTTTGTGCTCGACACGGCGAGGCGCAATTTATGTTTTGGTGCTTCGCCAACTTCGATCAATCGACCAGACAAGTGAAAGCGAGCAGCATCTGTGACTTCGACTTTGGCGTAGGTACCTACACGCAACGATTGCGGTGAACTGAAATGCAAGATCTTGTTTTGGCGGGTACGACCCGTGGTTAGTTCTGGGTTTTTCTTGCTCATGCCTTCGACAACGACTTCTTCGATGCGACCGATGCGCTCGCGATGTTTCAAAACTGCTGAGTGATCGAGCACGATTTTTAATCTCTCGTATCGCTCGACAGCCACAGCAGGGTCGATGAACTTGTCGGTCATCTTTGCCGCTTGAGTGCCGGGCCGCGGCGAAAAAATAAATGAGAACGCCGAATCAAAACACGCTTCTGCGCAGGCTTCAACTGTTTGCAAGAAGTCTTCTTCGGTTTCACCCGGAAACCCGACAATCACATCGGTTGTCACTGCCAGATCGTGAATCATTTCGCGGGCTTGGGCGAGACGCGTTAAGTAGCGCTCGGCGGTATAACCGCGATGCATCAGCGCCAGCACTGCGTCAGAACCCGACTGCATTGGGTAATGCAAGTGTTCAACAACCGTTGATGTCTCGGCCATCGCCAGCAATGTGTCTTCGCGCATATCTTTGGGGTGCGGGCTGACGAAACGCACTCGAGAAATGCCTGGCACCGCACCGACGCTGCGAAGCAGTTCTGCAAACTGTGGTTTCGCTTTGACCGTGATGTCGCCCGCTGCTCGCGCTGACATCGCCAGATCGCGACCGTAACTATTGACATTTTGGCCGATCAAAGAAATTTGAGTCACACCACTGCGAACCAGAGTTTCGACTTCAGCCAAGATCTCTGCACTCGGTCGAGAAATCTCTTTACCCCGAACGGCCGGCACGATGCAGTAAGCACACGTGTTATCGCAACCAATCTGAATCGTCACCCATGCGTTATATGAAACTTCGCGACGCATCGGTAACGCACTCGGAAACATCGTGTGGTCGTCAAGCACCGCTTCTTCAAGAATTTCGGTGACTGGACGCCCATAACGGGTATCTTCGAGCAATTCGGCGGCGCGATGCACATTATGAGTGCCGATAACAACATCGACATATGGCGCTTTCTCGCGAATTAAGTCACGGTCTTTTTGCGCCAAACAACCGGCAACGAGAATTTGTCGATCGTCTTTTTCGGTCTTCCAGTTTTTCAACTGGCTCAGCGTGCCATAGAACTTGTCATCGGCGTTTTCGCGAATGCAACATGTATTGATCACAACAACATCGGCATCACCGACACTGTCAACATTGGTCATGCCGTCTGATTCGAGCAAGCCAGCTAATCGCTCAGAGTCATGTTCGTTCATTTGGCACCCAAAAGTGCGAACGAAATAGTTGCGAGTCACGACCGTTCTATTTTATAGGCGTGAATTCGGCCTGACTGTTAAACGCCACTGCTGGCAGGTCGCGAATGACCTGCCAGCCGCAATGGCCTTAGCGATTTGTTTAGAGTTCGATTGGCTCGTCGTCTTTGGCAGTGAAAGCTTTCTTTGATGCTTTCTCTGCTGCCGGTTTAGTCGCAGTCGCTTTTGCTGCTGCTGCAGCCACCGAGTCGGATGACGTTTCAGCCGGGGCCTCTACCACAGGCATTGACTGCTGGCGTACGCGGTCGGCCATCTGAACCATGACTTCAGTATTTTCTGCCAAGAACTGCTTAGCGTTCTCGCGACCTTGACCGAGTTGCTCGCCTTCATAAGTGAACCAAGCACCCGACTTTTTAGCGATGCCCATTTCGACTGCCATGTCAAGAACAGCGCCTTCACGACTGATGCCCTTGCCATACATAATGTCGAATTCGGCTTGCTTGAACGGTGGTGAGACTTTGTTTTTGACAACTTTTACTCGAGTGCGCGAACCAACAACCTCGACGCCATCTTTAATTGTTTCAATACGACGAATGTCGAGACGAACAGAAGAATAAAACTTGAGCGCACGACCACCAGGTGTTGTTTCTGGTGAGCCGAACATTACGCCGATTTTTTCGCGCAACTGGTTGATGAACACAGCCACGGTGTTTGACTTGTGCAAGTTCGCTGTGAGCTTGCGCATTGCTTGG
>JAQCDG010000090.1 GCA_027731085.1 Actinomycetota bacterium | reverse complement strand
TTTTGCATGGCGCGCTTCTGTTGACGGTTGAGATCCATTGACATATCGGCTAATAACCCTATCGGTCATCACTCAAACTTGGCTAGAGGGCCTTTCCAGATTGAGTTATAGCGAGTAATCGTCTTAGTAAATGCCGCAACGAGATCGGCGCTTCCCTGCTGATGAATCATCGCCATAGCTTCTGAATAGACCTTTTCGTCTTTCTCAAGTGCTGTCCATCGGTAGTTTTGACCCATCTTCGGGCCGTCGGCAATATTTTTTCTCGGGATGGCGTTTTGCCGCATAATTTTCTTCATGCCTTTGGTCTGTGATCGACCCAAAAAATTGCCAAGAAGAGCTGTCTCGTTTTCGGGATCAAGAACCAAGTTTTCAAACTGTATGAAATGAAACTTGGACTCAGTATTTTTCTGAGATTGCGCGACGTCAATCACCCAGTTACTCAAAAAGTCGACGCTCATCAATGCTTGATCAAAGGTTTTTGCCTGCGCAAACTTCTCGGCCCATGAACTTGCGAACCAAGGAACTTTGTAGCCGTTGCAATCAATTGTTAAATTGATTTCGCGCACGCGACGCCAACGAGATGGTTCAAAAAATCTCGACCAGTGAGTTACAAGATGCAACGGATGGCGAACCACCTCGATAAATTTCAGGCGATCACCGAAAGCATCGACAATCGGTGACGCAACTGGATAGATGCAGTGCGTCGTAATATTGTTGGCAATGTTTTGTTCGTCAATCGTTCTGGCAATCGCCTCGCCGTCTTTACTAAATAGTCTGGCGACAAATTTAAATGGTGTTGGATGAAATCGCGGACCAGTTTCGTCACGCCAGCGTAGGTTGACCTCTCGACCAATGAGGTTGTAATACTGATTTCGACCAGCGATTAGTTGAAGAAGTGTGACAGTTGCATTGGTGTTCATCGCCTGAAGATGTGACGCCGCACATAAATAGTCATAGTCGGGGTTGTATTTGAAATGTTCGACTCGATCAAACCCACCGACAAGCGTGCTGACAAGTTGCTTGCCCGAGCCCCAGAGACCATCGACGACGATTACATCATTGCTGAAATCATCAAATTTTTTTAATGGCCACTGGCTCAATGAGTTGCCTTTCTAATTGCCTCACCAAAACGGTACTCAAAAGTGCCTCAGTGACTAAATTTTGCAGGGCAGGAGGGATTTGAACCCCCGACCATCGGTTTTGGAGACCGGCGCTCTACCAACTGAGCTACTGCCCTAAATTCATTAACTTGCGCTAATCACGATAGTGCGCAAACGCCTGAACCGCTTGACCGATTGGCGATTTCTAGAGAATCCACTCTTGATTGTCGCGCAAAAACTGTGCGCCGTATTTCGCACGGATCTCGCCGTGGCAGATGGTTCGCTGTTCACCAATAACTTCAGAATACTTGCGCCAGAATTTAGTTTGTAGTTCGTCGTCGCCGCTTTGTGGTTTCCATTTTCCTTCGATGCGATCCAACATTTCAAGCATCAGATCTCGAATTTCTTCGGGGGTGTTGCTGTCAATCGAGACCCCGGCGTCTGAGTATTGCGATGTGTGCGAGAACTGGGCGATGCCATTTTCGCCCATCTGCGAGAGATTCAGGCGCTTGCCTGTTTTCAGCGAACTAACGGTTTTGGCGATGCCGAGGTCGCAGGCGCGAGACGAAAAGAAAATATGAAATGGAGTGAAATTCACGTATGCGTTAGGTCGGCGAAATGCGGCAGGTATCGCGTAATAGCCCAAGCCGTCTGAGACACAGAACTCGCATCTCGCACCAAGAAAAACATCCATGAATTCACTCTGGAATTTCGAATTGGCATAGTCAATGATCTTCGGATTTTTCGAGACCATCGGCTTCTCGACAATTGAACCCATTCGAATAACGAATAACCCGCGATCAGCCAACGCCTCTGCACCCATTACAGAGTCATCAATGTCGCAATTTCTAAAATCGTGATACGACATGTCTTTACCAGGGAAAGCAACCTTCGTATATTCGGCATCACGCACGATGATGCACACGAATCGATCGCCCTCGCTGAGCCCCATTTCGCTCAGGGTTTTGTTTCCTAGTTCGATTTCGCGCGGCGTAAAAGATAGATGTGGTGGCGCCCCATCGATCAAATTATGCACATCTAGACATGTCGATGCAGTATTCGGAATTTGATGTGCTTTAGAACCTGGCATCAAATTATTTAGCCGAAAGACTGGCACCATGAACCAATTTGGCCAAATGCGCATCACGCGCTTCCACACGCGATTTGAAATCGGCTCTGGCGCGTACCAGATGTTGAAAAATCGCTTAGGTTGACCAGCGATGCCGCGTTCAATTTCAAGTTGTTGTAGTTCCGTCTCGAGCACAAAGTGGCCGATTCTGTCGCTACGCATAACGCCAATTCGCACAACTATGAGGGGCCGAATGACTCTGACCAGCAGAACAAAAATCAAAGCGATCGGTACCGCAATCGCCAGTCGAACTAGGCGTTTTAATTTAGTTTGCATCCGAAAATTAGTTTACCCAGTGCAGATTGTCACGCAGAAACTGAATGCCGATGTTCGGCTCTTGACCACTCACCGCGCTTCTAATCGGTGCCGGTTCAAGTCGATAATAGTTGGACCAAAATTTTGAAATCAACTGATGGTCTTGTTCTGACTGCACGAAAGCACCATGATGTCGGTCTAACAGTTCACGAGTTGCTTGCAATATTTCTGTCGGAGTGTTTTCTACGAGTTTGATACCTGCCGTTTCATATTCGTAACTGCTGGTGCAAGAGCCAAGACCGTTTGTCGATGCGACGATTTCACTGAAGCGCAAGAACCGTGACTCACTGTTGAGCCAATACTGCTTCGGAATCACAAGATCGCGCGGGCCATACTTACCAAAGTTGCCGATCGGTATGTAGTTGGTCAAAACACGCGGTCGGCGAAAGATTTCTGGAATTGAATCAATTCCAAGAACCGACGAAATAAATAGTTCACAATTTGCGCCAAGATAGATGTCAAGAAACTCAGATCTCATACCGTTTGATGCGTAATCAATAACCTGCGGCGAATTAGTAACGAATGGACGCTCTACTTTTGCCCCCATTCGAAAAACCAAATAGCCATCTTTGGCGAGTTGCTCGGCAACTTCTTGGTAATTGTGGATGTCGTTATTTCGGTAATCATCTTTTGCGATGTCTCGATCTTCAAATTGCGCCCGCTTATAAGAAGAGTCGCGCACAGCCAGACAAATAAACTTTTGATCAGGTTGAGTTCGAACAGAATCTAAGAACTTTTCACCCTCCAAGATTTCTTCTGATGTAAAGCTCAAATGCGGCGGCGTTTTGTCAAACAATGCATAGGCATCACGATCATGATGAGTGAGTGAAAATCTTGCGCCACCTGGAAGTCGGCGCGAAATTGCATCTGCATACCGCACGACGGGCGAATTCGAGATTCTTATCGTGCGTGCCCACATCTTGTCGAGCTGCTGATTCGATACACCACTAGTCGGGTTTCGATACCAAATATCAATTGATTTCTTATTCTGGCCATTGACTTGTGCATCTTTCTCGCACAAATAAACTTCAACGTTCGTCGCATAGTGCCCAATCTCATGACTTGGCAATCGCCCAATCTTGTAGCGCCGAACTGGGCTGATTAATCGAATTGCAATGGCGATTAAAGATCCAGCAATAGACCAAAGAATATTCTTCAACAACATCATGATTCGATAAATGATGCGTGGGCTGCTAAAAAACTGTCCGAGATTGGCAATCTGCCAACCGCCCCTTCGCTAATTCGAATCGACTGCGCCCTGTCTTGCCTCTCGGTGAGTGTCCAGTCTTGCGATTCGAGCCTCAAAAACATCTCATTCGCCGCATTAATCAAGTCGCTTTCTGAGTTATCAATTACCTCAAATTCAAAATCTTGATGCACCGTCGACTCGCAATGCGGTATCGGTGACCGCAGTGCGTCGCGCAGATTCATGGCCGAGCTTTGATCAGAGATTCTGTATCGCTTCGGCACCATAAAAGATTTGTCCGACCAAAAGCAGTGACCATAAGAAGAAAAATTAGATCGAATTGTG
Source organism: Actinomycetota bacterium (assembly GCA_027731085.1). Lineage (GTDB taxonomy): Bacteria > Actinomycetota > Acidimicrobiia > Acidimicrobiales > Ilumatobacteraceae > BACL27. The sequence goes on along the minus strand of JAQCDG010000090.1, from coordinate 847 downwards.
GGCGTATCAAAGCACATTGCCGCTTCTGATCCGCCCGACTGGGTGCCGACAAAAAACTTCGCCTTCGCCCAAAGACAGACGTCCATCCAATCAACTCGCTCAACAGCATGCGCATAGTCAATTACGTTGTTCATCTTTGGCAACGGAGTCATTAGTGGGCTTCCCATACGAACGACATGTCCGCCGCGACTCACAATTTCTTTAATCATCGGCAGATATGACTTAATGTCAGCATTCGGAAGTCGTGCTTGATCGCGATGACTTCCTTCGCGCACATGAATTGCCACAAACCAGTCACTGTCGGTCAAGCCCCACCGCCTTAAGACTTTGTAGCCCTTCGCCTCAGTTTCTTCATCAAGTTTTAGAAGTGTCGGATTGCCAGACTTTTTCCATTCATAGTTTGCAATATCTGTAGCCGACCATTGATCAATGGCTCCGGTTTTCATTCGAAAGGTCGGCACATCGTCAACAATCGCCTCGAAATTACTAGCAAACCTGTCAATCTCAGTTCGATTCGCCTTTATCATCGACAAGTTTGTGCCTAAGAGTTTTAAAAGTGGCAGGTTAGCTACAAACATCGGATCATAAAGCAAGACCCGCTTTTCGTCAGATAGCAGATCTTGTTTTTCAAGTTTGATCACTGCCGCCAATTGCCGAACGTGTCCCAATGGCCCGGTCCAATCATTACCTAAAAACCGAAGATTGAAACCAGAAAGTTTCTGCTCTGCGGCAATTTGATCACACACCGCACTGATATCCACTGATGTTTCAACGAACTTGCGCCAATCACCCATCCGAAAATGTATTTGCGCTCGAGTCTTTAGCAGTTCAATTGATCTTGGGAATC
>JAQCDG010000089.1 GCA_027731085.1 Actinomycetota bacterium | reverse complement strand
GACGCGCAACCATCACTCGCAACGCAACACCACATCGCTGGCTAACGACTTCATCGCGCGCCGCATCAAGTTCAACGCGATCTAATCCGCTCGCATGCTCACAAAGCCAACGCGCCTCTTGTTCATTGCCCAATTCAACGACGGTAACTTGCAGCAACTCTCCCCAAGTGATTGTCTCGTCGCTAACCACGACGAAATTATTTCTCGCCAGAATCAGCCAACTGCTCAGTCTGATATTCGAGTGTCAGCGCATCAATAACTGGATCTAAATTGCCTGCCAATACTTCTTGCAGTTGATGCAATGTAAACCCAATGCGATGGTCAGTCACGCGGCTGTCTTTGAAATTGTAAGTACGAATTTTCTCGCCACGCCCACCTCCGCCGACCTGCGCCTTGCGCTCTGCCGACGCCCGCGCCTGCAATTCTTCTTCTTGTCGCTTCAATAATCGCGCCCGCAAAACTTGCATCGCCCGCAAACGGTTTTGCAACTGACTGCGTTCATCTTGCATCGCCACAACAACACCGCTCGGTCGATGTGTGATTCGCACCGCAGAGTCGGTCGTATTCACACCTTGACCCCCAGGGCCACTGGCTCGATAAACATCGATCTGTAAATCCTTTTCGTCGATATGCAGTTCAACTTCTTCGGCCTCGGGCAAAACCATAACTGTCGCCGAACTGGTATGAATTCGACCTTGGTTCTCAGTCGCCGGCACTCGCTGAACACGATGCGGCCCACCCTCGAATCGCATTCGCGTCCAGGCGGTCTCGCCTTTAAAAATCATCACAACTTGGTTAATGCCGCCCTTTGGCGAAAGATCAAGTGACAAAACCTCGACACTCCAGTTGTTGCGCGCCGCATATGCCTTGTACATGTCAAACAAGTTGTTGGCAAACAAGTTTGCTTCTTCGCCACCTTCAGCACCGCGAATTTCAACAATGATATTTTTGCCCGCATTCGGGTCAGACGGCAGCAACAAAACTTTCAACTCGTCTTCAAGTTTCGCAATCATCGCCGTCGCCGAACTTAACTCGGCTTGCAATTGATCGCGTTCGGCACCGCTGGCATCGGCGATCAATTCGCGCGCCGCATCAGCATTGCCTGCCGCAGCACGATATTTGCGAATGCACTCGACAAGCGGCGTCATCTGCTTGTATTTTCGCGACACCTCGCGCAACTTGTTTTGGTCTTCGAGCACATCAGATGTAGCCATGCTGGCTTCGAGATCTAAAAAATCTCGTTCAATACCGTCAAGTCGCTCAAGCACGATGATCAGACTATGGCATCAAACGCGCACTCGTGCTAAAGCACACGCCCGCACACATGCCTACGCACGCAGAACATCAACGCCGACGAAACGAGCAGGTCGTCGCAACAACTGAGCAACTCGCTCGAGAGCCGGCACAATATCGCGCGTCGGCATCGCAAAAACTAATTCGGCCGCACTATTTATTTGCCCGCGAGCATCAGCACCGAATGCAACGACATCTGGGTCAACACCAACGCTGAAAACTACAACCATCTTGTCTCCAGACGTCGACACACCAACCGCGCAACATGGCACGGCATCTTTCAAATTCGTTCGCGCAGTCGGCGGTTGTGCGGGCTGCAAACTTTTGGCGCCAACAAGTTGCGGCGACTGGCAGACATAGTGCCGCAACATTCTTTCGCGCGCCAACTGATTTAACGGATGAACCTGCGCCCCCACAACACGACGCGCCGCAACCTCAGCAATCACTTTGCGCAAACTTTCGATCGTCGCGGTTCGGCCGTGCAGCAGTTTAAAAGTCTCGCGATCATGTGCACCCACGCCGATCTCTAATTCGCTCTCACCAAAGCCCGTCGCGTGCACAACGCGACACACTTCAAGCCCACAAACCTCACCGGCTACGACCCCGTGTTCACGCACAACCTCAGCGCCGGCCGACTTAATAAACTCGGCAAACATTTCGTCGGCGACACTGACCTCGAGATTCTCGACACTTTTTGGCACGGCAACTCGAGCCACACCCGACGCATCAACTACAAAAACTTCAATCGCGAAATCAAAATGAGTCGCGATCCGCGCCAAATCACCAGCGTTTTCATCCGAAAAAAGTTTCAAAACTTTGGCATTTTTGCGCAACGCCCACATCAACGCCGGTCCGAGACTGCGTTCATGCCGCCCCGTTACGAGCACCCACGCCACATCCTCAGCGACTAAACCAACTGCCTGACCAAACTCGCTAACTTCACTCTCGGTATGAGCACCGACAATCGCCCGCAAACGCAACTGCGCCACACGCGACACGTGAGACGAATTAGACGAGTTACCAGCGCTGCTCGCCATGGCGCGACAAAAACTTACGAAGTCGGCTGTTTGGCGATTTCAGCCAAGAACTCTTCATTGTTTTTGAAAGTCTTCAAACGATCAATCAACAACTCAAGCCCTGGCGCCGCGTTGCCATCGGCTGCAAGACCGCTCAACACGCGTCGTAACTTCCAAACCATCTGCAACTGTTGACGATTAAACAACAACTCTTCGTGGCGCGTACTCGACGCATCAACATCAATCGCCGGATAAACGCGTCGCTCCGCAAGTTTGCGATCGAGACGCAACTCCATGTTGCCCGTGCCTTTGAACTCTTCGAAAATCGCGTCGTCCATTCGGCTATTCGTTTCAACGAGCGCAGTCGCCAAAATCGTCAAGCTGCCACCTTCTTCAATGTTGCGCGCCGCACCAAAAAATTTCTTTGGCGGATACAACGCGCCCGCATCAATACCACCCGACATCACTCGTCCGGTTGTCGGCGCTGCGAGGTTATAAGCGCGTGACAAGCGAGTGATTCCGTCGAGAATTATCACGACATCTTCACCCATCTCAACCATGCGCTTGGCCTTTTCGATCACCAATTCGGCAACATGCGTGTGCTCTTCGGAAGGTCGATCAAAAGTCGATGAAACAACTTCGCCCTTCACGGTGCGTCGCATGTCGGTAACTTCTTCAGGTCGCTCGTCGATCAACAACACGATTAGTTTCACTTCTGGGTGATTCTTTTCGATCGAAGTTGCGATCGTTTTCATCACGGTGGTCTTACCGGCTTTTGGTGGAGACACGATGATGCCGCGCTGACCCTTGCCGATCGGTGAAATCAAGTCGATGATTCGTGCCGTCATGTTCGCCGGATCACTCGCAGTCGAGAGCTCTAACTTCTCGTCAGGAAACAACGGCGTGAGATCTTCGAACTTCGGTCGTGCCTTCATCTTGTCAGCATCAACTCCGTTTATCGTGCGAATATCGATCATGCCCGGATTCTTTTCGTTGCGTCCTACCGGACGGCACATTCCAGTTACATGGTCGCCCTTGCGCAAATTAAATTGACGAGTTAATCGAACCGAAACATATGCATCACCCGCTGAAGCCAAGTAACCGTTCACACGCAAGAAGCCGTAGCCCTCGTCACGCAAATCTAAGTAGCCCGAAACTTCAACTGGATCATTGCTAATCGGCTCGTTCTGCTCTGGCACTTCGTTCACTTCGTAGCGATCGTCGCCCTGTGGGCCTTCGTCACGCGAGTTTCTAAAACCACCAGGTCCACGACGGCGTCGGCGATTGCGATTGCGATTACCACCGTCTTGGTCGTTGTAGTTGCGCTGAAAATTTCTGTCGTTGCGATCGTTGCGATCGTTGCGATCATTGCGCGGCCCGCGATCATTGCGGTCATTTCGGTCATTGCGATCATTGCGATCATTTCGGTCATTGCGATCGCCGCGCGAATCGCCGCGATCACCAGCATCACTTTGTCGTCGCGCATCAGGCGCAATCGGCGTGCCTTCATGTTCGGCCAATTCGATTTCCCATTCAGCAAGTGCTTGTCCGTCTGCACCAAGCGCCGGGCCATCAGCCTTCTTGGCACTCGCCACAGCTGGCTTGGCGGGCGCAACTGGCTTAGCGGGCGCAGTCTGCTCAAGAATCAATTCAATAATTTCTTCTTTTTTCGCACGCGCCGCCGACTTCACGCCGAGCGCCTTTGCAATCGCAACAAGTTGTTCGCGATCTTTTGCTTCAAGTGCCGATTGTTCAAGGGCTTCACTAGCCACAATGCCTTCTTTCAGGGCAACAGAATTTTTTGTTACCCAACTTGCCGCCAAAACTCAATATGCAAGAACACAAATCAGATTGCGTTGAAATGCGTCTGCCACGAATTGGCGGAGACTCGCTCGGGAACCCGAGCAACACAACTCTAGCCGACAATCAACTCAATAGCAACAGTCGCCTTACTTGCGGCAACCAGCGACAAACGCCTGCACTGCCTTCAAATCATTGGGCAACGAAACACTGCGTTCAGGCCGTGTCATCAAATCTGCAAGATGCTCCGGCAATTTCGGTGTCTGACCAGTTGCTCGACGCACCGCATCCGAAAACTTCGCTGGGTGCGCAGTCGCCAAAGTAATCATCGGCATATTTTTTGGATAATCAACGCCCGCACTCTGACGCGCCGCGCACAACCCCACCGCCGTATGTGGATCAATCAACATCGCCGACTGCTTATACACATCTCGCATCGTGGCCAAAGTTTGTTCGTCATTGCAACGTCGGCCAACGAACACCCCTGATATCCATTTCTGATAAACGCTTTCGGCTATATCAAGTTTGCCCGTTGCCCTAAAACTAGTCAGTTGTCTCGCCGTTTCGGCGCCGTCACGATTGTTGGTTTCAAAAAGCAATCGCTCGAAGTTCGACGACACTTGAATATCCATGCTCGGGCTCAGCGTCGGCACAACTTCGTTGGCAACCATCTGCTTTGATTCAAAAAACCGAGTCAAAATGTCGTTCGTGTTAGAGGCGACAACAAAGCCTTCAATTTGCGCACCCATCTGCTTGGCAATCCAACCTGCCAAAACATTGCCAAAGTTTCCCGTCGGCACACTAAACACAGCCGAACGACCAAGTTTCTCGATCGCAGTTATG
>JAQCDG010000088.1 GCA_027731085.1 Actinomycetota bacterium | reverse complement strand
GTCCAAATGCTGCCCAAAAGCCCATATCAATTTCTCCTTTTTCTGCAGGAGTTTCCTGCTACAAAAAACTTATGGATGCGCAATGCCCACGTCATGGATACCCGCTAGAAGGCTTAATTTACGCCATTTGCCGTGACGCCCGACACACACGACCCCAAATTCGGACACGAGAAATTCACGTCCGCACAATGTCAAGTTCTCGGATCCGAACTACTCTCAAACCATGACACCTGATGCCTCAACCCAAGACAAAAACGACACGCGAGCCAAATTCACCACATTTGCCGAGTCGACCAAAGCCGACTGGGACAACATCATGGTGCAACTTCAAGTTACACAAGCCCGCGTCGCCGATCGACTGATCGAACAGCTCGAATACCTGCGCCACGATTACGGCGGCTTTCCTGTCAATCGTCTCGAGCACTGCCTCCAGACTGCAACTCGCGCCGAACGAGACGGTCGCGACGAAGAATATATTTTGTGCGCTCTCGTGCACGACATCGGCGACAACCTCTCGCCTTACAACCACGCCGCAGTTGCTGCCGCGATTGTCGAACCCGCCGTATCAAAAGCCAATCATTGGCTCGTCGCGCACCACGGCATTTTTCAGGGATACTTTTTTTGGCAGCACGTTGGATTAGACCCGAACGCGCGCGACAACTTTCGCGATAGCGATTATTACGACTACACCGCCGAGTTTTGCGCCAAGTATGACCAAGTCGCTTTTGATCCTGATTACAAGAGCGCACCACTTGAGTATTATGAGCCGATCATTCGCAAGTTTTTTGCCCCGCGCGACCGCACCAGCGAAAAAATTAACTAATTTATTTAGCTCGCGGGGCGCGAGTTGAAAACAATTATCTTGCGCAACTACGTCGGATGGCGTCGGCGAGTTGGGCGATCGCCAGATATCCGTCATCCAGAAATCTGCCGTAGCGCAAGAACGCATGAATCTGCCCGTGATAGCGCACACAACTCGTCGGCACACCCAGCGAAGTTAGTTTTTGCGCATATTGCTCGCCCTCATCACATAGCGGGTCATACTCGGCCGTAATCACCAATGTCGGTGGCATCTTCGCCAAAACGGCATCGCTAGCCAACAGCGGCGAGACGAAAGGATCTTCAGCAGTGCTAGTCAATGAACTCGCACCCGACAAATAATGTCCAAAAAACCAATCCATCGCGGCTGCAGTTAGCAAAAAACCCTCACCATTCTTGCGATAACTCTCGGTGACGCAACGCGCATCAACTGCTGGGTAAACAAGCAATTGCATCTTGAACTCGACACCCGAATGTTGCGCGACAAGCGTCGCTAAATTTCCACCAGCTGAGTCACCGCATATGACCATTCGACTCGCATCACAACCGAGCGATGCGGCGTTGTGGCGCGCCCAACGAGCCGCAGTAATGCAATCTTCAAGTGGCGTCGGAAACGGAAACTCTGGCGCCAGGCGATAATCAATGCTCAAAACTGCCTGACCCGATTGCATCGCAAGCCGACGACAAACATCGTCATAATCATCGAGCGTATGAAACACCCAGCCGCCACCATGTATAAAAATGCACAACCCTAAATTTCTTTCAGCAGACGGCAAATATAAACGCGCTGGCACACCACCAGCGTCAACGTCACGACGCGAAAAAATCTCATAGTCACTAGGTATGTAGTAACGCAATGTCATTTCGCGCGCCTCAACTGGCGTCATAGTTTCAAGCGCGGGCTCACCGCGAGACGCGAGTAGCTCGAGAAAAGTTTTTGTCTGCAGATGCAATGTCATGCTGTGAGCAGATTATCTATAACTCGTACCTCGCCAACAACTTTGCCGTGCCCAAAAATCGGCGACGAAAAAGCCCGCTCGTCGACGCCCGAAATATCAACACCCAAAGCCGAGAGCGCAGCTCGCATCAGAGGCGGTCGCGCGCGGTTTGCTCCGTCGGCGATTTTCAAAGCGATCGCTCGACCGTCAGGCAGCGCCGCCGCATAAACACCTTCGGCGCCATCTTTGGCGACAAGACCCGAAATGCCCGACATCAACAGCGACACGTCGCGCGTTGGCCCGCCCACCATTTGCGGATGCTCGCGCATTGCGTCCGCCACCACCCGCGCAGGCGACCCAGCCTTCGCCATCGCCACACTGCGAAACCCGCGCGCCAAACCTGCAAGTGTCATCGCATGTGCTGGCGCACCGCAACCATCGACGACGATGCTGGCAACTTCTTCGCCAATCATCTCTGGCATCATCGCCGTAATCAACTTTTGCAATTCGTGATCACGATCTAAGTAACTTTCATCAGTCGCCCAGCCACAAGCTACGCAGGTTGCCAACATTCCAGAGTGTTTGCCTGAACAATTCATTTGCAACGAAGTCGCAACACCGCCTCCGCGCACAACAACACGCGCCGCATCATCATCAAGTGGCAAATCTTTGGTGTTGCGTAACGCACTTTCGTCTAATCCGGCACTTGCCAAAATTTCGCGCGCAGCCTGCAAATGCTCGGGCCGACCGTCGTGGCTTGCGCACACAAGCGCCAAGAGATTTGGCGGCAATTTCAAACCCGCCGCCACCATCGCGGTGGCTAAAAATGGCTTTGTCGACGACCGCGGAAAGATAATTGCCTGTGGCGAACCCACGCTAAATGCAATCGAGCCGTTGCGCTCTAGACAAACAACAGCGCCGTTGTGCCACGACTCTTGCACGCCATTGCGCAAGGTCATTGCGACTGGTTGGGTATCAGACGCAAGCATTAATAATTTTTACGAGGTTGCGCTATTTTGACGTTGACGACTCTTTACCCGTGAAACTACAAAGCGCACGAGCAACACCAAGATTGCCGCAATCACAAGCCACTGAAACACGCCGACATAGTCCCCGACTACATCCCATTGATCTTTTAATACTGCGCCCGCGCCGATCAGAGCGATATTCCATACGGCGCTTCCGATTGCGGTCAACACGACAAAACTCGTCAACTTCATTCGCCTAAACCCGGCAGGTATCGAGACTATTGACCGAATCAACGGCACACATCGACCAACCAAAACGGCCACAGCCGATCGCCGATCAAACCAGGCTTCGGCACGCACGAGATCGGCGCTCTTGACACCAAACCACTTGCCAAATCGCTCAACGAACGCTCGCAACCGATCTGGGCCGATCGCCGCAGAAACGAAATAGAGAATCAACGCACCAACAACCGAACCAATCGTGGCCGCAATCATCATGCCGACGACAGTTGTGTCGCTCTGTGCCGCGTCAGCCGCTGCATTTGCAGCGCCAGCACCTTGCTGGGCGACGAACCCTGCGAACGGCAAAACAATCTCGGACGGAATCGGCGGAAACACATTTTCAATTACGACCAACAACGCGACACCGAAATAGCCAAACTGATTGATTACATCTTGCACCCAGTTCGCCAAGTCACCCAACATTTATGCCCCCAACTGATGGAATTAGCGTAACTCAGCCGCGGCTGAGAGCTTTGCGATTCTTCGACTTTGATTTTCTGAAATCAGAGTTCATCAAAGCAATTACATCGAGCGAAATCTCTTTCGGGCATGCCGCCGAACATTCACCGTGATTCGTGCATGAGCCGAATTGATCGTCCATCGCGTGCACCATTGCCTCAACACGTTTATATCTCTCGGCTTGACCTTGTGGCAAAACATTGAGGTGCGAAATCTTCGCCCCCGTGAACAGGCTCGCCGCGCCGTTCGGGCACGCGGCAACGCACGCACCGCAACCAATGCACGCCGCTGAATCCATTGCCGCATCGGCGACTGGCTTTGGCACGAGAATCAAATTCGCGTCGGGCGCACCACCCGTCGGCGCAGTGATAAAGCCGCCTGCCTCAACAATGCGATCAAACGAAGAGCGATCAACCATCAGATCTTTGATGATCGGAAACGCCGCCGCACGCCACGGTTCGATCACGATTTCGTCACCGCTTTTGAATGTTCGCATATGCAATTGACAAGTCGTCGTCGCTCTTTGTGGACCATGTGCCTGACCGTTAATCATCAACGAGCACGTGCCACAGATTCCCTCCCGACAGTCATGATCAAAAACGATTGCGTCTTTATTTTCACCAATCAGACGCTCGTTTAATTGGTCAAGCATCTCAAGAAACGACGCTTCGTCACTGACTTTGTCGACCGTATGCGACTCGAAATGACCCGCATCGTCGGGGCCATCTTGACGCCAAACTTTCAGCTTGAGGTCGTTGATCAATTTCACTTGTAACTCCTCGTCGCCAAGTGCGCAGTTTCAAAAATCAGTGACTCTTCGACCAAATCTGGGCTCATCGGATCACCTGTCGAGTTGTATGCCGAAACATGGCAGAAGTTTTTATCATCGCGCAACGCTTCGCCGTCGTCGGTTTGATATTCGCTACGAAAGTGCGCACCGCAACTCTCTTGGCGATCAAGCGCATCTCGGCACATGAGCATGCCCAACTGAAAGAAGTCATCGACACGACCGGCTTTTTCAAGTGTTTGATTTACGCTTTCACCAGTGCCCGTCACACGCAGATCTTTTTTAAATTCGCTATAAAGTGCCGGTAACTCCGAGAGTGCTTTTTCAAGACCCTGTTGCGTGCGCTCCATGCCGCAGTAATCCCAAATAATTTTGCCCAGTTCGCGATGAAACCAATCTGGTGAGCGCGTGCCTTTGACATTGAGATACGAGTTAAATCGCTCCCGCGCCTCAGTTTCGGCTTGAACAAAAGCAGGATGATCTGTCGTCGGAATCGTTTTATTGAGCATCGGCGCAAGTTCGTTGCTGATTGTGTAAGGCAGAACAAAATATCCATCGGACAAACCTTGCATTAGCGCGCTTGCGCCAAGACGATTCGCACCGTGGTCAGAAAAATTTGCTTCGCCAGCGGCATACAAACCAGGAATCGTCGTTGCAAGTTCGTAGTCAACCCACAATCCGCCCATTGTGTAATGGGTCGCTGGATAAATTCGCATCGGTGTCGAGTACGGATCTTCG
>JAQCDG010000001.1 GCA_027731085.1 Actinomycetota bacterium | reverse complement strand
TCGAAGAAGACGGCACACAGATTCGAGCAGAAACTTTTGTCATGCCCGGGCCTCTGGTCATCAGGCTGCGCTATGTCGTCAAGGTGCCGTATCACCGACGCACAGCAATGTCGAGACGGGCAATTTTTGCTCGTGATAATCACCGTTGTCAATATTGTGGTGCGCACGCCGACAGCATCGATCATGTGATGCCGCGTTCTCGTGGCGGCATGCACGTCTGGGAGAACGTCACTGCTGCATGTCGAGGTTGCAATCTGAAAAAGCGCGATCGAACCCCGCAAGAAGCAGGCATGGCTCTTGCTAATCAACCACATACGCCTCGTGAACTCGCATGGGTGACGGTTTCTGTAGGCAGAGTGCCCGAAGAGTGGAAGCAATATTTGGCTTTTGCCTCATAATTTGGATGAGTGAATGGCGGTTTAATCATCTGCGCGATTCTGCAGAATCAATTCACGGTCGTGAACTGCCGGCAGAGCGCGCAATCTGGCGAGCCTCAATTATCGAGTCAGCCGTTGTGTTGGGCTCAAAACAAAACTTAGACATCGTTAATCAAGCCGCTTGCGAACGAGACGGCATTTCAGCCGTGCGACGACGAAGTGGCGGCGGGGTCGTCGTGTTGAACGCCGATGCGCATTTATGGATCGATTTTGTTGTGCCGCGTGACGACGAGCTTTGGCGAGATGATGTTGGCGAATCAATGTGGTGGGTGGGTGAACTTTGGGCAGATGCTTTGGCGAAATGCGAAATCGCAGACCGTGATCAACTGCGTGTGCATCGGGGCGGTCTCGAGCGATCAGCACTTTCAGATTTGATTTGTTTTGGCGGGCTCGGCCCAGGCGAGGTCACTTTGCACGGACAGAAAATTGTCGGCATCTCGCAGCGTCGCACGCGCGAGATGGCCCGTTTTCAATGTGTCGTGCACCAGCGCTGGTCGCCAGATCTGTATCGAAAATATTTGCTGTTTGACAAAATTGAACAGCACGTAAGTAGCCGATCAATCTCGCTTGACGCCGAGATTTCGAATATTGCCGTCGCCGAGGCTTCTGGGTTGAACCAGATTGCCGAAGCGGTAGTCGAACTCGCTTCAATTATTTAGTCGCTGAACCCGGCGCCTAACCCGCTAATAAGCAGTGATTTTTGGCTGCCCAAAAATATCCCAAAAAGTGGGGAAAAGTGGTGAAAGGTGTTTGACAGTGGGGGGTAGTGGGGATATAGTCATTGTTGGGATTTAGGGAGAGCTCTAAAACCCAGTAAATAACGGGGTTTTGGGACAAAGCGGAGGAACAGTGTTTGTAGGTGCGCATGAGCGGCAGTTGGACCCAAAGGGTCGTATCGCCTTGCCTGCATCCTTTCGGCCGAAGTTCGAGCCGAAATGTTATTTGGCTCTGGGTCGAGACAAGTGCGTCGATGTTTTGACGACTGAGACTTTCTTGGCAGTTGCCAACGATGTAATGGAAAAAGTTCGTCGCGGCGAAATGGATCGCAAAGAACAGCGAGCGTTGTCGTCGAACATGGTTGAAGTATCTGTTGATGCTCAAGGTCGTATCAATGTCGACGAAAAATTGCGTCAATACGCGGGCCTCGAACTTAATTCGCGCGTGATTGTCAGCGGTTCATTTGATCGGGTTGAAATTTGGGATCCAGAGCGCCACCAGCGCATCAGCGACTCTGGCACGCAGGAACTAGCTGGCACCGAGTAAAGCGAAAGGGGGCCAAGCAACAAACTTTTCGCAACTGTCACAAGTTGCACAAGTTTCGCTTATCAGCAGTCTCCCGGTTAACAAGATGGATAGCCCCCAACTCCGCCCGCTTTCCATCTCGCTATCCGGGGAGAAATCCCGGAGGCACCGTTGGCCGGGGGGCTGCTGATAAGCGAGGCATCGAATAGTGACAGTTTGCAAGTTGCGCAATATATATGACAAATCAAAATTCACACGTCAGTTCGCATCTGCCAGTAATGATCGATGAAATCGTTGAGTGCTTCGCTTCGGTGCCAGAAGGCGTCGTCGTTGATGCAACATTTGGCCTTGGCGGTCATGCCGTGGCGATACTCAATGCATATCCGAACTTGCAAATCCTCGGACTTGATCAAGACGCCGATGCGATCGCCAACGCCGAAAGACTGATCGCCGAAGACTCAAGTCTGCAGGGTCGTCTCACGGTTCGTCGTGTGCGATTCGATTCGCTTGATGAAGTTCTCGAAGAACTATCGATTAATGAGATTTCAGGTGCATTGTTTGACTTAGGTGTTTCTTCGCCGCAGTTAGATGTTGCTGAACGCGGCTTTTCGTATCGTCACGAAGGTCCTCTCGACATGCGTATGGATCAGCGCAGTCAACTGAGTGCCGCTGAAGTCGTCAATAATTATGACGAGTCAGAACTGTCGAGACTGATTGCCGACAACGCCGATGAGAAGTTTGCCCGTCGAATCGCCAAGGCAATCGTGGCTGCTCGACCGATTACTACGACTACACAACTTGCCGAAGTGATAGTCGCGGCAATTCCTGCTCCGGCGCGTCGAACTGGTGGGCATCCAGCTAAGCGAACTTTTCAAGCAATTCGAATTGAAGTCAACAAAGAACTAGAGATTCTTGAGCGTGCGTTACAGATCGCAATCGACGCGACCAAATCTGGCGGTCGAGTCGCCGTGCTGACATATCACTCGGGTGAAAATCGCATCGTCAAGCGCGTGTTCTCTGATTCTGAGCGCGACGCCAACGAATCGACCCACGCATCGCCGTATGTTCACGAATCACAATCGGGCGTGCGCCGCACTCGCCGTGTTCGAGCACCAAAGTATCCGTCAAGCAAAGAGCAGACACTTAATCGTCGCGCTAAATCAGCGCGAATGCGTGTAATTGAAAAAACACTTGTTGAAGTTGGTAATTAAATGGCAACTGCACTTGCAACTCGACCAGCCCCAGTTCGACTTCGTCGACCAGCCGGTTCGGTAGTTCGACCAGTTCGCAATTCTCAGGGTCGAGCAAATTCGCAAGAACAATTTGAACTAGGTGAGCGCCCTGATTTGCGGGTTGTCGAAACTATTCGAGTCCAAAAGTTCTCAAAAGTGACCTCAGTGCTTATCGGCATCGCCGCCGTGTTGACTTTGATCGTTGTCTTTCAAACCGTCATCGCCGAGCAACAATTGCGTCTAGACAAAGTCACCACCGATGTGCGACTCGCTCGTTTGCACTATGACGAACTTCGCCAGCGGCGCGCCGAACTTCGGGCGCCTGATTATTTGCGCGAGCAGGCGATGATGCTCGGAATGTCGCAGGGACTATCGGCACAATTTGAAGAAATTCCGGCTGATGTAGTGGCGAGTGTTATTGCTGCCACCGGCGCTATGGATAAAGAAATTTTGAATCCACCGATGCTGGAAAATTTGGTTTCCAAAACAACGAAAAGCGTGACGCCATGAGCACTATTGCTGACCGCAATAACACTGGCTCTCGCACGCGGGGTCAGTCACGTGGTGGGCGACACATTGATACAAACCGTGTGCGCAACTCCGAGATCTCGTATCGAGCGTGGTCAGTAACTGCGAATAGCAGGGATTTTTTTACAAAAGACCTGCGCGGTGGCAACATGCACAAGCGCATTGTCTCGATGTTCATGGTTGTCGCAATTTTGCTCTCGCTACTTGGCGTGCGAGTCGCACTTTTGCAAACAATTTGGGCCAGCGACTATCGCGAGGCGAGTGTTTCACAACGAACCCGCGTGCGAGTAATTCGCGCCGAGCGCGGCTCAATTTTAGATCGTAACGGTAGAGAGTTGGCGCTTCCTGTGCCGACTCAAACTGTTTTTGCTGATCCTCGTTCTGTGGTTGACCCGGTTGGTGTGGCTCATGTAGTGGCCGGAGTGTTGCAGCTTGACCCGCAAGCCGAAGTTGAACTTGCGACCAAGTTGCAGAATAAAACTTCGAGTTTTGTTTATATCGCCCGCCAGGTCGACAAAGAAGTAGCCGATGCAATTTTGGCGCTCGGGTTGAAGGGTGTTTCTTCATATCGTGAATCGGGCCGTGCTCTTTCGAGTGAGAGTTTGCTGGCTGTTGTCGGTCGCACCGATGTTGATGGCGTCGGTATCTCAGGCCTTGAGTTGAAGTATCACGATTTGCTTACTGGGGTAGATGGCCGAATCGTTAGAGAAGTAAATAGCAGTGGTAAATCAATCGCTGCAGGATCAGGTGAAGTGCTCGAACCGCAGTCTGGTGGTCAATTGACGACGACCATTGATCGCACGATTCAGTTTCAAGTTGACGGCATCGTCAAACAACAAGTCGAGCGACTTGGCGCCCGTGGCGGCACTGCGATCGTGATGGACACGAAAACAGGTGAGATTTATGCGATATCAAATATACGTCGCAACAAAGACAGAAGTTACTCGAGCCAATCTGGCAACTTCTCCTCGGTCGAAGCAAACGAGCCAGGTTCAGTTGCCAAAGTTTTTAGCATCGCTGCGGCAATCAACGAAGGTTCGGTCAACATTGGTTCAACATTTAGCGTTCCCGGCTATCAAATGTTCGACAAAGGAACCCAATGGGAATACAAAGTTACTGACGCATACCCGCACGGTCTTGAAGAAATGTCGGTTCGAAAAATTTTCGTCGACTCTTCAAACCTTGGTACGGTGCTTGTCTCGCGAACGCTCGATACAAAAAAGAACCACGAATATCTAAAGCTTTTTGGTTTTGGTGTCAAGACTGCTGTTGAATATCCGGGTGAATCTCGTGGGGCGTTACGACCCGCGTCTAAATGGCAAGGCACCGAGAAAATTACATTTGCCTACGGTTATGGATACACATCAACGGCGCTGCAACTCGCCGCAGCGGTGAATACAGTTGCCAACAAGGGTGTGTATGTTGCGCCCAAGTTGGTGTTCAAGACAACCGACAAAAACGGCGTGGTGACCGCGTCTCCTGAATCGCCATCCCACCAGGTGATTTCAGAGTCAACCGCACAGACCATGGCTTCGCTAATGACCGATGTTGTTTGCCACGGCACCGGCACTCTTGCAAAATTGCCGGGATTAAGTGTCGCCGGCAAGACCGGTACGGCCTATAAGTTGCAAGAAAACGGCACATATATGAACGACGAGGGCGCGAGAACTTACTTTGCATCATTCGTCGGTTTTCTGCCGGCGAATAATCCACGCATGACCGTGCTTGTTTCAATCGACGAGCCTGATCCGTATTCTCGAGACCGATTTGGTGGCACCGCGGCTGCGCCTGTTTTTGCACGCATTGGCCAGGTGCTGATTAACGAGTTGAACATTCGCCCCGAGGGCGACGACATGGGTTGTGTCGGTTCGCGCCCAGCAGAATTTGGACCGAGCCACTGAGATGTCGGTCAGATTAGAACGCCAGTTAGATGAATTGTTAGCAAGTACATCTGAGGTTATTGTCACTCAAATAATTGGCAGCACAACAGTAAAAGTCTCGAACATCACTCACGACTCGTCAAAAGTTTCTAGTGGCGCAATCTTTTGTTGTGTCGTCGGCGAAAATGTCGACGGCCATGATTTTGCCAAAGTTGCCGTGTCCAATGGTGCGGTTGCATTGCTTGTTGAGCGGCGACTTGAAATTGATATTTCACAGGTTGTCGTCGCTGATGTGCGCTCAGCGATGGGGTTTCTTGCTGCCGAATTGTTTGATCGACCAAGCCAAAAACTAAATGTCATCGGCATAACTGGCACAAACGGCAAAACGACGACAGCCCATATGCTGGCAGCAATCTTGCATCAACACGGCTGGTCGACCTCAGTGATCGGCACACTTACAGGCGTACGCACAACACCAGAATCGACAGACTTGCAACGACTCTTGGCTGAAGAACTGGATCGCGGTTGTCAAGCAGTCGTAATGGAAGTTTCATCGCATGCGCTTACTTTGCGACGCGTTGAAGGCACATCGTTCAAAGTCGCCCTATTCACAAATCTTGGTCAAGATCATTTAGATTTTCACAAATCAACCGAAGAATATTTTGGCGCCAAAGCCAGGCTATTCACGAAACAGTTCACAAATGTGTGCATCATCAACCGAGACGATGTTCACGGCTCTCTTTTGATTGATTCAGTTGCGAAGGACAAAGACATGCAGTGCGAATCTTTTGGCGTCGAAGATGTACGAGAAATTCGCGCAGACGCCTCAAAAGTCTCGTTCGTTTGGCAAGACCAAAAATTCAAAATACAAATGGGCGGACAATTCAATTTAATGAACGCGCTAGCTGCCGCGACTGCAGCAGCCAAACTTGGTGTCACTCTTGGTGACATCGCTAAAGGTTTGGCTGCTGCAAGCGCAGTTCCGGGAAGATTTGAATCTGTGAGCGTCGGTCAAAGTTTTTCAGTCGTAGTCGACTATGCGCACACGCCTGAGGCATTGCAAAATGTATTGATCGCTGCGCGACAAATTGTCAGCAACAACGACAGAGTGATTCTCGTGTTTGGCTGTGGTGGCGGTCGCGATCACTTGAAACGACCTAAGATGGGGGCGGTTGCGGTGAAGTTTGCAGATTCGGTTTACATCACCTCAGATAATCCCCGCCATGAAGATGCCCTAACAATCGCCAACGAAATTTTACAAGGGGCTTCAAAAGACTTGAATGATTCAAGCAAAGTGATTGTTGACTTAGATCGTCGCCACGCGATCGCTGCTGCCTTTGCATCGGCGAAATCTGGGGACATCGTGATCATCGCGGGCAAAGGCCATGAGGCAACCCAAACGATCGGCGCCAACGAACTGCCCTTCAGTGACGTCGAAGTTTCTCGCGAATTGTTGAGGGTCGCGTCGTGATTGCAATTTTGACAGCCGCCGCAGTGGCGATGATCGCGTCACTCATTGGCACTCGCGTTTTAATTTCGGTGTTCAAGCGCCTGGGCAAAGGTCAACCAATTCTTGGTGCTGAAGACCGTGGCCCGGTGCAACACATAAAAAAGCAAGGCACGCCGACAATGGGTGGAATTGCAATTTTGTTTTCGGCGGCGTTTGGTTGGTTTATCGCCCACTTCAGAGACGGGTTGCCATTTTCTGATCAGTCGATGATCATTTGGGCGGCAGTTTTTGTATTGGGCTTTGTCGGCTTTCTGGATGACTTTCTCAAAGTTCAGCGCCAACACAATCGTGGACTTTTCTGGAAGAAAAAGGGCTACATTACTTTTGCAATTTGCATCGCCTTGACCTGGTGGTTGACGGCGGCGACTGGCGTCAGCGAAACCCTTTCGTTCACCCGCGCCGATTTGCCTGGTATCACTTTTACTTGGCCACTATTTGTTATCTGGACGGCGTTAATGGTTTGGGGCACTTCAAACGCAGTCAATGTCACAGACGGTCTCGACGGTTTGGCTGCGGGTTCTGCATCGTTTGGTTTCATAGCGTTCACCGTTATCGCATACTGGGCGTTTAGAAATCCGCAGTTTTACGGCGACGTGGTCAACCCACTCGATCTTGCGGTGCTCGCTGCATCGTTGGCTGGCGCTTGTGGTGGTTTTCTCTGGTGGAATGCCGCGCCGGCGCGAATCTTCATGGGCGATGTCGGCGCTCTCGGGCTTGGCACCGCACTCGGTCTGCTCGCAGTCACAACCAACACTCACTTATTACTGCCAATTATCTGTGGCATCAATGTGATTGAAGCAGGGTCGGTCGCGGTGCAGATGGGCGTGTTCAAAGCGTCAGGGCGAAAAAAGCGTTTGTTTAAAAACTCACCGATTCATCATCACTTCGAACAAAGTGGCTGGCCAGAGACAACTGTGATCATTCGTTTTTGGATTATCTCTGCGATCTGTGTCTCAACTGCCGTGGCCATGTTCATTGCCGACTTCACTAATTTGCAAAGTCTCTCCGAAATGCGGCGCTGACAATGACTACTACTCTTGTTTATGGTCTGGCTGTCGCAGGGCAAGCAGTGGCTACTGAACTTATTTCGCGCGGTGAAAAAGTCATTCTGGTCGACGATCTGCAAACTGATAGCAACTCAGAATTTGCGCTCAGCTTTAAGAGCAAGATTTCGTTCAAACCGACTGTTTCTGAACTGAGAGATCTACTGCAACAATCTGACCGCGTGGTGCCATCACCAGGTATCGCTGAGGGTCATCAGTTGTTTGAATCTTCACGAAGACTGCAAAAGCCAGTGATGTCAGAAATCGAACTCGCTTATCAATTTGAACAGCAGTCGTCGTCATCGCGACCGATGGTCGCAGTAACCGGCACCGACGGCAAAACCACGACGACTTTGATGGCTGCCGAGATGTTGAATTCTGCAGGTATTAAGTCATTGGCTGTTGGCAACACCGAAACGCCGTTGATCGCTGCCTTGCGAAGCGACGCCCAAGCGTTCGCCGTCGAGTGTTCAAGTTTTCGTTTGGCACTGACACAAACTTTTCGCACCAAAGCATCAGTGTGGTTAAATCTCGCGCCTGATCATTTAGATTGGCATTCTTCGCTTGAAACATATACGTCGGCAAAAGCAAAAATTTGGGCCCAGTTGTTGCCTTCAGATGTTGCAGTCGTGCCCGTGCGCGATGAGTCGATCACTAAATTTGCCACGAAGTCTGGTGCCCGCGTCGTCAGCTTCGGTCAAGACTCAGGCGACTATCACGCAGCCAACGGCGTGTTGACTTGCCCAGATGGTGAGATTTTGCATCGCAGCGAAATGGCCCGAAGTTTGCCGCACGATGTGACCAATGCTTTGGCTGCTGCGGCAATCACTATCGAATCTGGTCTTGCCAACTGTGATCAAGTGGCACAAGCTTTGCGAAGCTTCGTCAACGCGCCGCATCGAATTGAGTTCGTCGCCGAAAGTGCAGGAGTGCAGTGGTTCAACGACTCAAAGGCAACTAGTCCGCATGCAACGAGCGTCGCGTTGAAGTCGTTTAACGCGATTGTTCTGATCGCTGGTGGCAAGAACAAAGGTTTAGATCTCACCGAGATGGCAAGCCATTCAGAAAGCATCAAGGCTGTCGTTGCGATCGGCAATGCTGCCCAAGAAATCGCGGCAGCATTTTCTGGCGTGTGCGAAGTTCGTCTGGCAGATTCAATGCACGATGCGGTCAGATGTGCCGATCAACTCGCCGCAGCAGGCGATGTCGTGCTGCTTTCACCAGGTTGCACGAGTTACGACTGGTACAAGAACTACGGCGAGCGGGGCATTGATTTCAAGAATGAAGTCAATGCACTGATCAACACCAAACAAGAAAAAAACAGAAAATAGGGGAATCATGAGCACGACAACTACAACTTCGACTGCAATCTCAAATCGCACGATGACTCTGGCTCAGCGTCGTCGCGCTGTTCTTGATCGCGGTGGCTTGTTGTCGTCGCGTCGTATTGCGCAGAAACCTGCCAACACGACGTTCTTCATGATTTTTTTCACCGTACTCACACTGGTGACATTTGGTCTCGTAATGGTGATGTCGTCGTCTTCGATCGTCGCGTTGAATCGCGGCATGTCACCCTGGACGATGTTCTTCAAGCAGTTGATGTGGGCATCAGTGGGCGGATTAGGGATGGCATTTTTCTTTCGCTTTCCATATTCGTTGATGCGTCGGTTTGTGTTTCCTGTTTTGATTTTTGCTTTCGGTTTGATGTTCTTGCCATTCGCACCGAACATTGGCGTCAGTACCAACGGCGCCAGAGCATGGGTGGCAATCGGGCCTGTCGGTTTTCAGCCATCTGAATTTTTGAAGATGGCACTCTTGGTCTATTGCGCAAACTTGCTGGGGCGACGTCAAAAAGAAGTCACTGATGTCAATCGCACAACACGACCAGTTGTTGTTGCTTGGTTGGCATCTGTATTTCTGTGCCTGATACAGCGCGACCTCGGCGGCGCCATTGTTATGACATGCATCGTTTTGGCAGTGATGTGCATGGCGGGTATTCCGATGCGAATTGTTAACGCCATTGCAGGTTCGAGCGTTGCGGCAGCATTATTTTTTACGCTGATCACATCATCGCGTCGAAATCGTTGGACAGCATTCTTGAACTTGGATGAGACCAAAGGTTCGTTTGGTTATCAAGTTTGGCAATCGATACTTTCAATTTCGAACGGCGGCATTTCTGGTGTCGGTGTCGGCGCAGGTACAGGCAAGTGGGGCTATGTACCACTAGCGCACAGCGACTTTATTTTTTCGACGATCGCCGAAGAGATGGGATTAATTGGTGTAACAGTTGTGATTGGGGGTTTCTTGACGCTCGTATTATTCGGTCTGCGCGCAGCCTTGGGCGCCGAAGAAAGATTCGGCGCACTTCTCGCAGGCGGCGTCACGATGTGGTTCGCAATCCAAGCAATCATCAACATCGGTGGAGTCACTGGTTCGATGCCCGTGACTGGTTTAACACTGCCGCTTATTTCATACGGCGGAAGCTCGCTATTGGTGTGCATGTCGGCAGCAGGGCTGTTGATGAACGTCGCGCGTAATATGAAGTGAGCAATCTTCACAAGTAGAACCTCTTGACCGTCACCAGCCACCCTGTCTTTGCCGTCATCACCGGCGGGGGAACCAGTGGCCATGTAATTCCAGCACTCGCAATCGCAGAGTTGATGCAAGATTCGGGCGTCAATAAAGATCAACTTCATTTCGTCGGATCAACCAACGGCATCGAAACAACTCTCGTGCCAAGCGCGGGCATTTCGCTCTCGTTGCTGACCGTACAAGGTTTTCGCCGTGGCTTGTCGGCTAGCGCCATGCAACATAACATTCGAACTCTCAAAGTCTTGCAAAACGCCACGCAACACGCCCAGAAATTATTGGCGGCTTTGCAACCAGCGGTCGTCGTTTCGGTCGGCGGTTATGTGAGCGTGCCGGCAACTCGCGCGGCAAAGAAATTGAACATACCCGTGGTGACTGTTTCTTATGACCGACAACCAGGTTTAGCGACAAGACTTCAAGCGCGAAGTGCTGCGGCGAGCGCAGTGGCGTATCTGCCGTCGCAATTGAAAAATGCGACACTCACAGGTGCGCCGGTACGCCGAGTGTTACGAAATCTGGATGTGACTTCTACGCGAGCCCAGGCACGAGAGCGGTTGTCGGTGCCGAGCGATCGAAAAGTCGTTTGCATCACGGGTGGGTCACTTGGTTCGGCAAAACTTAATGTCATCGCACGAACGATCGTCGAAAGTAATCAACAACGCAGTGACCTTTGCATAATTCATTTGACCGGCCAGCGATATTTAAATGATGACCTGCCGGTCATCAATGACGATGCAAAAATCATTTACAAACGACTTGAGTCAACCGTGGCGATGCAAGATGTCTATAGCGCTTCTGATCTGGTCGTTGCTCGTGCGGGTGCGAGTACGGTAGCCGAAGTATCGACAATTGGCGTCGCTAGCGTTCTCGTACCATGGCGTGGCGCGGCAGAAGATCATCAAACCGCAAATGCAAATTGGCTCGGTGACTGTGGTGGAGCAATTGTTGTCGACGAAAAGACAATTACTAACGCACAAATGGCGAACAAAGTTATTGCTTTGGTTGATGATCAAGCCAAACTTGAACTTCTCGCATCAGCCGCGCGCAAGGCAGGCACACAACATCGCGAAACGACACTCGCTGGTTTGATCTTGAGTGTTGTATCTCAGAAAAATGCAGTTCTGGATCTTCGAAAACCGCAACGAATACATATCGTGGGCGTTGGCGGTCCTGGTATGTCGGCAGTTGCAACGGTGCTGGCCGAGATGGGACATCAAGTTTCAGGCAGTGACATTAGGCAGTCAGATTTGATTGCACGACTCACAGCTATTGGCATCAAGATCAATATCGGGCACGACCCAGAAGCCGTGCGAGGTTGCGACTTTGTTACTGGTTCGCCGGCGATCGCAGCGTCAAACATTGAATATCAGCACGCAAGAAAACTAGGCATTCAAGTTTTGTCGCGGGCCGAGACACTGGCCGGCATTTGTCAATGTGCCACAAGTATTGGTGTCGCCGGCACGCACGGCAAGACAACAACTTCGTCAATGTTGGCAACTATTTTATTTGGCGCGGACAAGAAACCGAGTTATCTGATTGGCGGAGATGTTGTTTCGTTCAAGCGTGGTGCAGCATGGACTAACGGCGACTTATTCATTGTCGAAGCCGACGAAAGTGACGGCACACATTCACAGTTGGCACTCGCTGCAACTATCTTGACGAATGTCGATATCGACCACCTGGATCACTTCAAGACTCAGGCAGCAATAGAGCAAAGTTTCTTTGACTACGTCGGCAATATCTCCGGGCCACGTGTTCTGTGTCTAGACGACCCTGTCTGCGCATCAATCGCCCAAGCACACAAGTCGATCACTTATACGGTCAATGATCGTTTATCGGCCGATTTTGTCGCTACCGAAGTTCATTTCAAAGATGCGGCCGCATCATTTAAAGTATTTCGAAATCTCGATAATCAAAAAATTGAACTCGGTCGCATCAACCTGCCACAACGCGGCATGCACAATGTCAGCAATGCGCTCGGCGCGATCGCTATGTCGATGCAGTTTGGTGTTCAGTTTGATCAAGCCGCTGAAGCACTAAGCAGATTCGGTGGGGTAGCTCGGCGTTTCGATGTCCAAGGTGTCGATAGCGGCGCAACATTCGTCGATGACTATGCCCACCTGCCCAATGAGATTGCCGCGGTGCTTTCGGGTGTGCGAGACGAGTCAGACAAATGGTCTCGTGTCGTAGCGGTGTTTCAGCCCAACAGGTTTAATCGCATGTCTGAGATTTCACATTTATATGCCGACGCGTTTGTCGCCGCCGATCTAGTCATAGTGACTGACATCTATTCTTCTGGCACGCAACCAATCGCTGGCGTGACAGGTCAACTCGTTGTTGACGCGATTCTTAAATCGCACCCCGAATGTCATGTCGTGTATCAACCAAACCGCGCATATCTCGTAGAGTTCTTGGCAGATGAAATTAAATCTGGCGACCTATGCATCTCGATGGGCTGTGGCGACATCGCCACATTGCCCCGTGAAGTGATTTCGCTTCGACAAGGTAAATCAAGTTGATTTCAGAATTTGCACATCCAAGCGAAAAAGATTTGAACCGGTTCGCATCTTTGCTGGGCGATCGCATCACTAGAGACGAACCAATAGGCCCATATACGACATATCGGGTTGGCGGGTCTGCATCGCTGTTCATGCGCGCAATGAGTGTCGACGATTTGCACGCCGCATCGCGAGCGTTGGCAAAAGTAAAAATCCCAGTCTTAATGCTCGGTCGTGGCAGCAACATGTTGATCAGCAAGAGCGGCTTTCGCGGTTTGGCGATCGCATTAGGACCATTCGCCGAACAAATAAGTCTTCCGAGCACTTCTCAAGATCCAATTCTTTTGGTGGGCGCAATGGCGTCGTTACCAGTTGTAGCCCGTCAAAGTGTCGCTGCCAGTCTGCGCGGTTTCGAATGGGCAGTTGGCGTACCAGGTTCGATCGGCGGGGCCGTTCGAATGAACGCCGGTGGTCACGGCTCAGACATGATTGCGTCTTTGTTGAGTGTGCGACTGTTTCATCTTGACAGAGGTATTGAAGCCAATGTTTCGGCCGCAAATTTGGGTTTGCGATTTCGTGGTTCTGATTTGAACGATCAACACATTGTTGTTGCGGCGACTCTACGACTTTCATGGGGCGACAAAGTCGAAGGTGAATCGCGATTAGCCGAAATTGTTAAATGGCGGCGCGAAAATCAGCCAGGTGGTCAAAATGCCGGTTCGGTTTTCGTCAACCCAGTTTCGGGTGCCGCGTCGGCCGGTGCCTTAATTGATGGTCTCGGTTTGCGCGGTTATCGCATCGGCACTGCTGTGGTTTCTGAAAAGCACGCGAATTTTATTCAAGCCGACGAAGACGGTGATGCCGACGATGTCGTCGAGTTGATGACATTCATTCGCCAACGCGTGACTGAGTCGCACGGCATAGATCTTCGTAGCGAAATTCGCTTGGTTGGTTTTTCGTCGGCTGTTTCTCACGAAGCAGGTGCGCTTCATCAAACTGAGACCTCGCGCAACACGCAACTTGAATCTGCATTTGGCTCGGCAAACAACACCGACTTGTCGATTCCGGTGCCATCTCTTGCCGAACAACTTTCAGATGAAGTCTTGGCAGAACTTAAAGATGCCTTTGAAGGTGACGCAACACCCATCGGCAATTTGCGAGTCGTGCAGCCGAATGACTTTACAAAATCGCCTGACAAAATAAATGATGAATCTTCCACAACGACGAACACTTCGCTAGCACTTAAAACAAATAACGGCCGAATTGTAATCGTCGATGAAGATCTTCGATTACCTGTCGACTCTGATCACCCGATTGATGAGTTGACAAGTTCTGTCAATGTTGCTCCAACTTCTGACCCGAGCAACATCATTCGCGATTCACGCCTCGAGGATCGACGCAAGGATGTCATCAGAAGTCTTGCGTCAAACCGCCGTAGGTTGTTGGTCGCCGCTGGTTCAGTGATTGGCGCGGTGGCCCTGGTACTGATCGTTTTAGCATCACCGATAATCGGCGTACGCAAGATCGAAATCGAAGGTGCTAAGTATGTCAGTGCTGACTTGTTGATCGCCGTAGAAAAGTCTTTAGACGGTAAATCAATTTTGACTGTTAATACGCGAGCCGCCGAGCGGCGACTTGAAGGAGATCCGTGGGTTGAGTCTGTGCGGATCAAGTCATTCTTTCCGTCAAGACTTGTCATCGAGATTGTCGAGCGCAAACCTGTGGCTTTCTATATCGGAGTAGATAACCGGTCGCGAGTCGTTGATCCGCAAGGTCGTGTTTTGGCTGTTGAAACTGGTCAACCAACTCAGTATTTGCAGATCACAGGGGTTGGGCCAAACCTTGCGCCGGGCGCAAGCGCCGGCACCGTATATAAAGCCGCGGCTCAACTCGCAGCGGGGTTGCCAGATGAATTGAATGAGCGAGTCTTGAATGTCGGTGTGGGTGGCCCAAATCAATTAGTCATGACCTTGCGCACGGGGACCCTGATCAATTTTGGGCCGCCGGTTGATCTGCAGAATAAGTTGATTTCGTTGCTCGTGTTGTTGCGGCGACAAGACGCGAAGCAAATAATCTCGATCGACTTAACCGACCCACGAACACCAACTGTAAAGTCGAAGTAGAGACTTTCTCTCAACTTGCCTGAACGTCGAGATGATGTTTGGTGCTGAGGTGTTGGTGTGGCAGAATATCTGAACTCACAACAAGTGAGCACAACAAGCGCAAGCAGCGGGGGTTAATTCTAAATGGTCGGTCAACCACAAAATTATTTGGCAGTTATCAAAGTCATCGGTGTTGGTGGTGGCGGTGTGAACGCCATCAATCGCATGATGGAGTCAGGCATGCGTGGCGTCGAATTTGTGGCGATCAATACCGACGCACAAGCACTGTTGTTGAGTGATGCGAGTGTCAAGATCGACATCGGTCGTGAATTAACTCGTGGTCTCGGTGCTGGTGCCGACCCAGAAGTTGGCCGCGCAGCCGCTGAACAGCATCGCGATGAGATTCAAGAAGTTGTTGCAGGCGCAGACATGGTGTTCATTACTGCAGGTGAGGGTGGTGGCACTGGCACAGGTGCCGCACCAGTGATTGCTGAGATCGCCAAGGCCGAAGGTGCTTTGACAGTTGCGATTGTTACGCGACCGTTTGCATTTGAGGGTCGTCGTCGTTCGGTGCAGGCAGATGCCGGCATCGCTGCACTTAAAGAAAAAGTAGACACGCTTGTCGTTATTCCGAACGAGCGATTGCTGGCAATTTCGACCGACAAGACGAGCATGCTGGATGCGTTCAAAAAAGCTGACGAAGTTTTGGTCCAGGGCGTTTCTGGCATCACAGGGTTGATCACCACACCAGGTTTGATCAATACAGACTTTGCTGACGTCAAAACCGTTTTGGCAAATGCCGGCACTGCATTGATGGGCACTGGTGCTGCAAGCGGTGACAATCGAGCAGTCTTGGCTGCAAACGCGGCGATCAATTCGCCGTTGCTCGAGGCTTCACTCGAAGGTGCCCGAGGCATAGTTGTGAACATCACCGGACCATCAGACGTGGGCTTGTTCGAAGTGACCAACGCGATGGAGATCGTGCGAGGTGTGGCACATCAAGATGCAAACATCATTCATGGCTTGGTTATTGACGACGATGTCAACGATGAAGTTCGCGTGACGGTCGTAGCAGCAGGTTTCGAACGCTGGGACAGTGCGGCGCAACGCACCGCCACCCGCGGTGACGGTCGAAGCACGGCAACATCTGGCACGGTTCGCCCCGACTCGAAGGGCGGACGATTGAAAGATTTGTTCGGCGGCACATCTGATCCACTAAGTGGTGCCGATGATGACGACGATCTTCCTTCATTTCTGAAATAAAGTTTGCATGTCGGTGGCGACATGACGGCAGTTGATGCATCGCAAGTTGGGTTGCGCGTCGCGCAAATTCGTCAGCGCATAGTCGCGGCAGGCGGCAACGAAGTAAAACTCATCGCCGTCACAAAGACTTTTGATGTTGCAGCGATAGTTGCGGCGTTTGATGCAGGTTGCGATGGTGTCGGTGAGAATTATGCCCAAGAGCTGATTGCCAAGGTACGCGAACTGCCAATCACGAAGCGGTTGCCGGTGCACTTCATCGGTCGACTACAAACCAACAAAGTTAAGTTGATCGCCGAGATGGTTGATGTTTGGCAAACTGTTGATCGCCCCGAGTTGATCAATGAAATCGCCAAGCGTTGCGTCAAACAAAACACGGGCGTCAAGCCACAAATTCTGTTACAAGTCAACGCCACTGGTGAGTCTGAAAAGGGGGGTTGTTTACCAGCCGAAGTGGACAAACTTCTCGATCTCGCCACAACAAAGGGTCTCGATGTATTAGGCCTAATGACAATCGGGCCAACGAATAACGAGCCACAACAAGCGCGCCTGGCGTTTCGAACTACGCGCAAACTTGCCGATGATCTTGGTCTAAAGCAGTGCAGCATGGGTATGACTGGCGATCTTGAAATTGCCGTCGCCGAAGGCGCGACGATGATTCGAGTCGGCTCGGCACTTTTTGGGCCTCGCGACTAGTCAGAGTCCGTATTTGTAGCAGAATTCTGAACTATCCTTTAAATATGTCAATGTTTCGCCGAGCAATGGATTACTTGGGTTTGGGGCCAGACGAGGCCTATGACGATTACGACGAATCAGTCGCAGTTGAGCGCGATCGTCGCATGCCGAGTCGCGGTCGTCAGCGAGCAGAAACTTATGATGATTCAGATGAAGGTTACGACGATTACGACGATCGAGCGAATGTTGAGCCGCATTCAAGGGGCATGCGTACGCAACAGGCACAACATGATTCAGGTGTGACTGTTCGACCAGTTGCGGGGCGTCGCACAGAAGCTGTGGCTCGTCCGGTGTTGCCGGCCAGTGACCCCGTGACGATTCGTCCGACAAGTTACGAAGATGCAAAAGAAATTGCCGATCGCTTCAAAGAAGGCAACCCAGTGATCATCAATGTGCAATCAACCGACCCGAAGACAATGCGTCGAATCATCGATTTTGCAAGTGGTGTTTGCTACGCCAATAACGGCACCATGGAGAAAATGAGCAATGGTGTTTTTATGATGAAGCCTTTTGGCGCACGCATAACGCGCGGTTAGCGCAGATTGGGTTTCACAAATGACCAGCATTCTGTGCAGTCTCGTTCAGATATTTATATACATGATCATTGTTCGTGTGGTCTTGTCATGGTTTCCATCCACTAGCGGTGGGGTAGTCGCGCAAGTTTCGTACTTCGTTGGCAGATTCACCGAACCCGTTCTTGAATGGGTTCGCCGAATCATGCCGCGCACAGGCGCTCTCGATTTATCGCCACTAATCGTCCTGTTGTTTTTACAGATCGTTGTGCAGCGCATGATTCTGAAGTGTTAAATAACTCGTGTCTTACCCGCAGGTAGAACCACAGCCAAACTTTCCATCGCTTGAGAATCAAGTTCTCGAATATTGGAAGACCGACGAGACTTTCGCTGCTTCGATAGAAATGCGCGACGCCGGAAAGAACGGCGAAAATGAGTACGTTTTTTACGACGGTCCACCATTTGCTAATGGCTTGCCCCACTATGGTCACTTGCTCACTGGTTTCGTCAAAGATGCGGTGCCCCGTTATCGCACGATGCGCGGTCAACGAGTCGAGCGTCGTTTCGGTTGGGACTGTCATGGACTACCTGCCGAAGCCGAAGCCGAGCGCCAACTCGGCATCTCTGGTCGTCAAGCAATCACCGATTTTGGCATCGACAAATTCAACGACTATTGCCGCACTTCGGTGTTGCAATACACCAGCGACTGGGAACGATATGTGACTCGTCAAGCGCGGTGGGTTGATTTCGAAAATGATTACAAGACCCTCGATACGCCATACATGGAGAGCGTGATGTGGGCGTTCAAAACTCTCTGGGACAAGGGACTGATTTACGAAGGCTTCAGAGTCTTGCCGTATTCATGGGCACTCGAAACGCCGCTTTCAAACACCGAAACACGAATGGATGATGCCTACAAGCAGGTGCAAGACCCGGCACTGACAGTTGGTTTTGAACTCTCGTCCGGTGAACTTTTGTTGGCATGGACAACCACCCCTTGGACTCTGCCGTCGAACTTGGCATTGGCGGTCGCGCCCAATGTCGATTATGTCGCGATCGAGCACGCCGGCCGCAAACTGATTATCGCTGCCGAGAGACTGTCGGCTTACGAGCGAGAATTCGCCGAACCAAAAATTCTTGAAACAATTTCTGGTGCGCAATTAGTTGGTCGTACTTATAAGCCGTTGTTTAATTATTTTGCCGATCAACCAGGGGCGTTTCGGGTAATCGCCGGAGATTTCGTCACGACGGAAGATGGCACGGGCGTCGTGCACTTGGCGCCTGGATTTGGTGAAGACGACCAGCGAGTTTGTCAAGATGCGGGCATCGAATTAGTTGTGCCCGTCGACTCACGCGGACGTTTCACCAATGAAGTGCCTGATTTTGCAGGACAATTAGTTTTTGACGCCAATCCGGCGATTATTCGGGTGCTCAAAGAACGCGGTGTCGTCTTTCGTCATGAGACCTACGATCACGCATACCCTCATTGTTGGCGCACCGGAAAACCACTGATTTATAAAGCAGTCGGGTCGTGGTTCGTCAAGGTCACGGCAATCCGTGATCGCATGGTCGAACTCAACGAGCAAGTGCGCTGGGTGCCAGACCACCTGCAGCACGGAAGTTTCGGCAAGTGGCTCGAGAACGCGCGCGACTGGACAATTAGTCGCAATCGATTCTGGGGTTCGCCAATACCGGTATGGCGAAGTGACGACCCGAATTTTCCGCGCATCGATGTCTACGGAAGCCTTGAAGAATTGCGTAGTGATTTTGGTGTCGATATTCAAGAATTGCATCGACCAACAATTGATAATTTGGTTCGCCCGAACCCAGACGACCCAAGTGGAAAGTCGATGATGCGTCGAGTGCCCGAAGTGCTGGACTGCTGGTTCGAGAGCGGGTCTATGCCGTTTGCTCAAGTGCATTATCCGTTTGAAAATCAGCAATGGTTCGAAAATCACTATCCCGGCGACTTCATCGTCGAATATATAGGTCAAACGCGCGGTTGGTTTTACACGCTGCATGTTTTAGCAACCGCGTTGTTCGATCGCCCGGCATTTTCGAATTGTGTCAGTCACGGCATCGTGCTCGGCGAAGATGGCGCCAAGATGTCCAAGAGTTTGCGCAATTATCCGGACCCGATGAAGGTATTCGATAGCCATGGGGCGGACGCTATGCGATGGTATTTGCTGTCGTCGTCAATTTTGCGTGGCTCTGACTTTGCGGTAACTGAAGAGGGCATGCGCGACACCGTGCGTCAGGTGATTCTTCCGCTTTGGAACAGTTGGTATTTCTTGTCGTTGTATGCCAACGCCGAATCGGTTTCTGGCACTCTTGATGTTCTAAGCGACAATGTTCTAGACCGCTACATCATTTCTAAATTGCACGGGTTAGTCGAAGCAACCACCAAGAGTTTTGACGCATACGACTTGTTCGCTGCTTGCGCCGAGATTCGAACCTTTCTTGATGTTTTAACCAATTGGTACATCCGTCGCAGTCGCGATCGATTCTGGAAGGGTGATGTCGCGGCGATCAACACGTTGCATACGGTTCTGCATTATTTGACCCGCATTGCCGCGCCAGTTTTACCACTCGTATCCG
Organism: Actinomycetota bacterium; assembly: GCA_027731085.1. Classification (GTDB taxonomy): domain Bacteria; phylum Actinomycetota; class Acidimicrobiia; order Acidimicrobiales; family Ilumatobacteraceae; genus BACL27. The sequence goes on along the minus strand of JAQCDG010000001.1, from coordinate 85,809 downwards.
AGCAAATCTTTCGCGGGCTGACAGGCGAGCGAAGTGTTCATTTGCAGTCTTGGCCAACAACTAAAAACTTGCGTCACGATGCGAAACTTGTCGCATCGATGGATCGGGTTCGTGATGTCTGCTCAACAACTTTGTCTTTGCGCAAGAGCCACGGTCGACGAGTGCGACAGCCGCTTGCGACATTAATTATCGCCACCGAAAATTCGACGGCACTTGCGGCGTTTGAAGACATCATTAAAGACGAAGTAAATGTGCGATCGTTGAAGTTTTCTGATGATGTATCGTCGGTTGCAGAATTCGAGTTGCAAGTAGTGCCGAGTGTTGTCGGGCCAAGACTTGGGGCAAATACGCAAGCAGTTATCAAAGCCGTGAAGACCGGTGACTGGGTTCGTAACGGCGATGTCGTCACGGCAGGTTCGATCGACTTGCACCCGGGCGAATATCAACTAAAACTCGTTCCGAAGGCTTCAGGCGCAAGTGCAGCATTGGGTAGCGCGACTGGCGTCGTAGTTCTAGACATTGAGTTGACACCCGAACTTGAGGCCGAAGGTGCGGCACGCGACGTGATTCGCTTGGTGCAACAACAGCGTCGCGACGCTGGCCTAGATGTTTCTGATCGCATTCAATTGCGTCTTGGTCTACCCGAAGAACTTTGCATCCAGGTATCTGCTCACCACGAAACGATCAAGGCCGAGACTCTGGCTGTCGATTTAGAAGTCACGGTCCTATCAGATAAACAGTCACCGAATGCCGATTTAGATGGAGTAGCGGTGTTTGTTGCGGTAAATCGGATATCGTAACGCGGTCAAATTGGTGCGTTCTAAAATTGAACCACTTGAGAGGTGAAAATGGCATCTGCTAAGAAGAAAAAGCAGGCAATGGCTAAAAAGAAACTTGCAGTGCGTAAAAAAGTTGAGCTCAAAAAGAGGCTCGCTCTCAAAAAGAAGCTCGATCTCAAGAAAAAACTGGCTTTCAAGAAGAAGCTCGAACTTAAGAAGAAGCTCGAACTGAAAAAGAAGCTTGAGCTCAAAAAGAAGCTTGAGCTCAAAAAGAAACTCGAACTCAAAAAGAAGCTTGAACTCAAAAAGAAGCTCGAATTCAAGAAGAAGCTTGAACTCAAGAAAAAACTGGCTTTCAAGAAGAATCTCGAACTGAAAAAAAAGCTCGCCCAGATCAAAGCGCTCAAGAAGCAAAAAGAACTCGACAAACGTCGGGCGCTAGCCGAACGCAAGCGTTTGCAAAAAGAAAAGCAAAAAGAAGCACAGCGTTTAGCCAAAGAACGCGCAAAGCTCAAAGCCCAACAAATCGCCGAGCGATTGGCGCTGAAGGTCGCTAAAGAAAAGCAGCGTTTAGAAGAAAAGCAGGCGCGCGAAGCCGTGAAAGCGGCCAAGATCGCCGCGCGCGAAGCGGCTCGTCTGGCAGAAATCGAAGCCAACCGTAAACCAGTTGCGCCACCAAAGCCACCAATTATTAAAGGTGTGATGCAAGATGGCATAACGCCGACCAAAGAGTTCAATATCGAGTTCTTGACCTCACAACGTGAATTGTTGACTGTTGAACGACGCAATCTCCTCGGTCAAGCCGACCAACTTGAGAGCGCAGCAAATGCGATCGTCGAAAACTCAGAGATGGGTGATGTGCAGTTTGATGACGAAGGTGGCGAGGGTGACACCATGGTTGTCGAGCGTGAGCGCGACCTGACTCTTTCAGCTTCAGCACGCCAGACAGTCGAAGAAATTGATGAAGCTCTCAAGCGACTTGAGACCGGCGATTATGGCTACTCAGCGCGTTCTGGGTTGCCGATTCCGCGTGAGCGATTAAAGGCGATTCCATGGACAACTGAATTAGTAGTCGAGCGTGCAGGTGGCATTGGTTCTTACTAGGGCGATTGGCTCAACACCCAAAATTATTATTGCTGCAGTTTTGGTTGCCGATCAGGCGACTAAAAACTGGGTGCTCAATTCGCTGGACGATGGTCGCACGATCGATCTGTTCTGGACATTGCGATTCAATTTAGTTTTCAACTCGGGCATGGCCTTTTCTCAAGGGCAAGGTGCAGGACGCCTGATCGGACTGCTTGCGGTTGGTGTCGCACTGTGGCTGTGGTTTAGTTTGCGCAAAGCGACTTCGCAACTGTCTCTGGTTGGTACTTCAATGTTGATTGGCGGCGCACTCGGAAATGTGGCCGATCGCTTGTTTCGTGGCGATAAATGGTTGGCCGGCGCGGTGGTTGACTTCATCGACTTGCAGTGGTTTCCGGTGTTTAACATCGCTGATTCGGCGGTCACAATTGGTGCTGCGATGTTAATCATGTCTGCCGTTAAAGCATCTCGATCGAAAGCACAATTATGAGTCAAGACAAGTTTTTGGGTGATGAATCTGATTCACGAATAATCGACGAGCACGTGCCAGCGGCACTCGCTGGTCAAAGAGTCGACCGAATTGTTTCACTGGTTGCTGATATTCCGCGAGCCGCCGCCGCGGCGCTTATCGAAGCTGGCGCCGTCATTTTAGATGGAGTCGCCGTCAAAGCCGGAAAACTCAAAGCCACAGAAGGACAACATCTAAAAGTTGAGCTCGCATTGTTACCCAAGAAACAATTGCCATTGCCCGAGCCGAACCTTGCTGTTGAGATCGTCTATGAAGACGCCGATGTTTTCGTGATCAACAAACACGCTGGCATTGTCGTGCACCCAGGTGCCGGAAACCCAACAGGCACTCTGGTCAATGCAGTATTGGCAAAGTATCCCGAAGTTGCAAATGTAGGCGATCCATTTCGACCTGGTGTCGTGCATCGCCTAGACGCCGGCACTACGGGTTTGATGATGATGGCCAGAACTTCTCGTGCTTATGATTCGCTCGTTGATGCACTTTCGCGACGCGTAGTGACGCGTCGGTATCTGGCTCTGGTGTGGGGTCATATGAGTGCAGTTTCAGGCGTGATTGATGCCCCGCTCGGCAGAGATCAACGCGACCCAACAAAAATGGCAGTGCTTAGAGACGGCAAAGTCGCGCGCACGACATATGAAGTGCGAAAGGCTTTCAATGTTCCAGTTGATTGCTCGTTGATCGAATGCGGATTAGAAACCGGGCGCACGCATCAAATCCGCGTACACCTAGCCACACTCGGCCACAGTGTTGTCGGCGATGTTGTCTATGGTGGCGCTCGTAGTGTGCTTTCGTCACCGCGACCAATGCTGCACGCCACGAGTTTGCAGTTCAGGCATCCTGTGTCGGGTAAAGAAATGGATTTTACAGTTGAGTTACCGCAAGATTTCTCTGCTGTTTTGGCGAAGTGCTCGCAGAGAACCGACTAGTTATTTTCTAGGTTTTGGCCAGGCCGCTTCGCCTTTTGAGATTGCAGCAATATCTTCAAGCGTGTATTTCGCCAAGTGTTCACGCATATGTTCGCTCGCTAAGTTCCAGACGGCGAGCAACACGCATTGGCCGTCATGATCACATGCACCGTCTTTATGTGGTTCACCAAAATCACCGACTGAGATTGGTCCGTCTACTGCAGAAATTATTTCGGAGAGTCGAATGTCAACGGCAGATTTCGCCAAGATGTATCCGCCGCCGACGCCACGTTTTGATTTGACCAAACCAGCGCCTTTGAGCGCCAAAAGAATTTGCTCCAAATACGGCTGCGGAAGAGCGGTGCGTTCGGCAATGTCACGCACCGAAGTGGGGCCGTTCTCGTCGGCGTGCAAACTCAAAGAAAGCAGCGCACGACACGCATAGTCGCCCCGGGTAGAAATTCTCACACTCGCATACTAATGAGTCGTATTTATGGGGCTTTTATGTGATGGTTTTCGCCGATGAATTGCGTGCTCTAGCGAATACCTCTGAACTACTCTCAGGGGGCACAACATGACTACTTCAGCACCAACCAGTCCGCGACTTCCTGACTATAAGAATGCCTGCATAACGGGCATCATCCCGGCGTTGCTTGGCCCACAGGGCACAAAAGAAATTCCAAGTTGGATGCCAAGTTGTGTTAAAGATGCGCGACAAGTCGTGTTGCTCGTGATCGACGGTCTGGGATGGCATCAGTTGCAGAAAAATCTCGTGCATTGCCCAACGCTCGCATCGATGCAAGGTTCGTCGATCACAACAGTTGCGCCCACGACAACAGTTAGTGCGCTCACATCAATCACGACAGGTCTCGCTCCGGCTGAACATGGTTTGGTTGGCTATCGCATCGATATGGGTGCTCGTGTAATGCAAATGCTCAAGTGGGGCGATGAAAAAGGTGATCTGCGAAATTTGTATCCTCCTGATCTGATTCAACCGTGTCCGCCATTTATGGGTGCGAGTGTGCCCGTGCTTAGCAAAGCAGAACTTGAAGGTTCGGCGTTCACTGAGGCACATTTACGTGGCGTTCGCGCTCGAGGGTGGCGTGCAGCATCAAGCATCGCCGTTGAAGTTGGTCAACTTCTGCGCAGCGGTGAAAAGTTTATTTATGCCTATTACGACGGCGTTGACAAAATCGCCCATGAGCGTGGCTTCGGCATTTATTACGAGGCCGAGTTGCGCAGCGCCGATGCAATTGTGAAAAGCATTCAAGAAGCCCTCACACCAGGTTCGGTTTTGATTGTGACTGCTGACCACGGCCAAGTTATGGTCGGTACGAACACGATGCCGCCACACACTGAAGTAATGGCAATGACTGCTTACCAATCCGGTGAGGGTCGTTTCAGATGGTTGCATGCACTCAATGGCGTGCAGGTCGAATTGTTGGCGCGGGCGACTGCGCACCATTCAGGTGTTGCTTGGGTCGCCAGTAAAGAACAGGTGATCGACGAAAATTGGCTCGGACCACGACTTGGCTCGGCGACTCGAAAGCGTCTCGGCGATGTTGTGCTCGTGCCGAGAGATCCAATGAGTTTTGACGCCGCCGCCGATACCGGGCCCTATTTATTGCAGTGTCGGCACGGTGCTTTGACCGACGATGAACTAGATGTACCGTTGCTCGCAACGACCCTTAAGTGATAAGTTTGGCGACCCCACCATGAAAACTCCTGAAGAAAAACCAACCGAAGTCGATCAATCTGCCGAGATCGTCGAAGAACAAGTCGAAAATGCACTTGAGACCGTGACTGCGCCGGCAAAAGTTATGCGCATCGGTTCGATGATCAAACAACTGCTCGACGAAGTGCATTCGATGACCCTTGATCTGCCATCCCGCGAACGGTTAGCAGAAATTTACGAGCGCTCAATCGTCGAGCTCGCCGAGGCGTTGTCTCCCGATTTGCAAGAAGAATTGCGAATGCTGGCGTTGCCATTTAACGATGGTGAGGTGCCAAGCGATGCCGAATTGCGTGTGGCTAAGGCGCAGTTGGTTGGCTGGCTTGAAGGATTGTTTCACGGCATTCAAGCCACCATGTTTGCCCAACAACTTTCAATGCGCCAGCAATCAGAGCAACGACAAATTCAGTCAGGTCAGGTGCCAAATGCACAGCCGGGGGACCGTCCGGGAACTTACCTTTAATGGGTAAGTCGTTCACGCACCTTCACGTTCATACCGAGTTTTCGATGCTTGACGGGGCGTCGCGGTTAGACGAACTTGTTGATCGAGCCGTCACAGATGGCCAGTCGGCTCTCGGCATCACCGATCACGGCAACATGTATGGCGTCATCGATTTTTATAAAGAGTGCACGAAGCGTGGCATCAAACCCGTAATTGGCACCGAGGCATACATGGCGTATGAAACCCGCTTTGAGCGACCGACCCGTCGAGGTCGAGTTGATGACAGTGGAGGCGACACCGACGCGGGCAAGAAACTTTATTATCACTTGACACTGCTTGCTGAAAACAATGTCGGCTACAAAAATTTGATTCAGTTGGCGAGTTTGGCATTTCTTGAGGGCTACTACTACCAGCCACGCATGGACTGGGAGTTGCTGACGAAATACAGCTCAGGGCTAATTGCGACTTCTGGATGTTTGGGTGGTCATGTTTTGCAGGCACTCAAAAACGGCAAAGATGCAGAAGCTCTTAAAACCGCCGCCCGATTGCAGGATATTTTCGGCAAAGACAATTTTTTCATCGAGTTACAAGATCACGGCATTCCGTTGCAGATTGAGACGAATCCAAAGTTGATTGAGATCAGCAAAAAGCTCGGGGCCCCGTTGTTGGCGACAAACGATTGCCACTACACGCACCGCGAAGACAGCGCCGCGCATGATGCACTGCTGTGCGTGCAGACAGGGTGCACGATTGCCGATCCGAATCGGCTCAAATTCGAAGGACACGAACACTATTTGAAGACGGCAGAAGAGATGCGTTGGCTGTTTCGCGAGCAGCCGACTTCGTGCGACAACACCTTATGGATTGCTGAGCGCGCAAAGGTCGAGATTCAATTCAATGTTCCTGTTCTGCCGAACTTTCCAATTCCAGAGGGTTTCGTCGATGATCACGCATACCTCGAGCACTTAACTTGGATCGGCGCGCAGCAACGCTGGGGCGAGAAACTTGCGCCAGAAGTTGTTGAGCGAGTTGCATACGAATTGCTGACTATCAAAACGATGGGCTTTAGTTCATATTTCTTGATCGTCTGGGACTTGGTTCGATATGCGCATGAAAAATCAATTCGTGTTGGTCCTGGTCGCGGTTCGGCGGCGGGTTGTGCAGTCGCATATTCACTGAAAATCACCGACCTCGATCCAATCAAATACGACTTGTTGTTTGAGCGATTCTTGAACCCCGGTCGTCGGTCGATGCCAGACATCGACATGGACTTCGACTCGCGATATCGCGACGAAATGATTCGCTATGCCTCCGAAAAATATGGCCGCGACCATGTCGCTCAAATCATCACTTTTGGCACGATCAAAGCGCGCAACGCCGTGCGTGATGCAGCTCGAGTATTGGGCTTTTCGTATGGGTTGGGCGACAAGATCGCCAAGTCGATGCCGCCAGTTGTGATGGGTCGAGACACTCCGCTGAAATATTGCTTCGAAGAAAACGAACAGCACGTAGATGGCTATCGGGCAGCAGCCGAATTGCGGGCGCTATACGAAAGCGACCCCGATGTAAAAACGGTCGTCGATACTGCGCGAGGGCTTGAGGGCTTGAAGCGCAGCGTCGGTATTCATGCTGCGGCGGTCGTGATTACAAAAGAAAAACTGACCGAATATTTGCCGATTCAGCGCAAAGCCGAATCGGGTCAAGATGCAGATCTCGCTCCAATCGTCACCCAATACGAAATGCACGCAGTTGAAGAACTTGGTCTTTTGAAGATGGACATTCTGGGTTTGCGCAACTTAGACGTGATCACAGATACGAACAAAATGATTCAAGAATTAAGCAATCCAGATTTTGATATCGATAAAGCCCCGTTTGACGACAGCAAGACATTCGAATTGTTGCGTCGTGGTGACACGATCGGAGTGTTTCAACTCGAATCGACGAACATCCGCGCATTGGTGCGCAGTATGGTGCCGACGATTATCGACGATATTGCTGCGATCGTTGCGCTTTATCGCCCGGGGCCAATGGGCGCGAATATGCACAATGATTACGCCGACTTTAAAAATGGCCGTAAGACGCCAAAGATTTTTCACCCTGACGCCCAAGATCTGCTCGGCGATACGCAAGGTCTGATGATTTATCAAGAAAGCATGATGCGTGTTGCCCAAAAATTCGCCGGCTACAGCCTCGAAAAAGCAGATGACTTGCGCAAAGCGTGCGGCAAAAAAAATCGTGCCGACATGAAGAAACAGCGAGCCTCTTTTGAAACGGGCTGTGTAGATCGTGGCTACGGCCAAGAACTTGGTGAGACACTATTCGACTCGATTGAAAACTTTGCCGACTACGCGTTCGGTAAGAGCCACGCCTACGGGTATGCGTTCATCGCATATCAAACTGCGTTCCTAAAAGCCAATTATCCGTTCGAATATCTCTCGTGTCTGTTGACCAGCGTCAAAGCTAGTTATGACCGCGCGGCAATATTTTTGGCTGATGCCCGTGCCAGCAATATCACGGTTAAAACTCCGGACATTAATTCTTCCGGGGTTGATTTCGTGCCCGTTGTCGAAGGCGAAACTCGTGTTATTAGTTTTGGCTTGTCGGCAATTCGCAATGTGGGTGAGGTGGTCGTCAGTCAAATCGTCGAATATCGACAAGCGAATGGTTCGTTTACTTCGTTTTATGATTTCGTTGATCGCGCACCAATTGCAACCCTAAACAAACGCACTGTTGAGTCGTTGATCAAAGCCGGGGCATTCGACTCACTCGGTCATCCGCGTAAAGGTCTGCTTCTTGTTTTCGAATCGATCATCGAAAACACCCTTAATCGTCGTCGTGAGCGAGACCAAGGTGTGATGAGTTTGTTCGATCAAGGCGCCGACTCGAACTCGGGCTTTTCAGAACAAATCGAGATTCCGAATATCAACTACGAGAAATCTGAGCAACTCAAGATCGAGCGCGAGATGCTCGGTCTATATGTGTCTGATCATCCGTTGCGTGGTGTCGAAGGTCAGTTGCGCCGTAAAGTTGAGTGTTCGTTAGCCGACCTCGAAGAGAAAAATGATGGTTCCTATTTGACTCTTGGTGGCGTAATCACTGTTGTCAATCGAAAGTTCACTCGCAAAGGTGACCAAATGGCCGTTCTGACTATTGAAGACTTACAGGGCACGGTCGAAGTCAACATCTTTCCAAAGACATTTGCAAGCTTTGGCCACCTTATTGAAGAAGACACGATCATTACCGTTCGCGGTCGACTCGACAGGCGAGATGACTCACGCATTTCATTTAACGCACAAGAAATCAAGATTGTCGAGCCGATGCGAGCAACAGATATGAGTCTGCACATCGAACTAGCGGGTCGTTCGCTGTCGCAAGAAGACATCACTAATTTGCAAGAATTATTGAAAGATCATGGCGGGCAAACGCCAGTGCAATTGCATATGCCAGGTGGCAAGAGTCTGCGGTTGGCACCTGAGTTCAATGTTGATATTGACCGTGCAATTGGTGCTCTACGCGCTTCGTATGGCAATAGCGTCTACATTGGTTGAGACGAGCGATGCTTCGATAATTAGTCGGCCAAATAGCGTGTTGGCGAAAGTTATTCACCGACCCATCGGAAATTGAGAATTTTGGTGGCAGAATAGAGGTGCCATGCCGCTTGTTGTTAAGACGATTGATGCCTCTGCTTTAGTTGACTCAGACCTCGACGACCTTGCTGCAATGGGTGGGGCATTCGGTATCGGCGCAATTTCAAAAGCCAAAGAAGATTGGGTTCTATTCGCCAGCGCAAAACTTGATGGCAAATTGCATGGTTTTATGTTTTCAACGCTCGAGCGCATCGGCGGCACGCCATGCGTCTTGTTGGGCATGATTAGCGTCAAGCGAACTTCAAAGCGAGACCAAATTCTCAAAGGCTTGATGAGCGAGGCATATCATCGCGCACTAATGGCGTTTCCCGATGAAGATGTGGTTGTCGGTTCGCGGTTCATTTCTGTTGATGCCTTTGAGGCTTTTAAATCACTCACTGAATTGATTCCACGACCTGATCATCGGGCGGTTGGCGAAGAACGTGCATGGGGCCGACGATTGGCAAGGCGCTTTGGTTGCGAGGCAGCGTACGACGAACAGTCATTTACGATCAAGAGCAACGGGCAAAGCGGCTTCATCGACTTCGAGTCGTTGAAACCAGGTAAGGCCCCTGCTGATGTTGCGGCATTATTCAAAGGCGTCTCGACCAAAAAGTCGGGCGCGCTCGTCGTGCATGGTTGGACGATGACCGAAAACTTGCTGAAGCTCGGCAAGCACTAAATAATTGTCATGCAGTTCGCGGACTGCGTTCGCTCACGCAAAATGGTGCGGGCATTTCGCAAGGCACCAGTAGATGCAAAACTTTTAGATCGCATCGTCGATCTTGCGTCACGGGCGCCGTCCGCCGGCAAAACCCAAGGCTGGCATCTTTTGGTCTTGCGCGATGAGCAAACGGCAAAATTTTGGGAAATCAGCTTGCCTCAAGAAAAGCGCACTAGTTTTCGCTGGCGTCACTTGCTTGATGCGCCAATTATCGGTTTGGTATTCGCCGACCCAAACGCATATCTAGAGCGCTACAGCGAGTCAGACAAAGTAAAAACAAAACTAGGTGAGAATCTCTCATCTTGGCCGACACCATTTTGGACGGTCGATGCATCATTCGCGACGATGCAACTTTTGCTGGCCGCTCACGATGTCGGTCTTGGCGCTCTGTTCTTCGGTGTGTTTAATGGTGAGCAACAGTTGCGCGTTGAATTCAAAGTGCCCGAGCAGATGCAGCTGATTGGTGCAGTGGCGATTGGATGGCCACTTTCAGAACAAGCCACCGATCGAGGTGCGAGTGCCAAGCGTGCTCGGCGCAAGCCAAACGAGATTATTCACGAACAGAGTTTTAGCTGATTAGTTCGAGGGCGTTTTGCAGTTGTTCGACCGTTGAGGCTGGGGCACTGCAGACATAGTTTTGACACACATATGCAAAACCTGGTCGCCGATCGTGCCAAAGCGGTGAGTCGAACGGTTCTCCGAAAGTAACGACTGCAGTGGGCATCCAACGATTGGCGAGCGACTCGACCAAGTCTGGGCGGTTTCCAGTTATAGCGATTTCTGTGATGCCTCTATTTTGCAAATAAACAGCGTGCAACAAATTGCCGAACGCGCTCGGCGCCGCCGTGGCGATTCTGGTGAATAGCCGCAAAATTTGTAGTGCGCTTTGAGTAAGTCTTTCATCGCCAGTTAACGCCCCGAGTCTTAGCAGAGCATTGGCGCAAGTTGAGTTAGCCGACGGTGTTGCATTATCGAGCAAATCTTTTTGGCGCACGATCAGTTGTTCGGCGTCAGCTGCAACGGTGAACAAGCCGCCGTTGATTTGATCCCAGTAGTTTGCAATTATCTCGTCAGCAACCTCGATGCTGCGTGAAATCCAAATTGCTTTGCCGGTCGCTTCGCCCAACCGAGTAAATGCATCGACTAAGTGTGCGAGATCTGCAGCCAGCGCACGATGGCGGGCCATCGGCTCACCACTTCGTTGCCAACTGCGCCTCCAGCGAAACAAACCCGATAAATCATCTTTGACTCGAAGTTCGCGATATAAAAATTCGCAATTTTGTTCGGCAACTGCGAGCCACTTTGGTCGATTCAACAAATTAGATGCCTCAATCAGTGAGACTGTCATCATCGCGTTCCATTCGGTGAGAATCTTGTCGTCCAGCAACGGCCGCCGTCGTATGTTGCGCGCTTCAAAAATAATTTTTCGAATCTTTTCGACATCTGGTGATCGCTTGAAGTCACCACGGTGGTTTAGCCGCGTCGGAATATTTCTTCCTTCGAAGTTTCCGACTTCGGAGATCTCGTAATGTTCAAAGGCAGTCGTGACAAGATTCGCTGGCAAAATATCACGGAGTTCTTTAGGTGAGAAAACATAGAAGTGACCTTCATGTGAGTGTCCGTGTTCATCTAGCGAGTCGGCATCTTCGGCGCTGAAAAAGCCACCATCTCGGTCACGTAAATCGCGCAACACATATTCAACAATTTCTTCACAAACCTGGCGATAACTGTCTGAGCCAAAAACGACTGCGGCGTGCGTGTAAACCCGAAGCAGCAGTGCCTGGTCGTAAAGCATTTTTTCAAAGTGAGGCACCAGCCATCTTTCGTCCACGCTGTAGCGAGAGAATCCACCGCCAATGTGGTCGTACATGCCACCCGAAGCCATCGCGTCGAGGGTCGTCGTGATTATTGTCTTCGCATTTTCGCTCGGGTGGTCAAGGTAGTTGCGTAAAAGCAAGTCGAGATTCATAGTGCTCGGAAACTTCGGCGCGCCACCAAAGCCACCCCATTGAGAGTCAAAAGAGTTTTCTAACTGTTCGCAGGCTTGGGCGATCAAATCGATGCTTGGCAGCGAATGATCAGGTGTCACGGCTGCAGTACGAGAAAGCGATTCTCCTAGGGCGGAAATATTGTTTTCGATGTCGGCACGACGGTTCTGCCATGCATCGTGCACAGCGCTCATAAGTTTTATGAATGACGGCTTCGGAAAGTATGTGCCGCCGTAAAAGGGTTGACCGTCGGGGCTCATGAATACTGTCATCGGCCAGCCGCCACGACCTGACATTGCTTGAACGGCATCCATATATAGGGCGTCGATGTCTGGCCTCTCTTCGCGATCGACTTTGATGTTCACAAATAGTTTGTTCATCATTTGTGCGGTCTCGACATCTTCGAAACATTCGTGAGCCATAACATGACACCAGTGGCAAGCCGAGTAACCGACTGATAACAAGATCGGTACGCCGCGCAGTTTGGCTTCGGCGAAGGCCTCAGGCGACCAACTGAACCAGTCGACAGGATTGTCTTGGTGTTGCCGAAGATACGGACTTGTTTCTTGCGCCAAACGATTTGTCATTTAGCTGGTGACCTCAGATTTAGTCACGATCTCGACCACGACGGTCTTAGCCAATCTTGGATATGGTGCTTTCGCTTTGGCGATAATTCGCATCTTGCATGTGCCGCTGTCACTTGCAATCAAAATATTTCTCACGATTTTGCAGGGTCCAGAAAGAATGCGGGCACTTGTTTTGCCAGTCGATGCAGTATCCAAAAGTTTGCTGATTGGTATTTTTGTTTCTACTTCGAGTGTTGAAATCGTGGTCCATATCGCCGTAACTTTAGGTGTTGTGGCTGAGAATCGCATTTGCGGCGTGCCACCAACAGTGATCAGCGTGCCGAATCGTAAGAACGAACCGACGTCTTTGCGCGTGGGGATGAAGACGTTTCTCTGTGCTCGTGAAATTGCCACGCAGTCCATCGGTATTGCGAGCGTTGCTTCGCCAGGTGAAAGGCAGCGATACCACTGCAGTCTTTCGCTTTCAGGAATTTGCACCGTTCCGCCGACAGACTCTTGGCCGACCTGACCTAGAGACGAAACCGTCGGAAATACGATCTTGTCAGGAAAGTACCCGAGTGCTTTAAAAATTGCATAGGCATCGATTAAACCGACGCCAAAAATTTCGTCACGCCCCGCAATGCCGATGTCTTTGGCTGTCGCGATTATTACTTCTCGAACCTGTAGCGCGCTGAAATTTGGTCGCGCAGCATAGATCAGTGCGGCGACCCCGCTGACATGTGCGGTGGCCATTGATGTTCCGCTCATCGTTACAAATGGTTCATTTGCGCCTGCACACCTGCGAGAAATGTCAACAACCGCGTCAACGCGAACTGTTGAACAGATGTTGATGCCTGGTGCCGAAATGTCAATGTAACTTCCGCTTTGATTAAACGAAGGTGCATTCATTGTTTGATCTACCGCCGTTACCGCGAGGGTTAGATCGTTGCCGGCAGGGTAGGTGGTGCCAGCTTTTTGGCCACCATTGCCTGCGGCGGCGACGACCAGCACCTCATTTTCTGCGGCATATTCAAGCGCAAGTTGTAAACCACCTGTTCGCGTTGCGCCTCCTAAAGACAGATTGATGACTTGCACACCTTGGTCAACGGCGTAGCGAATCGCCTGGGCTAAATCACTTTCTGATCCGTCACCGCGAGAGTCGAGAATGCGAATTGGCAATATCTTCGAGTTTGGTGCGATTCCACTAACGCCGATTGTGTTGCTATTTTGCGCAGCGATAATGCCGGCGACATGTGTGCCGTGGCCGACTGCGTCAACATCTGTAGACGAGTCTCCGAGTCGACCACGGATGAGCGAGCGGCCAGCTTTTAAATTTTGCGTTAAGTCAGGATTCGGGCCAGAACCAGAGTCGATTACAGCAACCGTGACACCAACGCCGGTAGATATCGCCCAGACTTCAGTGACATTAATGACTTGCAAGTTCCATTGAGCATCAAAACCAATATCGTTCGTCGCAAATGCGGTCGAACCGTTGAGAAATAAACCGCTGAAAAGCCAGACTGCAGTCGCCGCACAACCAGCAACGATCTTTTTGACTGAAATTGAGTTTCGCAATTATGCACCTGTTGAGTGAAAACCACCGTCAACATGAATAATCTCGCCAGTCGTTGACGGAAACCAATCACCCAGAAGCGCGACCGCACTGCGGGCGACGGGTGCCGAATTGTTTACATCCCAGCCGAGCGGCGCACGGTCACTCCAGATGTTTTCGAACGCACCGAACGACGGAATTGATTTCGCCGCCATTGTGCGAATCGGTCCCGCTGCGATCAAGTTGCAACGGATGTTTTTTGGTCCGAGTGCTTTGGCTAAGTATCGGTTCGTGCTCTCGAGGGCAGATTTTGCAACGCCCATCCAGTTGTATGCGGGCCACGCAACTGTATTGTCAAAGTCAAGACCGACAATTGTGCCTCCTGCTGACATAAGCGGCACGAACGCATCGGCCAAAGTTTTCAGAGAATATGCCGAGATCTGCATTGCAGTTGAGACATCCTGCCAAGTTGCAGCCATGAAGTCATCGCCGAGACAAGCCGCCGGGGCGAAACCAATTGAATGCAGAACACCGTCAACGCGTCCAAGTATTTTTTGCACTTCGTTTCGAGCGCTAATCGTGTGTTCGTCGACCGTCACATCAAATTCAACTACTTCAACAGGCGACGAGAGTTTCTTGGCCGTACGTTGTGTGATTGACAGCCCGCGACCAGCGCCAGTGAGCACAATTTTCGCACCTTCTTGCTGTGCGAGTTGAGCGATTCCAAAAGCCAAAGAAGCATCGGTCAACACGCCAGTTATCACGATATTTTTGCCATCTAAGATTGCCACGGGTTCAACGGTAGTTGGTCTTGCGTCGGTTTAACTCGTTTTCTGGACGTGATGATAGGTAGCGTTTTGAGGTATGCGCATTGGCTTGCTCGGCGGCACGGGACCAGCGGGCAGTGCATTGGGTCTGCGATTGGCATCGATTGGTTATGAGGTCGTGCTCGGGTCTCGAGATGCGAGCAAGGCCAAAGTTCTTTGCGACGAACTCATCAAAAAGTGGCCCGAATATAAATTGAATATTTCTGGCGGCGACAATGACAAAGCAGCAAGTTGCGAACTTGTCATCATCGCAACACCTTGGGATTCGGCGGCGACCGTCGTTAATGAACATACACAAGACCTCGCCGGCAAGATTGTCGTGACGATGGCCAATGCGCTGGTCAGAGTAGGTAAAGAGTTTCAGCCACTTGTGCCACCGCGTGGAAGCATCGCGGCACATGTGCAAGCCGAGATTCCGTTGTCACGAGTGGTCGCTGCGTTTCAGCACCTACCGGCGACAGAACTCGGTCGCCTCGGACATGAAGTTGACAGTGATGTTTTGATTTGTTCTGATGATCCGGTTGCGACGGCAACAATTAGCGATATTGTCTCGAAAATTCCGGGATGTCGGCCACTGAATGCCGGAACTTTGTCGAACGCCTTGGCAATCGAGGCGTTCACCGCCGTGCTGCTGCAACTGAACGTGCGTTATAAGACCAGAGTGGCGCCGCGATTGACCGGCATACCTGATCGTGGTGGCGCAGTTTGACATTAAAACTTTATGACACGGCAAAAAAGCGTGTCGTAGATTTTGTCGCCGATCAGCAAATCTTGATGTACACATGTGGCATCACGCCATATGACGCCACACACATTGGTCATGCTTTCACATTTGTAACTTACGACGTTCTGCAGCGCCGGTTGATCGATCTCGGACACACGGTGAAGTGTGTTCGCAATGTCACCGATGTCGATGACCCGTTGTTTGCTAAAGCGCGCGAACTCGGCGTTCACTATCTTGACCTTGCTGCAGGCGAAGAGGCGAGGTTCAATGCCGACATGACTGCACTAAATGTTCTGGATGTTTACAGCACGCCACGAGCGTCGTCGGCAATTGCCGATATTCGTGGGTTCATCGGCATGGTCATAGAAAAAGGTTTTGCCTATCAGGCAGGCCAGAGCGTCTATTTCGACGTGACTAAGTTCGGTTCTTTTGGCAGTGTTTCTAATTATGACAATGCAACAATGATGCGGCTTGCAGCCGAACGCGGCGGTCACATAGACGACCCGCACAAGCGTCACAAGCTTGACTTTGTGCTGTGGCAACCTTCGGCTGCCGACGAACCGAGTTGGGACACGATCTGGGGTCCTGGCCGTCCGGGTTGGCACATCGAATGTTCGGCACTTGCGTTGCGCGAACTCGGCTCGACAGTAGATCTGCATGGCGGTGGCAGCGATTTGATTTTTCCGCATCACGAATGCGAGCGTGCTCAGTCTGAAGCCGCAACTGGTGAATTGTTCGTTAAACATTGGATGCACGTCGCGATGGTTTTCATGAATGGCAGCAAAATGTCGAAGAGTCTCGGCAATCTCGAGTTTGTTGATCGCTTGCGCAAGCAACACGACCCGCGCGCAATTCGTTTGGCCTTGATTGCGAATCACTATCGCTACGAGTGGGAGTGGACACCATCGGCGATGCCCAAAGCACACGAGCGCTTGCAGGCATGGTCGCAAGCAAAGTCTGGCGATGGAAGCGCAGGACTTGAAGAAGTTCGCAATGCACTCGATGACGACTTAAATGTTCCTCAGGCGATTGCAACGCTTGACGACGCCGCGAAGTCGGGCCACAATGTTTCGATGGCGGCCGCGTTACTGGGAGTGCAGGTATAAAAATGAAACTTCGACGAGTCAAACACGCTGTGCAGTTTGATCCATTGAAATATGTTGGCGCGACCAAGTTTCAGACTCGCTTCAGACCCTTTGTCAGATTCTTCGTCAAACGATTGTGGAAGTTTTCTTTAGAGGGCTTCGATCAGATTCCCACGACTGGTCCGGCGATTCTGTGCGCCAATCACATCAGTTTCTTAGATTCTGTCTTTTTGCTCACTTATTCGCCGCGCAATATGTCTGTAGTTGGCAAGAGCGAATATATGGACTCTTTCAAGACGAGATGGTTGTTCACAAAAATTGGCATGATTCCGCTTGACCGCACTGGCGGCGAAAATGCAAACTCTGCAATGGTCGCCGTCGAAGGTGTGTTATCGCGTGGCGAGTTGTTCGGAATCTTCCCCGAGGGCACACGAAGTAGAGACGGTCGTCTATATAAAGGTCGCACGGGTGCTGCGCGGTTGGCGCTTAAGTTTGGTTGCCCGATTTATCCGGTTGGCATAACAGGCACGAGTGAAATTATGGCCCCAGACACGGTGATGCCGAAGTTCGGTAAGCACTGCAAAATTGAGATAGGCGCGCCGATTGATACGCAAAAATATTTATCGCGTGCCAACGAACCAGAAGTTATGCGCGAACTAACCGATGAGATCATGGTGAAAATTCAAGAACTCACGAAACAAGAGTATGTATATGACTACGCACCCAAGCGATCTAGCGCTGATCGAACCCATATCTAAAACCGCCACAATCTAGACTGAAGGCGTGACAAGCAATAGTGCGATGATCAAAGTTCGGTTGCCTGACGACTCGACAAGAGATTTGCCGGTTGGATCGACGGGTTTAGATCTTGCACAGTCGATTGGCAAGCGATTGGCGCAGGCTGCGGTGGCGACAGTGATCAATGGTGTCGAGTCAGATTTGGGCGTCGCTTTAGGCGATGGCGTGAAAGTTTCAATTATCACTGCAGATTCTGATGCTGGTCGACATGTTTTGCGCCACTCAACGGCACATGTGCTTGCACAGGCTGTCGTGCAACTTTTTGAGGGCGCCAAGTTTTCAATCGGTCCGGCGATTGAAGACGGTTTTTACTATGACTTCGAACTGCCAAACAAAAAAACTTTCAGTGACGCCGACTTGGTCGCGATTTCTGAACGGATGCAACAAATTATTTCTGCCAACCAGCCATTTGTGCGCTCTGAGATGTCGGCAAATGATGCCTTGAAAGTTTTCAAAGATCAGCCGTACAAGTGCGAAATTATTCAACGTGTCACCAAAGGCGACGCCGACTCGATCGACGCACTCGAAGCCGGCAGTTCAGATGCTGTCAGTGTCTATCGCAACAGCGAGAATTTCGTTGATCTCTGTCGTGGACCACATGTACCGTCAACAAGTCGACTCGGTCACTTTGCTTTGATGAAAGTTGCCGGCGCATATTGGCGCGGCAACGAGAAGGGCCCGATGTTGCAGCGCATCTATGGCACCGCATGGGAGTCGAAGTCGGCGCTCGCCGAGCATCTGCACCGACTCGAAGAAGCAGAGAAGCGCGACCATCGTCGACTAGCCGTCGAGATGGATCTTCTCTCGTTTCCGCAAGAGCTTGGCGGTGGGCTCGCAGTTTGGCATCCGAAGGGTGGCATCGTGCGCAAACTGATGGAGGACTATTCAAGAGAGCGTCATCAAAACGGTGGATACAAGTTCGTCTTTACTCCGCACTTGGCGAATTCTCATCTGTTTGAAACTTCAGGTCACCTGCAGTTTTACAAAGACGGAATGTATCCACCGATGGAGATGGACAACGGCACTTATTATCCCAAGCCGATGAATTGCCCGATGCATTGCTTGATTTATCGCGACCGACAGCGAAGTTATCGCGAACTGCCATTGCGATTGTTCGAATTGGGCACCGTATATCGATATGAACGCGCGGGCACGCTGCACGGTTTGTTGCGAATCAGGGGTTTCACACAAGACGACAGTCACATCTTTTGTACCGAAGAGCAAATGGCTGACGAAATTGCTTCTCTGCTTGACTTCGTGCTGAGTGTGTTGCGTCGTTTTGGCTTCAACGATTTTGATTTCAAACTCAGCACTCGTAACGCCGACAAATCTGTCGGCTCTGACGAGATCTGGGCAAAGGCAACAGATGCTTTGCGCGAAGCACTCAACCGTCATGGTTTGCAGTACACGGTTGCGCCAGGTGATGCGGCGTTTTACGGACCGAAAATTGACATCGATGTGCGCGATGCAATCGGCCGAAAGTGGCAGTTAAGCACGATTCAATGCGACTTCAATCTGCCTGAGCGATTTGGTCTTGAATACATTGCAACTGACAACGCACGAAAGCGTCCGATCATGTTGCATCGCGCGCTGTTTGGTTCGATCGAGCGCTTCTTTGGCGTGTTGCTCGAACATTACAGCGGGGCGTTTCCGACTTGGCTCGCACCAGTTCAAGTGCGAGTTTTAGCCGTTGCGTCGGCACACGAAGAATATGCAGCAACCGTCGCAGGTCGTCTGATTAAAAGTGGTTATCGCGTCGATCAACTCGTTGCCGACGAGCAACTCGGCAAACGAATTCGTGCTTCAAAGTTAGAGCGAATCCCGTATGTGTTGGTTGTCGGTGACGACGATGTTGCAAATGCAACCGTCGGCGTCAACCCACGTGGCGGCGATGTGCGTCGTGATGTGCCGTTAACTGATTTCATAAACCAACTATCCATTGATGTTGGACAGGCAAATAATGTTTCTTGAGCGTCTGAAGAGTAAGTCGTGCTAGAGAGACTGTGGAATGGTTGGCGAGCCGATTATGTCGTGCATGGCCAGGGTGCGCAAAAGAAATCAGAACACTCAATTTTTACGGAGATTTTAAATAGCAACTTGACCGATGAGCAGAGTTACATTGTTTATCGTGGTGACAAAGTGTTTGCGATCATGAATGTCTTTCCATATACATCGGGTCATCTTTTGGTTGTGCCGTACAGAGAGATTGCCGAACTTGAAGATCTAACTCAAGTTGAGACGTCTGAACTTTGGGCGACCGTAACGAATGCGGTCAAAGTTTTGAAGGCTGTCTATAGTCCAGAAGCGATGAATGTGGGCATCAACCTCGGCGCAGCCGCCGGCGGAAGCATTGCTCAGCATTTGCATGTGCACATTGTGGGTAGATGGGGTGGCGATACGAATTTCATGGTGGCAACTGCCAACACCAAAATTTTGCCAGAAGCGCTTGATGTAAGTGCCGAGCGAGTTAGAAAAGCTTGGGCACTTCAGAAATGAGTGCACACAAAGATGTCTGATTCGCCAAACGAGATTCGCGATGAGTTGCCAGCCGACTTGAATGTCACTGCATTCGTTGGCCCATACAAGTTTCCTAACAACAGTCGGCGACGAATACCCGGCGTGATTTATATAGTTATTGCCGCCGCGTGTTTTGGTCTGTGGTTTTCGCAGCAGGACGCTAAATCAGCGCTCGTTAGCGACGGTTTTCTCGTCGCAGCGATCTTGTTGACTGTTGTCGGTTTGTTCTCGTTATCAGCGTCATGGCGCATGACCGTTGACGAAAAGCTAGCTCTCGTGCATGCAACACGGGCAGTTGGTTTTGCGGTTGGCCACGCATCGGCGCAACAAGTTTGGCGAGGGTTTCGTAGTCGGCCAACTTGGAGAGTTATGTGTTACAGCGCTCAAGATCCGCCATTGCAACGCGGACTTGTTTTGGTCGATGCTATTGATGCACGAATTGTCGAGTGTTTAGTTGAATCAAATCCCGAGGGTTAGGCTGTAACGATGTTCGATGGCAGATTTCGCCACCAAGTAGAGCGTGTTGTTCGACCTGTCGGCGAGCAACTTCGCAAGACCAAAATTTCGCCAGATCACTTGACTTTGCTTGGCCTGTTTGCTTCGTTTGGGGCGGCAGTCGCAATTGGTCTTGGTACTTTGCGCCTTGGCTTGTTATTGGTCGTGCTTGCGGCAGTGCCTGACTTGTTGGATGGTGCCTTGGCAAAAGCCTCGAACCAAAGCAGCCAACGAGGTGCTTTCTTCGACTCGACGATTGACCGAGTTACCGACGCGGTGTTGCTTGGCGGTGTTGCTTGGTTCTTGGGTTATCAACGAGGAGCCTACGCATCGGTTTTGGTGTTTGCCGTAATGGCCGTTTCTTCGCTGATTTCTTATCAGCGGGCCAAGGCTGAGTCACTCGGTTTAAATGCCAAGGGTGGGCTGATGGAGCGAGCAGAGCGAATTATTTTGCTTTGTGTGGGTTTGTTGTTTGACTCACTGTTGTTCTGGGCGATGGTGCTGATGCTGGTGTTAGTCACGATGACGGCTGTTCAAAGATTTTTCAAAGTCTGGAATCAAGCCGCCGTGGCGCCAGCAACTGCAGATCGAGTTGCATTGCGTCAGTCACGACGAGCCTCTCGTCGAGCCCAGCGTGACGACCGTCGACTGCGGGTGACTCGACGTCGTCGCGTGCAGTGACGAGTAATAACCAGTCACAAGCAACTGTTTCGCGCGCTGACGCACTATTAATTTTCGCATACAAATTTTTCAGCCGATTGACGAAGTTTGTGGCTCCAGATGTTGTGGCCCGCATCAGTGCGGTGCTCGTGCCGATCGTCTGCGTGTTCATGCGCAAGCAGCGAAACATTGTTGCCCGCAATATAAGACGGGTGAACCCAGATTTGCGAGGTCGGCAACTGCGGCGAACCGTGCGCATGTCGTATCAAAGTTATGCTCGTTATTTTGTTGAGACTTTTCGTCTGCCGGGGCTCGATAAAAAAGCGATTGATGCAAAGATCTCGGTGTCTGGTTTTGAACACATCAAAAATGGATTGGATCTCGGCAAGGGTGTGATCTTGGCTTTGCCGCACCTGGGTGGCTGGGAGTGGTCGGGTCGTTGGTTGATTCATCAAGGACATAATTTGCACGCCGTCGTTGAAAAACTTGAATCGCAAGCGCTGTTTGAATTATTCTTAGAACTGCGCAGGAGTTATGGGGTGAGCGTTATCCCGCTAGATGAAAACGCAGGTGTGGCTGTGCAAGAAGCACTGGCAAAAAACCAAATCATCGCACTGTTATGCGATCGTGATCTGCAGGGCAATGGCATCGAAGTTGAATTCTTCGGTGAGCGAACAACAGTGCCAGCAGGGCCAGCATTTTTTGCGTTACGCACAGGCGCGACGCTATTGCCCCTCGGAACATATTTTGGAGACGATCTTGATCAACATGAAACGATCGTGCGACCGCCGATCAATGTTGCTCGAACTGGCTCATTGCGCGGCGACATGAGCGAAATATCTCAGGCTCTGGTGAAAGAACTTGAATATCTAATTCGTCGTGCGCCAGAGCAGTGGCATTTGTTTCAACCGAATTGGCCTAGCGACAAATTAGAACTAGAGAAAGTCAGCTAAAAGCCTCAAACAACTGACCGATGGCCTGAGCTTGTCCACCTGAAGTCGACGACATAACGGCGATCGGCAAGACGCCCAACTGTGACCAATCGTAAAGATTTTCGCGAACGGTGTCGGCGTCGCCCGAAAGAGTGCAGTCGTCAAGCCACTCGTTGTCCATCGCAGAAATAATCTCTGCGTTGCGCGATTCTTTGGCTGATTCGGTCAAAATCGTTTCGAACGCGTCAATTTGCTCGTGATGTCCGCACGCTCGCCAATAGTTGCGGTAGTTGGGCAGCGTGACATAACCGACGAGTGTTTTGCGATGAATCGCACGAGCTGCTTCGAGGTCGTCACTAATGACAGTAGGAATCATGTTGGCAAGAAACATTTCGCTGCGTCGTGACTCGGGAAGAAGTGCGAGTTGTAACGCGATATTCTTGCGCGAAGCATTTGCCCAGATTGCGCCGTCTGAAATATCGCTTGCTAGTTGCAACATCTTGTTGCGCAATGCCGCTAAATATATTGGTGGAAGATCGCCGGAAAATCGCTCTTGAGCTTTCATCGTCTCAAGATAATTTCTGATGTCGGCAAGTGGAGTAGCGGTAGTGGCGCCCAGACGATTGATAACGGGACCGTGACTAACGCCCAAACCAAGACCAAATCGACCGTTTGAAATTTCGTGAATGTGTGCGGCGGTGTTTGCCATTTCGATCGCATGACTGTAATAAATCGGTTGAATCGACGTCCAAAATTTGATCACGTTTGTCGAGTGAGCCAGTGAGACGCACAAACCGATTGTTGCGCCGAGACTTGGGCAGGCGATGCCAGCAAAATTAAGTTCTTCGGCGCGACGAGCAAGATCGAGTATGGCTAGGCGTTTTTTGGCCGGAGCAACCATTGAAACTGCTGGTCGAAAAATCTCAGGCGAAACCATGCGATAAAACTAGTCGCAATGGTCGTACCGTAGTTGCCGTGAATGATGCGAGCAAAAGTTTGAATTTCGGCACTAGCTATGTGCGCAAAAAAATGTTGCGCATCGGTTTGATTTCTCCATATAGTTTGACGATTCCTGGTGGAGTTCAAGCCCAAGTTTTGGGTCTGGCACGCGAGTTGCGCAAAATGGGACATGAAGCACGGGTTCTTGGACCCTGCGATGGGCCACCGCCAGAACCATTTGTGACACCACTTGGCAATAGTTTGCCGACCGCGGCCAACGGCTCTATCGTGCCACTTGCACCAGACCCGTCGGCGGCACTGCGCACAATTCGCGCGATCAACGACGAAGCATTTGATGTGTTGCATTTGCATGAGCCGATTGCTCCCGGGCCGACGGTGACGGCACTTTTATTGCGGTTGGCGCCGATGGTCGGCACTTTTCACGCTGCAGGCGATATCGCTTGGTACGGGCGACTGAGCAAAGGCGTTAACTGGATTGCAGATTTTTTGGATGCACGCGTTGCGGTATCGCCGCAAGCGCGCGAACTTGCGCATCGATATTTGGGTGGCGAATATGAAATTTTGTTTAACGGCATCGAGAGTGATTTATATTTGCGTCCTGAAATTTTACGGGGGGAAAGAAAATCAGTTTTCTTTTGCGGCAGATACGAGCCGCGCAAAGGTCTGGCGACCTTGCTCGAGGCCTTCGAGAAACTTGCCGACGACATCGAGCTTTGGGTGGCATCAGACGGTGAAGGCATCGGCGAACTCAAAGCCAAATATGTGCACGACAGTCGTATTTCATGGTTGGGGCGCATTACTGACGCCGAAAAAATTGAACGGCTTGCAAAGTGTTCGGTGTTTTGCGCACCGAGCTTGCATAGCGAATCGTTCGGCATCGTCGTGCTTGAAGCCATGGCCAGTGGTGCGCCAGTAGTGGCGAGTTCGCTTGAGGGTTATCGAAATGTCGCCACGCACGACGTCAACGGTTGGCTAGTAGAACCAGGCGACGTCAATGGGCTAGTCGAGGGTTTGGCGAAAATTATCGCCGACGAGCAATTGGCTGAGCGGCTGCGGCAGGCTGGTCTCGAGCGAGCGAAAGATCTCTCGATGCGCCATCTTGCTGAAATCTATGTCGAGATTTATCACAAAGTCTTGGAGCGCGAGAGTTTTAATCCAGATCATCATCCAAAAAGTCGCGTCGTGCGAATGTTCTCAGATCGCCTGTTGCGCAAACCCCAGCAGTTGTAGTCGAGTAGTAGAATAACTCTTACCCCGAAAAGAAAGCGAGAGGTTATATGTCGTCGTTGATTTGGCTTGTTGTGGTCGTTGTTCTGGGTGGTTTTGTTGCATTGTCGTATAACTCTTTGGTGCAACGACGAAATCGAGTGAAAAATGCTTGGTCGCAAATTGATGTGCAGTTGAAGCGCCGAATCGAGTTGATACCGAATCTTGTTGAGACCGTCAAGGGTTATGCAGACTTCGAACAGAAGACTTTGCAACAGGTCATTGCTGCACGAAATGTGGCGATGTCGGCACCGAGCACGGTTGCAGGTCAAGCAGGTGCCGATAACGCCTTGTCGGGGGCATTGCGACAGCTGTTCGCTTTGTCTGAGTCTTATCCGGATCTCAAAGCCAATGCAAGTTTTTTGAGTTTGCAAGAAGAGCTGAGCAACACAGAAAGTCGAATTGCCTATGCACGGCAGTTTTACAACGATGCAGTATTGAGTTACAACAACGCGGTGCATTCGTTTCCGAGCGTGATTTTCGCGTCACTGTTCAAGTTCAAAGAGAGCGAATTTTTTGAAGCGACCGATGCTGAAAAAACCGCGCCGAAGGTGCAGTTTTAAGGCGTCTGTTTATTTATGCACGATTTAATTTCTTCAAACAAACGACGCTCAGTTTTTTTGCTGCTGGGTTTTGTCGTGCTAGTGGTTGCCGCGGGTGCTGCAGCCGGCCAAGTTTCTGGAAACCCGATTTTTGGCACTTCGATCGCGATGATTATTTCTGCGGTGATGGCGTTCACTTCTTATTGGAAGTCTGACGCGATTGCATTGCGAATCAGCCGTGCCCAACCAGCCGATGAGCAGACTTACAAGAGGTTGCACAACTTGGTTGAAGGTCTGTGCATTGCTGGTGGTTTGCCAAAGCCGCGTGTCTATGTGATTAATGATCCCGCGCCGAATGCTTTTGCCACGGGTCGTAATCCAAAGCATGCGGCTATCGCCGTGACGAGTGGCTTGCTTGAGAAACTTGATCGAGTCGAACTTGAAGGCGTGTTGGCCCACGAACTTTCACACATCAAGAATTACGATATTTTGGTTGCGACTTTGGCGGTGACGCTCGTGGGCACCATCGCAATTTTGACTGATCTGGCGATTCGTATGATGTGGTGGAATGGTGGGCGAGTAAGTCGCTCGTCTGATCGTCAGAACTCGAGCAATCCGCTGGCGCTAATTGGCTTTGCTTTGCTGATAATCGCGCCAATCATTGCCCGCATAATGCAAGCAAGTGTGAGTCGCCGCCGCGAAACTTTGGCCGACGTTTCGGCATGTCAGATGACTAGATATCCGCCGGGTTTGATATCCGCACTAGAAAAACTTCAAGCAGATAGCACGGTGACGCATTCAGCCAGTATGGCAACGGCCCATATGTGGCTTGAGCAGCCTTTGTCGGGGGTGAATGACGCAGGCAGGCTAGGTGGATTTCATAAACTATTTAATACCCACCCACCGCTCTCTGAGCGAATAGCACTCTTGAGGGAGATGTAAAAAATGCGTAATCGCAAGTCACGAAATCTAATTGCGTTGTTTGTTGTCGGTCTTTTCGTTGCAAGTTGCAGTGGTTCGTCTGACTCGACGAGCACAGAGAGCTCTGCTGATTCTGTTGCAGGTGACAGCACCGAGACGACAGTTGCAGAGTCGACAACGACAACGACCACGATTCCGATCGTGCGAGCGCCGTTGACGGGTGCGCAAGCACCAGATGAGGCGGTTATTGGTCGCCCGGCGCTCGTAGTGAAGATCGACAACCATCCGAAGTCGCGACCGCAATGGGGTTTGAATCAAGCCGACATCGTGTTCGAAGAAAATGTTGAGCAGTTGACTCGCTTTGCCGCCGTGTTTCAGTCGCAGGGCAGCGACCCAGTTGGTCCGATTCGTAGTGGCCGGATACAAGACATCAATTTGTTGGCCTCGTTTAACGAGCCACTGTTCGCGTGGAGTGGTGGCAACGCTCAAGTTGCTTCGGCGATTCGTAAATCAACAATGGTTGATCTAAGTCATTCGGCCGCGAATGAGGCTGGCGGTTTTAGACGCGAGTCAAGTCGTGTTGCGCCGCACAATCTTGTAGCTGAGACATCAAAATTATGGACGCTTGCACCTGCAGATGCGAGGCCACCGGTGCCGCAGTTTGAATATCGCGCAGACGGCGAGGCTGTGCCGACAGATTCAAAACCGGCGGGGGCAGTGAAGATTTCGATGGATGGCGTAGATGTGATGTGGGAGTGGAGCCCCGAACTTTTGACGTTCGTGCGTTCGCAAGATGACAAACCGCATGTCGACATGCAAGATGTTCGTATCAACGCACCAAACGTCGTAGTTATTTCGGTTGTTTATACCAAAACTGGATCGAGCCCTGTTGCGAAGTCTGTCGGCAGTGGAGAAGTTTGGGTTTACACAGCTGGCGCATTGATTCAAGGCTCGTGGGAGCGAAATGATCCGCTCAAGCCATTCGTCTTAAAAGATGCGAAAGGTGCTGTGATAAAGCTCACACCGGGGCGCACTTGGGTCGAAGTGATACGGATGAAGTCGGCGGCGCACATTCCTGCGGGAATTGATGTCGCCAGCGTTCCATATCCGTAAGAACTATTAGAGAACCTCAGTTCGCGGTGGCTACGATAAGTCGTAGTAGTTGAAAGGTTTATTTATGGCGAAGCGCGAAACCGAAAACACAGCCAAGACTTCGACTGGGTCGATGCTCGTAAAGCGTGGCCTGGCAGAAATGCTCAAGGGCGGCGTGATCATGGATGTTGTCAACGCTGAGCAAGCCAAGATCGCCGAAGATGCCGGCGCGTGTGCCGTAATGGCGCTTGAGCGTGTGCCTGCAGATATTCGTCGCGACGGTGGTGTTGCTCGAATGAGCGACCCAGAAATGATTACTGGCATTCAGGCGGTTTGTTCGATACCAGTGATGGCCAAAGCGCGCATCGGTCATTTTGTCGAAGCGCAGGTTCTTGAGTCGCTCGGTGTTGACTTTATTGACGAGAGCGAAGTGTTGACGCCAGCCGATGAGGCTCATCACATCGACAAGTTGAAGTTCACAATACCTTTCGTGTGTGGCGCGACGAATCTTGGTGAAGCGTTGCGTCGCATTAGTGAAGGCGCCGCTTTGATTCGATCTAAGGGCGAAGCAGGCACTGGCAACATTGTCGAGGCAGTTCGCCACCTTCGTTCGATAATCGGCGACATTCGAAAAATTACCCAAGCAGACTCGGCAGAACTTTTTGAGTGGGCAAAGCGATTGCAAGCGCCACTGCCGCTCGTGCAAGAAATTGCCGAAACGGGCTGGTTACAGGTGCCGTTGTTTTGTGCTGGTGGCATTGCCACGCCAAGCGACGCCGCGTTGGCGATGCAACTAGGCGCACAAGCCGTGTTTGTCGGTTCGGGCATTTTCAAGAGTGATGACCCGGCGCCGCGAGCCAAGGCCATCGTCGAGGCGACGACACACTTTCGTGATCCAGAAATAATCGCCAAGGTAAGTCGCAATCTTGGCGGGCCAATGACCGGCATCGGCATGGACAAGATCGAACAACGATATGCAGAGCGCGGCTGGTGAGCGATTCGAGGCCTCCAGGTGGTTCGAGTTTCACAATCTAAATCGACGAAAGTAGTCGGTGTTTTAGCTCTGCAGGGCGCTTTTAATCGCCATACAAGAGTGCTCGGTGAATTAAATGTCGCAACGCAAGAAGTAAGAACACCCGAAGACTTGGCATCAGTTGATGCGCTAGTCATGCCTGGTGGTGAGTCGACAACAATGTCGCAACTACTTGAGTCGTCTGAACTATTTGAACCGATCAAGAAATTGATCCATGAAGGCATGCCAGTTTTTGGCACCTGCGCCGGGATGATCCTTTTGGCAAAAGAGATTATCGACGGGCGCGATGACCAAGTTTCTTTCGGTGCCATTGACATCGACGTGCAACGCAATGCCTATGGGCGGCAGATCGACAGCTTTGAAGCCGAGATTGAAGTCGACGGCTTTAACACGCCGTTTCACGCGGTGTTTATTCGGGCGCCACGTATCGTGAAGGCGGCTCAGAGTGTCGAGGTCTTGGCAGAATTTGGCGTTGAAATTGTGTTGGCAAGACAAAAAAATGTCTTAGTTGCGTCATTTCATCCAGAACTTTCGCCTGATCAACGAATTCATGAATTGTTTGTAAGGGAGATTTAAAAATGTCTGGTCACTCTAAATGGGCAACGATCAAACACAAGAAAGCTGCGATTGACAAAGTTCGAGGCAAAACTTTTGCCAAACTTTCGCGTCTGCTAGAAGTTGCCGCTCGCGAAGGCGGTGGAGATGTTTCTACGAATGCTTCGTTGCGCACGGTCGTTGCCAAGGCCAAAGCGGCATCAATGACCAACGATGCAATTGAACGAGCGATCAAGCGTGGCATGGGAGAAACCGATGGCAAAGTTTATGAGTCTGTGACTTATGAGGCGTATGCGCCCGGAGGTGTGGCGATGTTGATTGATATTCTCACCGACAATCGCAATCGAACTGCCGCCGATGTGCGCATTATTTTTTCAAAACAAGGTGGGTCGATGGCTGCGCCCGGTTCTGTGGGTTGGCAGTTTTCACGCAAGGGCGTGATTCTCGTGCCGAAGTCGGCGAGCGAAGAAGAGCTGATGATGATTGGTCTCGATCACGGACTCGAAGACATCACTGCAGAAGAAGAAATGTGGCACGTCACTTGTGACCCGAGCCAGGTTTATGAAATGAAGGCCGCACTTGAGTCGGCAAAAATAATTGTTGGCTCGGCGACTTCAACGATGCTCTCGGCAAACATGGTGACGATCAACGATCCTGATGAGGCAAAAGCAATTTTGAAAATCATGAGTGAACTTGATGACAATGACGATGTGCAAGATGTTTATGCAAACTTTGATATTTCAGAATCACTGATGCAAGAAGTTGGGTAGACCATGGCTACAACACAACCTATGGGGGTTGGCGACTTCGCACCAGACTTCACATTGCCTGGCACAGCAAACAAGAACTATTCGTTGTCGCAATTTCGGGGACAAACAGTCGTATTGGTTTTTTATCCAGGAGACGAAACTCTGGTTTGCACCAAGCAACTCTGCTCTTACAACAACGAATTGCAGCAGTTCGCGAAAGTCAACGCTCAGATTTTGGCTATTTCGGCGCAAGACATCGCCAGCCATGAGGCGTTTAGCGCCAAGCATCGGTTCGAGTTTCCGCTACTTGCAGATACTGAAAAAACGGTCGCCAAGCTTTATTCGGTTGTGGGTTTACTCGGTTTGCCGCGGCGCAGTGTTTTCGTAATTGATGCCGCTGGGGTGATCAAATATGCCCATCGGGCCCTGCTCGGAGTGACCTTTCGCCCAGTCAGCGAACTGATCGAGGCGGTCGCATCAGCCTAGACAGGCGCAGACTAAGATGAACATATGTTCGCCCAGCGTCCATGCAATGTTCTTGGCATCGATCCTGGCTTAACCCGTTGTGGCTACGCGGTCTTGCAAGTTGAGGGCAATACCGAAGTCTCAATGATGGCATTGGGTGTTTTGCGCACCAAGCCCGAACAAGAACTGGCGCATCGTCTCGCCGAGATCGCTTTTGAGATCGACTCTCTGCTTGACGATTATCAACCATCTGTTGTCGCAGTTGAGCGTATATTTTTTCAATCGAATGTGCGAACGGCAATGAGTGTCGGACAAGTCAGCGGTCTCGTGTTGAGTGCCGCGGCGCGACGTGGCGTCGAAGTCGTGCAATATTCGCCAAATCAAGTGAAACTTGCGATAACTGGTTGGGGTGGTGCCGACAAAGCGCAGGTGCAAAAGATGGTCATGCAGAGACTCAAATTAAATTCACTACCAAAGCCGGCAGATGCTGCAGATGCCGCCGCGATTGCGTTGTGTCATATTGCATCCAGCCCAATGGCGACAAAAGTGGCTGAGTTGGCAAGAGGCAAAAAGTGATCGGCTCATTGCGTGGTGTGGTGCTTGAACGCACGAATGACTCGACCGTTTTGCTCGAAGTAAACGGTGTCGGCTACTTGGTTCATGTCACCCCTCGTACTCTCGGTGAACTCGAGCCAACATCAAAAGCATTTTTATATGTGCATCATCATGTTCGCGAAGATGCTCAAACTCTTTATGCATTTCTCGATCGCGACGAGCGAAAGTGTTTTGAAGTTTTGATCGGCACACACGGCGTAGGTCCAACCATGGCGATGGCGGTGCTAGCGACCCATTCGCCAAGAGCTTTGGTCGACATTGTCGCGGGTGCAGATATTGCTGCATTGACGCTTGTCTCGGGTGTCGGCAAGAAAACTGCTGAACGCCTTTTGATCGAACTCAAGAATCGTCTGCATCTGAACATTCTTGAATCTTCAAATCAGTTGGGTGGCTCGTCAAGTGTCGGCGATGTACGCGATGCGCTTTCTGGCTTGGGCTACTCAGCAGAAGAAATTCGAGATGTTCTGCGCGAGATCAGTGTCGGCACTGACTCAGAACTAATGTTGCGCGAAGCGCTGAACATGTTGGGGGCGCGCCGTGCGTGAAGAATTCACAGATCCAGCGATCACAACCGACCCGGCTGATCTCGATGATATTGGTTTGCGCCCCAAAACTCTTGATGATTTTGTCGGTCAACGAGAACTAAAAGAACACCTCGGCATCGTTTTAGAAGCGGCACGCAAACGAGAACAATCAGCAGATCATATTTTGCTTGCTGGTCCGCCGGGTTTGGGCAAGACAACCATGGCGGGCATCGTTGCCAGTGAGATGTCAGCAAAAATTCACATCACTTCGGGTCCGGCACTCGAACGCGCAGGTGATCTCGCGGCAATCCTCACCAAACTCGATGTAAATGATGTCTTGTTCATCGACGAGATTCATCGCCTGTCGCGACAAGTAGAAGAAATTCTTTATCCAGCAATGGAAGACTTTCAAATCGATATTGTCGTGGGCAAGGGCCCTTCAGCTTCATCTATTCGTTTGACCTTGCCGAAGTTCACATTGATTGGCGCGACGACTCGCACCGGCATGATCACCGGTCCGTTGCGAGATCGCTTCGGTCTCGTCGCCCGTCTCGATTTCTATGAAGTCGACGAACTCGAGCAAATTGTTTTGCGTACGGCGCGAATCTTGAAAGTGCCGATCGACAAACATGGCGCACTTGAAATCGCTCGTAGGTCGCGGGGCACACCGCGAATCGCCAACCGACTGTTGCGTCGTGTGCGCGATCACGCCGAAGTAAGAGGTGATGGCAATGTGACAAAAGAAAGTGCGCGTCAGGCCCTCGCGGTTTTCGGCGTAGACGAACTTGGTCTTGACAAAGTTGATCGGTCGATTTTGTCGGCGCTGTGTCGACAATTTGCAGGTGGTCCAGTTGGTTTATCGACGCTGGCGATCTCAGTTAGCGAGCAAACCGAGACGATTGAAGATGTCTATGAACCGTTTTTGATTCAGCAGGGTTTGCTGGTGAGAACTCCTCGCGGCAGGGTGGCGATGCCCTTGGCCTGGCAACATCTCGGCCAAACACCGCCTGCGAATGCTCCTGAATTATTTTAAGATTCAAGTCTCGTGCGAATTGAAGACTTTGATTACGAATTGCCTAGTGCGTTAATCGCTCAAACACCAATTGAGCCACGAGATGTGGCGCGGCTGTTGGTCGATCAGGGTTCGAGTTTGCCGTTGCACCGTCATGTAAAAGATTTCATCGAGTTCTGTCAGCCAGGTGATGTTGTGGTGGTCAATGACACAAAAGTTATTCCGGCGCGATTACGTTTGAAACGAAAGTCCGGTGGCGCAGCCGAACTTTTGCTGCTTGAACAAAGCAAGACTTCGCCATCTATTTGGGAGGCGTTAATTCGGCCGGCAAAGCGTCTTAAACTTGGCGAATCGCTTTTTGCTAGTGACGATTCTGAGATCGTGCATATTGGCGCGCGCACCGAATCAGGTGACACATTTACTGTTGAGCTTTCAGGTCAGACGCAGGCAGAGATACAAGCTCTATTAGATAAATACGGTGAGATGCCTCTGCCGCCTTACATCGCAAGGCGACTTGATCAGCCAGATCGATATCAAACTGTTTATGCAAATCGGCCAGGCTCAGCGGCGGCACCGACGGCTGGTTTGCATTTCACACCAAGACTTATGTCTGAGCTGAAAGATGCTGGCATAAAGATTCTGACTGTTGATCTAACTGTGGGTCTCGACACTTTCGCCCCGGTAACGGCGCCGAATCCACTTGATCATCCGATGCACAGCGAATTTTATCGCGTTAGTCAAGAAACTCTTGACGAGTGCAAATCTGCCGATCGCGTAATTGCAGTCGGCACCACAGCGACTCGTGCTCTCGAATCTGCGGCCACAAATGGTGTGTTGACTGGGCGAACCAAGATGTTCATTTCTCGGGGGTATGAGTTTAAAGTTGTTGATTTAATGTTGACGAATTTTCACATGCCTCGTACGACGCTATTAATGATGATTGATGCTTTTATCGGTTCACGCTGGCGTGATCTTTACGCAGGCGCAATCACTGAGCGATATCGCATGCTTTCGTTCGGTGATGCGATGCTCCTGAATCGGCATTTAATTTGAGCATCATTTTTATAAGCGACAACTAGATACCGTGTAGTCGCATGTTCGCCGTTCGATTTCGTGAAACTGCTCGCGAACAATTGGCGCGCGCAGGCGTGGCGACAACACATCGTGGAGAATACGAAACGCCATGCTTCATGCCAGTTGGCACTCGTGGCGCGATTCGACATTTAAGTTCCCAAGATTATGAACAGCTCGGTGCGCGAATTGTGCTCGGCAACACATATCACTTGATGTTGAGACCTGGCGCTCAAGTCGTGTCAGACATGGGTGGTCTTGGTGAGTTTGCTGGTTGGAAGGGTTTAACTCTGACAGATTCTGGTGGTTTTCAGGTGTTTTCTTTGAGTCCAGATGTCGACGACGATGGTGTTTCGTTTCGGTCGACATATGACGGTTCGATGCATCGGTTTACTCCCGAATCGGCGGTGCGAACACAGCAACTTCTCGGAGCAGACATTCAAATGGTTCTTGATGTTTGCCCTCCGTTGCCTTCGACCGATGAAGTGATCAAACTTGCACTGAAGCGCACATCTAATTGGGCGGCTCGAGCCAAAGCAACGCACACGCGTGCTGACCAAAGTTTGTTCGGCATCGTGCAGGGTGGTATCGACCCCGTGTTGCGTCAAGAGAGCGCAAAGATCACTGCGAACCTTGAGTTTGATGGTTACGGAATAGGCGGATTGTCGGTGGGTGAGACCCGCGAAGAAATGTTGGTCGCACTTGCCGCGGCGATAGAACACCTGCCACACGATCGCCCAAGATATTTGATGGGCGTTGGTGACCCAGCGTCACTAGTTGAGGCGGTAAATTTGGGCGTCGATCAGTTTGATTGCGTGATGCAAACACGAATCGGTCGCCACGGAACCGCGCTCACTTCAAGTGGCAAACTAAATATCACGCGTGCAGAGTTTTCGACGAGTCAAGACCCCATTGATTTGCAGTGCGTTTGCCCAGTTTGTCAGCGACATACACGCGGTTATATTCGGCATCTTTTTCAAGTCAACGAGCCAACTGCCGCACGACTTGTTTCGATGCACAACATTGCGTTTACTTTGAACCTGATGCAACAAATGCGCGACGCGATCGCTAAAGGTGAGTTCGCCAGTCTGAGAAAGTCGTTATTGGCTGTATGGGCAGGCTCTGCGAACGAGAAGGCATAACCCCTAGACTTGCTTGCTATGTCTTTAATCATCAATTCGTTGTTTTCGACCGTTTTACCAAATCTCGTGGGTGCTGCGGCTGACGAAAAAGCCACAAATCCAATTCTTAGTTTCTTGCCCTTGGTACTGATTTTTGCAGCGATGTATTTTCTGCTGCTGCGTCCTCAACGTAAACGTCAAAAAGAAACTGCAAATTTGCAATCAAGCATTGCCGAGGGCGACGAAGTCGTACTCAACTCTGGCATCTATGGTTGGGTCTCTGCAGTTGAAGATGATTGGCTATGGATTGAAATCGCCGAGAAAGTCGAAGTTCGTGTAGCCAAAGGCTCAGTTTCCCGCAAAGTCTCTGCTTCATCAAAGCCTGCTGAGTGAAATTTCAAGTTCTAACAAAATAGAGATTGTCTGACTCTTAATGAATAAGCGCCGACACATCATTTCATTGACACTGTTGATCGTCATAGTTGCAACGGGCTTAGTTGCGAACTTGGTTGCCGGCAATACACCTGCTCTTGGTCTCGACTTGCAGGGCGGCGCGTCGGTTACATTGCAGCCTGATGGCGATTTCGATCCAGCGGGTCTCGATGTTGCGGTCGAAATCATTCGTGCACGAGTCGACTCAATTGGTGTCGCCGAGCCTGAAATTATTTTGCAAGGCAGCACCGTAATCGTCAACTTGCCTGGTGTCAAAGATCAGCAACAGGCGCTTGACATTATTGGTCGTACGGGCGAGCTTTTGTTGCGGCCTGTTCTGCAATCGGGCATGCTGAATGAAAACCCAGATACAAGCGTGCCGACGACTGAGACAACCGTGCCGACAAGTGAAACAACATTGCCAGAATCGACATCTGACTCTGTCGAAGACGGTGCGGGCAAAGTCTCGGGTGGCCCTGGTGCATCAAAAACCGCTTCTAAGTCACGAACTATTTCTTCAGCGACAACTATCCCTGATACTTCAGCAACCGTTGTCGACCCCGCGACTAGTTCAACGCAAGTTGCGAGCACCGATACATCGGTTGCGGTTTCGACCGAGGTATCCCAAGATGAGGTGCCGACTCTTAAACTTGGTGATGACCCCAACGACCCGACGCAAACTGTGCTGTTGCTTGACAAGCAAGGCATTGCCTATGTAGTTGGTCCTGCCGGCGCATCGGGCAAAGTTTTCAATAATGATGCACGAGCCGATGTTGAATCTGGACAGTGGGCCGTAGTCGTTGGTTTGCGCAGTGGTCCTGACGGCGACCAATTATGGAACCGGCTCGCCGCTGCATGTTTCAACAGAACTGCCGAATGTCCGACAGGGCAACTTGCGATGGTGCTCGACGGCACAGTGATTTCGGCACCGTCGGTCAATGAACCGGAGTTCACCGGCGGAACTGTGCAAATCACAGGTTCGTTCACGCCCGAAGAGGCTCGTGACCTGGCCAAAATTCTTGAGTTCGGTGCGGTGCCAGTGCGCTTTGGCGTATCGCAAGCACAGACCGTGTCGGCAACATTGGGTTCAGACTCGCTTCGCGCCGCCTTAATCTCTGGGCTAGTCGGCTTGTTGTTGGTTGCTTTGCTTTTGCTTGCGTACTACAAACTAATGGCACTCTTCGTGCTTGCAGGCTTGACCATCTCAGTTGCGCTCTTGTGGAGCGTGATTTCTTTTCTTTCTCGCAGCAATGGTCTTGCACTTTCGTTATCAGGCATCGCCGGAATCATTGTTTCGATCGGCATCGCTGTTGACTCATATATCGTATTTTTTGAACGAATAAAAGATGAAATTCGAGCGGGTAAGACTCTTAAAAATTCTGCACTGCGTAGTTTTGAGTCAGCATGGCGCACAATCGTCGCAGCCGATACGGTTTCGTTTATTGCCGCAATAGTGTTGTGGTATCTCACCGTCGGCTCGGTTCGCGGCTTTGCATTCTTCTTGGGTATTTCTGCGCTGACCGACATTATTGTGACGTTCTTCTTTACAAGAAGTGCGGTTCTTCTTTATGCACGTTCAAAAGGCGCACAAGGCCGCAAAATTCTTGGCGTTCAAACGGTGAAGCCGGAGGTGTTTTAATGAAAACCTTCTTTGCGGGTTTTGGGCGGCTCTATCGTGGCGAGACAACGTTCGACTTCATTGGTAAGCGCATTTTTGGTCTCACAGTTTCACTAATAATTGTTCTCGCCGGGGCAGTGTCGTTGCTGTTTCAAGGTCTTGAACTTGGCATCGACTTTCGCGGTGGCGTTGCATGGGAGGTGCCTGCCGGTTCTCTGACCGATCAAGATGCGCGAGATATTCTTGGCGCCAACAATGTAGAGGCATCAAACGCCAAGATTCAATTCTTGACAGGCAGCGAGTTGCAAGTGATGCGAGTTCAAGTTGGAGATCAATCTGAGGCAATTCGCCTTGCTGTTCAGCAATCTTTTGCTGAGCTAGCCAAAGTTGAAGTCGAAGAGGTGAGCGTTGCTTCAGTTAGTTCGTCTTGGGGTCGCAGCATCACTGAAAAAGCAATTCGAGCCCTGATTGCGTTCTTTGTAATTGTTTCTCTTTATATCTCTTGGCGTCTTGAATGGAAGATGGCAATTGCGGCATTCGTCGCGATGGTTCATGACGTATTGATCAGTGTTGGCGTGTATTCGCTGTTTGGCTTTGAAGTAACACCCGCGACAGTCGTTGCTTTCTTGACGATCTTGGGCTACTCGCTGTACGACACCGTGGTTGTTTTCGATCGAGTTCAAGAAAATGCAGAAAAGTTTGCCACATCACGTCAATCGTTTGCCAACATCGCCAACATTTCGACCAATGAAGTGCTTGCGCGGTCGCTTAACACGACGCTCTCATCGGCGTTACCCGTAATCTCGTTGTTGGTCGTCGGCTCATTTATTCTTGGGGCAAAGAGTCTTGAAGAATTTGCAGTTGCGCTCTTGGTAGGCATGCTGGCTGGCACTTACTCATCGATTTTTGTCGCAGTTCCGCTCTTAGATTTGCTTAAGCGCGATGAACCGAAATACCGACCTTTTAGGGGGCAGGTTGCAACCGGTGGCGCACTGTCAGAACTTAGGGGCTCGGGTGAAAAGTTAAAAATGACTGCTGATGCATCTGGCACAAGCGATCTGGCTTCAGAATCAAAGCAATCGGCAACCAGCAACTCCGAAAAACGAGTTACTGCTGTTTTGACGCACCCACCGCGACCCCGAAAAAAACGCCGTTAGCACTACGCTTTAGACATGGCCACCTCATCGAGGGTGCTGCCGTGGCGGCGCCAAAATACAACGATTGCCGAAGAGCTTTCGCCGCTGCTGACCGCCTATAAGTCGAGACATCCAAAGGGATCGGTTTCGCTGATTAATACAGCGTACGAAATGGCTCGATCAGCACATGCGAATCAAAATCGTTCGAGCGGTGAGCTGTACATCAATCATCCAATTGCTGTTGCCCGGATTGTCGCCGACATCGGTCTTGACGAAGTTTCGATCGTTGCTGCACTGTTGCATGATGCCGTTGAAGACACTGAGATAACAATTTCTGATGTCGAAAGAAATTTTGGCAGCGAGGTTTCAGCCATCGTCGACGGCGTAACCAAACTTGAACGTCTGCAGTTCGATTCGAAAGAGGCACAGCAGGCTGCGACAATGCGCAAAATGTTGGTGGCAATGGCGCGCGACTTGCGCGTGTTGATGATCAAACTTGCAGATCGATTGCACAACATGCGCACGATTGCCGCGGTACCACACGAAAAGCAGCAGAGAGTCGCTCAAGAGACTCTCGACATTTATGCACCGTTGGCCCACAGACTCGGTATGCAAGAAATCAAACAGCAACTTGAAGACTTGGCCTTTGCTGCTCTATATCCCAAGCGTTATGCAGAACTTGATCATCTTGTGGCCACTCGTGCACCCGAACGAAACGTGTATCTAGCAAAAACTATCGGTCAGGTTCAGCAGTGGCTCGACGAAGTAAAAATCAAAGCCGAACTCACCGCTCGTGGCAAACATCTTTGGAGTATCTACGAAAAGATGGTTCAAAAAAGTCGCGAGTTCGACGACATCTACGATCTATTGGCAATTCGAATCGTCGTTCAATCAGAAAAAGATTGTTACACGGTGCTTGGCGCCATTCACGGTCATTGGAAGCCGATAGTTGGTCGATTCAAAGATTACATTGCGATGCCAAAATTTAATTTGTATCAATCGCTACATACAACTGTTGTTGGGCCCGGTGGAAAACCAATTGAAGTACAGATTCGCACACAAGAAATGCATCAACGAGCAGAATGGGGTGTCGCATCTCACTGGGCTTACAAAGACACCGTCGGCGAAGGCGATATTGATTGGCTGAATCGAATTATCGACTGGCAAGGCGAAGTATCTGACCCGAGTCAGTTTTTAGAGATCTTGAAGACCGATCTTGAACAAGATGAGTTATTCGTGTTTACTCCGAAAGGACGAGTGATCACACTTCCAGTTATGTCGACGCCAGTAGATTTTGCATATTCCGTGCACACCGAGGTGGGTCACAGTTGCATGGGCGCGCGTGTCAACGGTCGATTGGTTCCGCTTGACTACAAACTTTCATCTGGTGACACTTGTGAGATTCTTGTATCGCAAGGCGAGACGAGCGAGCCGACAAAAGAATGGCTCGATTTCGTGGTCTCTCCGAAGGCACGCAGCAAAATTAAGCAATGGCTGACTCGCGAGCGCCTTGAAGACCTTGTTGAAAACGGTCGTGACGAACTAGTCGAACGTTTGCGTCAAGCAGGTTTGCCTGCACAAAAGATTCTTTCTTCTCAGGTATTGCAAGACGAAGTAGAGCTCCTCAACTTTGAAGATGTGGATGAGTTTTTTGCTGCGATTGGTGATCAGCGGGTTGACGCTGTAGCAACAGTTGAACGTATGTCGATGCGAATGCGTGATGGTCAACAGCCAGATCAACTTTCAATGTCATCGGTCGGCGGTAACAGCCTGACGTCAACACAAAAAAATGGCGTGCATATCGAGGGTATGCCCGATGTGTTGGTTCGGCTTTCGCGATGCTGCACGCCCGTGCCACCAGACGAAGTGATGGGCTTCGTAACAAAGGGTCGCGGTGTGACGGTGCATCGTGCCGATTGTGCAAATGCCGCTGCGCTCGCCGAAGATTCGGCGCGCGTTGTCGATGTCGAGTGGTCTTCTGACGGGGCAAGCACAATGTTCATCGCTGCGGTTGAAGTCAAGGCTCTCGATCGTTCGCGACTGTTGCGTGATGTTGCCAATGCTCTCTCAGATGAACATGTAAATATCGTTTCTTGCACCACGAATACTGGCGCTGACCGGGTGGCACGAATGAGGTTTGAATTCGAATTTGCTGACCCAAGTCATCTGCAATCAGTTTTGCGAGTGATTAAGCGCATCGACGGCGTTTACGATGCGAATCGTGTGCTACCTGGGGTTGCATCTGCGGTGATTGAAGGTGAAGATGTCGCCCATCCATCGGCGTCGAGATGATGATTCGCTTGGGTTGCCAAAGCGTCTAGCCTTCACGCGTGCCTGAATTCAAGACTTCGCCCGGCACTCGCGACATATTGGCGCCTCATTCTGCACGCTGGCGCGCTTTTCAGCAGGTTTTCGCGAGCACAGTTGAGGCTGCTGGTTATAACTACATCATTCCGCCGATGTTCGAAGATCTAGACGTCTTTTTGCGTCTTGGCGAAGCCACTGAAGTTGTCACCAAAGAAATGTATGACTTTCACGACAAGGGTGGTCGTCATGTTGCATTGCGACCAGAGCAGACTGCGAGCGTTTGTCGAGCATTCGTCGAGCATCGACCGACCACGCCATGGAAGGTCTGGTATGCGGGGCCAAATTTTCGCTACGAGAAACCCCAGCAGGGTAGATATCGACAGTTCGAT
The DNA here is from genome assembly GCA_027731085.1 of Actinomycetota bacterium. Taxonomy (GTDB): domain Bacteria; phylum Actinomycetota; class Acidimicrobiia; order Acidimicrobiales; family Ilumatobacteraceae; genus BACL27. The sequence continues at coordinate 46,037 of JAQCDG010000001.1, read as the reverse complement.
CAAGTCGGTGTAGAGGCGCTCGGTGCTGATGATCCGTTGCTTGATGCTGAAGTCATCGCCTTGGCATCGAAGTTTTACACCGACTTAGGTCTGCAAAAAGTTCACTTGTCACTCAACACTTTGGGTGATGCGGGTGATCGCGAAAAATACTCGCAAAGGCTTCTCGAGTATTTCTCTTCAAACGAAAAAGATCTAACGGCTGATAGCCGCGCAACGTTAGCGCGCAATCCGCTGCGCGTGCTCGATTCGAAACGCGAGCCAGATCAACAGGTGATCGCAGGTGCTCCTGCAATTCGAGACTCAATCAGCGCGACAGCGAGCGAACACTTTGAGGCCGTGCTGATGGCACTCGATGCGTTGAACATCACTTACGAGATCAACAATCGTCTAGTGCGCGGACTTGACTATTACCGTCGCACAACTTTTGAGTTCACTTCGACGGCACTCGAATCAGCGCACACGGCGATAGGTGGTGGCGGTCGATATGACGGTCTGGTTGAAGCGCTTGGTGGGCCAGCGACGCCTGGCATTGGTTTTGCCTTGGGGCTCGACAGAACCTTGCTGGCCTGCGATGCCGAGAAAGTTTTCGATGCACCAGAAACCGCAGTTGATGTGTTTGTCGTAGATACGGTCGACGGTCGCCATGCACATGAACTCTGTCATCTATTGCGCAAGAACGAGATTCGCGCAGACCGTGCATATGACCTACGCAGTATGAAAGCCCAGATGAAGTCGGCTGATCGCAGCGGTGCGCGAATTGCGCTGATAATTGGCTCTGAAGAAGTTGAAAACGCGACCATAATGTTACGGCCGATGGGTTCTGGCGAGCAATATTCAATTTCTCGTAAAGATCTGCTTGGCGAAGTTCGCAAGGCCCTGGATAAAAAGTGAAAGCACAAAACTAATGGTTCAAAATATCAACAGCACGGCACTCAGAACTCACTTGTGCGGAGACATGCGTGTCGAAAACATCGGTCAAAAAGTGACCTTGTGTGGTTGGGTTGGTCGGCGTCGTGAACACGGCGAGCATCTTGCATTTTTGGACCTGCGCGATTTCAGTGGCATCGTTCAATGTGTTGTCGATAACTCGGTTGATGTAAGAAGCGAATGGGTGATCCGAGTTACTGGCACTGTGCAGGCGCGACCCGCGGGCACGGTCAACGAAAACATCCCGACGGGCAAGGTTGAACTTGCCGATTGTGCGATCGAAGTCTTGAACAATGCCGAACCACCTCCGTTTCCGATTGACCAACGTGGCGATGATGTTGACGAAAATGTTCGCCTCAAATTTCGCTACTTAGATATACGACGCGAGAGAATGCAAAAGAATTTGCGCTTGCGAGCGGCCGTGAATTCGGCTATTCGCAAGTCAATGGAGTCACAAGGTTTTACCGAGATCGAGACGCCACTTTTGATGCCGAGCACACCAGAGGGCGCCAGAGAGTTTTTGGTGCCTTCGCGCAACGAACCTGGTTCGTTCTATGCGTTGCCTCAGTCTCCACAATTGTGGAAACAGCTGTTGATGGTTGCGGGTATCGACCGCTATTACCAAATTGCCAAATGTTTGCGTGACGAAGACTTACGTGCAGACCGTCAATACGAGTTCATGCAACTCGATGCCGAGATGAGTTTCGTCAATAAAGACGATGTTATGGCGATGATTTCAACAGCGGTCATTGCCGCCGCAAAAGCAGCAACTGGTTCAGAACCGCCGCCGATTGAACGCATGACATGGCATGATGCAATGAACAGTTACGGCATTGATAAGCCCGACTTGCGATTCGAAATGAAACTGATTGAACTTACGAGTGTGTTCGCAAAGACCGAGTTCAAGGCTTTTGCCGCCGCCGAATCGATAAAGGCAATTTGTGTGCGCGGGGCCGATTATCCGCAACAGGCTGCGTCAGGTCGTAACAAGCTCGATGCCTTGACTGATAAAGCCAAAAAGATCGGCGCCAAGGGTCTCGTTTGGTTGAAAGTTGCTGAAGGTCTGGTGCTCGAGTCGCCGGTTGCAAAATTTTTGTCGGCACAAGAGCAAAGCGAATTGATCTCGCGAACAAAAGCCGAAGTCGGCGACTTGATTTTGATCGTTGCCGATAGTTGGTCGACCACTTGCACAGTCTTGGGGCAGTTGCGCAATGATCTAGGTCGACCGCCGGTGCACGAGGGCCCATATAGATATGTATGGGTGGTTGACTTTCCGATGTTCGTCGGCATCAACCCAACGACGAAGTTGCCGCAACCAGGTCATCATCCGTTTTGTCACCCGCATCATGAAGATGTTGATCGCCTCGAGAGTGAACCGTTATCGGTTCGTGCTTTGGCATATGACCTGGTTCTGAATGGATGGGAGTTAGGGTCGGGTTCAATTCGAATTCATGAGCCAGAGTTGCAACGCCGTGTGTTTCGACAACTGGGCATTTCTGATGAAGATGCTGACAATAGGTTTGGTTTCTTTTTGCAGCCATTCAAATATGGCGCGCCGCCGCACGGGGGTTTCGCGTTCGGCATCGACCGTTTGGTTGCGATATTGGCAGGAGAAGACAACATTCGCGAAGTGATCGCGTTTCCAAAAACCCAATCAGGTTCAGATCCGATGACTAATGCGCCGACGACAGTCAACCCAAATCAATTAAATGAATTGGGCATCAGGCTGTTGCCACCAGCCGCAAAATGAAAAACGACTTGTTCAGCGCCGCGGCTGCTGAACGACTGAAGTCGCAAGCACCACTCGCTGCCAGAATGCGGCCAAGATCACTAGATGACGTTGTCGGGCAGCGACATCTTGTCGCAAAAGATTCTCCGCTACGAGTGCTGATTGAAGGTGATCGACTTTCTTCGTTGATTTTTTGGGGTCCACCAGGCACGGGTAAAACAACTTTGGCCGAAGTCATTGCTCTGACGACCAATCGTTACTTTGAAAGACTTTCGGCCGTTAGCGCCGGAGTCAAAGATGTACGCGAAGTTATCGAACGAGCCGCAGAGCGACTCGGACAATTTGGCCGAGGAACGATTGTGTTTATCGACGAGATTCATCGTTTTTCGACATCGCAACAAGATGCGTTGTTGCCTTCAGTTGAGGCAGGCGTAATTACATTGATTGGTGCGACCACTGAAAATCCATATTTTGAAATCAATGCTCCGCTTCGAAGTCGCTCAACTTTGTTTCGGCTCGAGCCTTTGCTCGTCGGTGATGTCAAAGAGTTGCTCAAACGGGGAGTTGTCGCCGAGTCTGTAACGGCAGACGAAGATGCGTTAGACGCTTTGGCTCAGCGTTGCGGTGGCGATGCACGACAGGCGTTGACGGCGCTCGAAGTGGCGTGCGCGCTGTCGCATGAAAATAGTCGGCATGTCACTGTAAAACAAGTTGATGCGGCGCTCGGTGTAAGTGCGCTGCGCTACGGCAGAGATGATCACTATGACGTCGTGTCTGCATTCATCAAAAGTATTCGAGGTTCGAATCCGCAGGCTGGTTTATTTTGGCTTGCACGAATGCTTGAGTCGGGAGACGACGCTCGATTCATCGCCAGACGACTGGTTATTTTGGCGAGTGAAGACATTGGTATGGCTGATTCGAATGCCTTGGTTGTTGCAGTTGCCGCGGCAAGCGCACTTGAGCATGTGGGTCTGCCCGAGGCGCAACTTAACTTGGCTCAAGCAGTTGTTTACTTGGCAACCGCCCCAAAAAGCAATCGGGTTGCACTTGGCATTTGGTCAGCTCGCCAAGACATACAGCGCGGTGTCAATAGCGAAGTACCAACCCATCTTCGAGATGGGCATTACGAAGGTGCAAGCGAGTTTGGTCACGGGGTTGGTTATGTTTATCCACATGACGACCCAAGAGGCTTTGTTGAACAGCAATACATGCCCGAGTCAAAGCCAGGTTCTCCTGAGATACGCGGTGATTACTATCAGCCCTCAAATCACGGTAGCGAGTGTGAAATTGCCGAGAAAATGAATAGCGTAAACAGAAATGATTAAACGATTTTTCTGGATACTTCTCGGTGTTGCGCTTGCAGTATTCGGCGTGAACTATTTTAAAAAGAAAGCCGCCGAGAACCCAGAACAGTTTTCGACTGATGCATTGATCGAAAAATTCATCGAGATTTTTGATGTGGTCAAAGAGTATGTGCAAGGTCTTTGGCAGGGCTACTCGGGTAGCCAAACACTTAACGACCGAGAACTTGAGAAGATCTTTGTTAACAAAATTGACTTCGAGCCTGAATTCGACGCAACAATAAAGCAGTCTGATATTTCGTTGAACTAAACCTGACGCTTTGCGTCAGAGGGCGAATAGTAGGCTTGTCGTTTATGGCGGCTGAAATTCGCACGGCGAACGAACTTAGAAGCGCGTTTACTGGTTTTTTTGAACAGCGCGGCCATACCAAAGTTGAATCAGCCAGTTTGATTCCACATGACCCGACGATTCTGTTCACGGTGGCGGGCATGGTGCCATTCAAACCATATTTTGTTGGTGATGAAGTGGCACCGTATAAGCGGGCAGTGAGTGTCCAGAAATGCGCACGGGCAGGTGGCAAACATAACGATTTGGATGATGTTGGTCGAACAAAGCGACACTGCGTGTTCTTCGAGATGCTCGGTAACTTTAGTTTTGGCGACTACTTCAAATCTGATGCGATCCCGTGGAGCTGGGAGTTAGTCACCGAAGTGTTTGGTTTTGACGGTGATCAACTATGGATAACCGTTCACGAAAGCGACGATGAGGCCGAGCAGATTTGGCATGAACAAGTTGGCGTGCCGATGAATCGAATTCAGCGCCTTGGCGACGCCGACAATTTTTGGCAGATGGGTGAGACAGGACCGTGCGGTCCATGTTCTGAGATTCATATTGATCGAGGTCCTTCTTTCGGACCAGATGGCGGCCCACTCAATGATCCGCAAGGCGATCGATTTTTAGAGTTCTGGAATCTTGTCTTCATGCAGTTCAATCAAGACAAAGACGGCAGCCGCACACCGTTGCCTAAGCCATCGATTGATACTGGCGCAGGGTTGGAGCGAATCTTGGCTTTGAAGCAAGGCAAAGATTCGATTTGGGAGACAGATGTCTTGTTTCCGTTGATTGAGCAAGCACAGTCGGCGACTTCAAAGAAATATATTGTCGGCGATTATGAAGACCGTTCGAGTTTCTCACTGCGTGTGCTCGCTGAGCATGCTCGTTCGGCAACAATGCTGGTTAACGATGGCGTGTTTCCGAGCAACGAAGGACGCGGATATGTTCTGCGCCGTATTTTTAGACGGGCAGTTCGCCATGCCTATTTGCTCGGCACCGACAAGTTGGTGATGCCCAAACTTGTCGAAACAGCAGTTGAAATAATGCAAGAGGCACATCCGACTTTGAAATCGAACAAAGATTTCATTCTTGGTGTGTTGACCAGAGAAGAAGAGAGTTTCAGGCAGACCTTGAAGAACGGCCTGACCCTCCTCGAGAACGAGTTCACTGCGATCAAATCGTCTAAAAAGAAATCGATACTTAGTGGCAAGAGCGCATTCGTATTGCACGACACATATGGCTTCCCACTCGAGTTGACCCAAGAAATAGCCGGCGAGCGCAACATTAATGTCGACAACGACGAATTTGAGACAGAAATGAATGCACAAAGAACACGCGCAAAGGCTGCACGCAAGGGTGCGGCTACCGCCGATGAGACCTTGGCGCAATATCGCATGCTGCTTGATACTTACGGACAAACAAAGTTTGTGGGTTACGAAGATGACGCATGCGAAGCAAAAGTGTTGTCGTTGATTGCTCTCGACGAGTCTCACGTAGAAGTGTTCTTAGATGTGACGCCGTTTTACGCTGAGAGTGGAGGTCAAGTCGGAGACCGAGGCATGATTCGTTGCGTGAGTGGTGAAATCAAAGTGACAGACACGGTGTTTGCTTTGCCTGGCTTACGTAAGCACATCGGCGTATTGTCGGGTGAAATCTCTGATGGCGCCGAAGTAACAGCGACGATAAACAGTGATCTGCGAAATGCGACCAGAAAGAATCATACTGCGACCCATATTTTGCATTATGCGCTTCGTGAAGTGTTGGGTGATCATGTCAAGCAAGCTGGTTCTCTGGTTTCTGCCGAGCGGTTGCGTTTTGACTTTAGTCATTATGCACCACTGTCAAATGTCGAAATCGAGCAGATTGAGCGCATTGCAAATGCGCAAGTTTTGAACAATGCTAATGTGAAAAATTACGAAACTTCAAAAGAGAAAGCGACAAAAGCCGGTGCCATCGCTTTTTTTGGTGACAAGTACGGCGAGATGGTGCGAGTTCTTGAAGCAGGTGACTCAATCGAGTTATGCGGAGGCACACATGCATTTGCCACGGGCGATATCGGTCTAATAAAAATTGTTGAAGAAGGTTCGATCGGCTCGAACCTCCGACGCATTGAGGCGGTTACCGGACAAAATGCAGTCGACTATGTAATCACAACTGCGCGCACGATACAAAAACTCAACGAGCTGTTAGATACCAATTCTGCTGCCCTCGTTGATGCGATGTCGCGCAAGATAGCCGAAGTAAAAGAGCTCACTGATGAACTTAAAGCGCTGCGCTCTGCAACAGCCCGCAGTCGTGCCAGCGAATTTATTAGCAAACATTTAGACGGTGTCGTCGTGCAGCGAGTTGATGCGTTGGCGCCTGGTGACTTGAGAGAGTTGGCACTTGCAATTCGAGCGCACAAAGAAATTAAGGCCGTGGTGCTCGGTGGTGTCACACCGACTGGTGGCGTGGCTTTGGTCGCGGCGACTGGCGCGGGCATCAAGACTTCGGCAGGTGACTTAATAAGTCAAGCAGCAAAGTTGGTCGGTGGCGGTGGCGGTGGCAAGGGCGATATCGCAACAGCAGGCGGAAAGAATGCAAGTGCTCTCGACGATGCATTGCTCGCAGCAACGCAAGCATCCAGCAACATTGTCTAAGTCTTCAATGCGTAGCCTCGGCATCGATCTTGGCACGCGAAGAATCGGAGTTGCAATGAGCGACAGCAGTGGTGTTATTGCTTCGCCTTTGACTGTGGTGGTGAGATCTGCCAATCACGGTCAAGATCACAAAAAGATTCAAGAATTGATTAGTGAATATGAGGTCGACTGTGTCGTGGTCGGAATGCCGTTGAGCATGTCTGGCAAAGTTGGGCCGGCGGCAAAAAGCGCTCAAGACGAAATCAAAGAGATGCAAACGGTTCTTAGCGTGCCTGTCTATTCATATGACGAGAGGCTTACTTCAAAAACTGCCAACGAGTCGATGATGCAGGCGAACATGAAAGCTCAGGCGCGTCGTCGCATAGTCGACAAAATTGCTGCCGCGGTGATGCTGCAAGGCTGGCTAGATCATGTTGATCGGCATCAAAAATGAAAAGTGATGGCACTAAGATCTGGCAGGAAGATGCTTGGGATGGCCCAGATGCGTGGGGTGATAGTGAGTTCGAAGAATTAGGCAATGAGCGTCGCCCAGATTCGCGAACTGTGTACATCGCTCTCGCCGTGGTGATGACGGTTGTGGTCTCGCTCGTATGTGGCGGACTTTGGTATTTGCGGCAATTGAATCCGCCAGATTCGGTGTCGGGAGTCTCGCAAGTTGCGACAAATTTCACGGTTAACCCCAACGACACGCTCGTGACCGTGAGCCGCAGACTTGAAACTGAAGGTTTCATTGTCAATGCACGAGTATTTCAATTTTATGTTGCACGCAACGGCGGAATCGATCTGCAGCCCGGCTATTACCTTTTAACTCCGCGAAGCCATGTAGGCAATATTCAAAAACTATTGAACACCAGCCCGTCCGCGACCTTCACCAAGGTCACGTTTCCTGAAGGTTTCACTATTGCCAAGATGGCGTCACGAATTGAAGAGAAGACTTCAAGAATCACAGCGCAAGATTTTTTGTCGGCTGCCAGCAATCCAGACTTCGTCTCAAGTTTTGGACCAAATGACCCGAGTCGTCTAGATGGAGCGGCATTTCGATTAGAAGGTTTGCTGTTTCCGGATACTTATCAAGTTTCGGGCGACGAAGCATCTTCGACCGTTGTTGACCGGATGCTTCGATTGATGGAGCGCGTCGGAATTCAAGAAGGGCTCGACCAGGCAAAGTCAAAGGTAGGTCGGTCGCCTTACGAGGTTTTGATCATCGCATCATTGATCGAGCGTGAAGCGAAGCTCGAAGTTGATCGTGCCAAAATTTCGAGGGTTATTTACAATCGTCTAGATCGCGGCATGCCGTTGCAGATTGACGCAACGCTTTATTACAACACCGACCCAAATGCATCTTTCAGTGATTTGAAAGCAATTGACAGCCCGTACAACTCATATTTATCAAATGGCTTGCCGCCGACACCAATTGCAAACCCTGGTCGTGCTGCTATTCGTGCCGCGCTGAACCCCGCACCGAATCCGCCGCTGAGCGACCCGATGTGCAAGGGAATAAAGCGGGCTGTGAATTGTGCATTTATTTTCTACGTGTTGAGTGACGACAAGGGTGGTCACACATTCGCGGCAAAGATTGAAGATCACGAAAGAAATGTTGAAGCAGCACGAGCCGGTGGGTTCTTGCCATGAACAGCAAACCAATCGATGCGAATACACGACTAGCGGCGATTATTGGCAATCCAGTTGCGCAGAGCCTTGGGCCAAAAATTCACAACGCTGTATTCAAGGCGTTTAATGTCAATTGGCTCTATCTTGCTTTTTTAGTTGAGTCGGGCAAGGTGAGAGATGCGATTGATGCGATGTCGGTTCTGGGCATTGCTGGCTATTCGGTCACGATGCCACACAAAATTGATGTGGCGAAAATTGTCAGTGAAATCGGTGAGGTTGATGAAATAGTCAAATTCACCAAATCGGCGAACACGGTTTTGTTGCGACCAGACGGCACAATCTTCGCGACAAACACTGACGGGCAAGGTGCATGCAACGCAATTGAATTCGCAAGCACACAGAAAATCGCAAAGAGCAGAGTCGTTGTTATCGGAGCCGGAGGCACCGCAAGTGCAGTTGTTTATTCGTTGATTAAGAACGGTGCCAGCGAAGTCGTAATCATAAATCGCACCACAGAGCGCGCAGAACAGATTGCAAAAAACTACAACAACTGTCGAGTCGGTCGAGAAATTAGTGTCGAGATAAATAAGGCTCAGATAGTTATTAATACAACACCAGTCGGGTTTAGCCCGACAGGTAGTGAGATGCACGACACCGATCAGTCACCGATAGATGTGAAGTTGCTTAACGCGAGCCATACGGTTCTTGATGCCGTTTATCGTCCTCTTGAAACTGGTTTATTGCGTGCCGCCAAAAATGCTGGGGCACAAACTGTCGATGGTTTAGAAATGTTGGTGCAGCAGGCGGCGTTACAGCAAGAAGTTTGGTTAGGTCGAAGAGGAGACGCAAATTTGATGCGCAGTGTGGCGCTCGAGACTCAATAGTTTCACCGTCGTAGCAGTTGCGAATTTAATGACCCCGTAGTGCTCTCGCCCCAGAGGTAGCCTGATATTCATGCTTCGATACCTCACGGCGGGTGAAAGTCACGGACAAGCCCTTGTCGTGATTGTCGAGGGCTTGCCAGCAGGATTAGAAGTTACGGCGCAACACATCAACGATGAACTTGCTCGCCGTCGACTCGGTTTTGGCCGTGGACCACGACAAAAATTTGAGCAAGATGAGATTGTTCTAGTTGGTGGCATTCGCCATGGCCGCACCCTTGGTTCACCAGTTGCGATTGAAATCAAGAACAGTGAATGGTTTCGCAGTGATGTCTGGCATGAAGAAATGTCTCCTGAGCCAGGCAAGACTAAAAAACCACTGACCCAGCCACGACCTGGTCATGCTGATTTAACTGGCATGCAGAAATATGGTTTTGACGACGCTCGCGATGTGCTCGAGCGGGCAAGCGCGCGCGAAACTGCCGCACGTGTCGCGGCTGGTGCACTTGCCAAACTTTTGCTGAAGCAAATTAATGTCTCGGTGTTTTCGCATGTTTTGCAGTTGGGCAGTGCGCGTAGCGAAAACCTAGTTCGGCCGCAGATATATGATCTAGAACAAATTGACGAATCGCCCGTGCGCTGTTTCAATGCAGTGGCTGAAGCCAAAATGATCGCCGAAATAGAAAATGCTGCAAAGGACGGCGACAGCTTGGGTGGCATCGTCGAGGTATTGGCCTATGGCATGCCCGTTGGATTGGGCAGTTATGTGCATTGGGATCGAAAATTAGATGGCTTGCTGGCCCAAGCGATCATGAGTATTCAGGCTGTCAAAGGCGTAGAGATCGGTGATGGCTTCGAGGTTGCGTCGCGTCGTGGCAGCAATGCACATGACGCAATTATTTGGAACGAATCTGAAAACAAATATTCACGCGAAACCAGTTTGGCGGGCGGCACCGAAGGTGGCATGTCGACGGGCGAGATGCTGGTCGTGCGCGCGGCGATGAAACCATTGGCGACACTCAATCGACCTTCGCTAAAAACTGTTGACACAGTAACTAAGCAAGAAACGGTCAGTTTCAAAGAACGCACAGATGTAACGGCTGTGCCCGCTATGGGTGTCGTCGCCGAGACGATGGTGGCGCTGGTTCTAGCGCAAGAGGCGCAAAGAAATTTTGGTGGAGACAGCATTGACGACTTTGTGCGAAACGCGACTAGTTTCGCGAAGAGAATAAGTTGAGTTTGGTTCTGGACGTGTCGTCAGAGCTATCAACGCATGAACCCACAAAATCACTAATCGTTCTGGTCGGGTTGATGGGTTCGGGCAAGACCACTGTTGGGCGTGAACTTGCAAAGAAATTGAATTTACAGTTCGCTGATTCAGATGAATTGATAGAAAAGTCTGCGAAGTTGTCAGTGCGAGAAATTTTTGTTGAAAAAGGCGAACCTGAATTTCGTCGACTTGAATCAGAAGCCTTGGTTGAGGCTTGCGACAACACCGAATCAATGGTGATGGCGGTGGCTGGTGGCGCAGTGGTTTCAGATTCGAATCGTGCGTTGCTCTTGAGTCACGCTCGGTGCATCGTATGGCTAGATGCACCGACTTCGACTTTGGTCGGTCGAACCGGTAGGGCCAAGCATCGACCGCTTTTAGATGGCGACCCTGTTGGGGCACTAAATCAAATGCGAACAAATCGAGAAAGCTTTTACCAACAGATTGCAACGCACAAGATTTCAACCCAATCGTTGACGGTCGCTCAGGTTGTCGACACGATCATCGATCAATGTCAATTGACGAAAATTATCGGTGTGAGCAAATGACGACACATCAAGTCAAAGTTGAATTAGCCGAACGGTCTTATTCGGTGTTGGTTGGGCACGGGACAATTGATCAACTTGAAGCGATGCTGCCGAAGTCGGCAAAGCGTGCCGTCTTGGTGACGCAAAGTCAGATTGGTCTGCAACCCAAGTTGAAAATTGAAAGCACTACGGTATTTATTGGCGACGGCGAAGAGCACAAGAATCTGCAAACAATCGAGATGCTCGCACAAAAATTTGCCGAGTTTGGTTTGACCAGAAGCGATGTTGTGATTGGTATCGGTGGAGGCATGGTCACCGATGTTGCAGGTTTTGCTGCAGCGAGTTGGCACCGCGGTACACCAGTGGTGCATGTGGCGACTTCGCTAGTCGGCATGGTTGATGCGGCTATCGGCGGAAAAACTGGTGTCAATATTGCCCAAGGCAAGAATTTGGTTGGCGCATTTTGGCAGCCAAGTGGCGTTATCTGTGACTTGGATGCACTCAAGACATTGCCTGAGCGCGAGATGCGTTGCGGCTTGGGCGAAGTCGCGAAGTATCACTTCCTGACGGGCGATGATCTGCTCAGTCTTGCAATGCCTGAGCGAATAGCAAGGTGCGTTGAGATCAAAGCGAAAATTGTTTCTGCTGACGAGCGAGAAAGCGGTAGTCGGGTGCTACTCAATTATGGTCACACTTTGGCGCACGCGTTAGAGCGATCCAGCAATTTTTCATTGGCTCACGGTGAGGCGGTCGCAGTCGGCATGATTTTTGCGGCGCATTTGGCGCATGCGATGCAACGAATAACCAAACAGAGAGTCGACGACCACTACACGGTTATCGGCGAAACTTATGGTTTGAAGGTTAAGCCAGACGAAAAAATTGATCGCCAAAAGTTAATCGACTTGATGCACCTAGATAAAAAAGCAGTATCGGGTTTGACGTTTGTGCTGGATGGACCAAAAGGCATTGAAGTTGTGAGTGGTGTGAGTGAGAAGCATTTAGATCAAGCCTTTGACGCAATGCAACTGAACGAGAAGTAATCTATAGCCATGGCCAAATCAAACTCGCAAATAGTTTTGGTATTGAGTGGACCAAATCTCAACTTGCTCGGCCAGCGCCAGCCAGAGATTTATGGCACCGATTCTCTAGCCGATCACATGCGTCGAGTTGGCGAAATTGCAAAAGAAGTGGGTCTACAGATTGAGACAGTGAGTGCTCAAAGCACTGCCGAACTTATCTCAGCGATTCATGCGGCTCGTGGTCGATGCGCTGCGATAATTATCAACCCTGGTGCGCTCACGCATTTTGCATGGAGCCTGCACGACGCCTTGGCAAGTTTTGCAGGGCCAATCGTTGAAGTTCATCTCTCGAATCCAACGACCCGCGAGCCATGGCGCCACGAGAGTGTCGTTGCCCCAGTGGCGTCGGGCTCGATCGCTGGCTTTGGTGCCGACTCATATGTTTTTGCGGTGCATGCAGTGGCGACATTGCTAGCAAAAAAGAGTTAGTCGCTGTGTCATTGTCGCCACTCGTCGTAGATAGTCGCGACAAATTAGTTCGTGATGAAATGCAAGTTCGCGGTGCAAGTATCGACAGTGGGTTGCTAGTCGTAGACCTGAACAACATTCGCTGGCTAACAGGTTTTACTGGTTCGGCGGGCACTTTGATTGTGCGACCTGACGACATGGTGCTTGTGGTCGATGGTCGATATGGCGATCAGGCGCGTGAGCAAACGAAAAATTCTGGGGCCAACTGTGAAGTCATTGAAGGCCGCAGTGCTGTGGCGCTGCGAGAAGCACTGGCTGGCACAACAGCCTCATTGAAGAATGTAAATTTTGACGCTGGCGAATTGACTGTCAGTCAGCTCGAGAGCATGACTGAACAGTTGTCAACCGAACTACGAAAAATCGCACCAATTGTGCCGAAGTTGCGCCGACGCAAAACCGAACCAGAAATTCAACGAATGCAACTTGCAGCGCTCGCCACAGATAAGGCTCTTGCTGAAGTCGTGCCGATGCTCTCGCAAGGTTTGACAGAACGAGATATCCGCGATGAACTCGACTATCGCATGCGCCGACATGGTGCCGAGTTCACGAGTTATGACACGATTGTTGCGAGTGGCCCAAACTCGGCGCGACCGCACCATCGACCAGTCAGTCGTCGAATTGAAACCGGGGACAGTGTCGTTATCGATGTGGGTGGACTCGTTGACGGCTATCACTCAGACATGACTCGAACATATTTGATTGGTGATGTCGACCCAGTTTTGAGTGAGATGCATGAAGTAGTGAGTCAGTCACAATTGCTCGGCCTGGCATCTGTCAAAGCGGGTGTGCTCGCCCAAGATGTAGACAAAACTTGTCGCGACTATATAGCCGAGGCTGGTTTTGCATCTGAATTTACGCACAGCACCGGTCACGGTGTTGGTTTGCAAATACATGAAATGCCGTGGGTGCGAACCGGCTTTGCTGAGCCCCTCGAAGTAGGCGAAGTAGTGACTGTTGAACCTGGCGTCTATCGTGAAGGGCTCGGTGGTGTGCGAATTGAGGACTTAGTCGTCGTTACGCAAACTGGCTGCCGAATACTTACGTCAAGCAAAAAGGATCGACAGTGCCTGCAATTACAACCAACGACCTGAAGAACGGCATCACGCTCGAAATCGATAACGGTTTGTTCACTGTTGTTGACTTTCAACATGTGAAACCGGGCAAGGGTGGGGCGTTTGTACGCACCAAGTTGCGTAACTTACGCACCGGCAACATTTTAGAGCGAACCTTCAACGCAGGTGTGCGCGTTGAACAGGCAATTCTTGATCGCGCCGATATGCAGTTTCTCTACAAAGAAGGTGACGACTATGTATTCATGGACACTGAGTCTTATGAGCAGATCAACATCACTCCGCGAGCATTGGGTGAAGCCTCTGACTATTTGGTAGAAGGAGCGAAAGCAATTATTGCACAGCACAAAGATGAAATTGTCAGCGTCGAGATAGCCGTGACCGTCGAACTAAATATTGCCGAGACCGAGCCAGGTATTCAAGGCGATCGTGTTTCAGGTGCGCGTAAGCCTGCAACTCTTGAGACAGGCAAAGTTATTCAAGTGCCGTTATTCGTGAATATCGGTGATCGAGTTAAACTAGACACGCGCTCAGGCGAATACATAACGAGAGTTTGATGTCATTGCCCCGTAAGGCCAAAGTCGGGGACGACAATCGAAGTAACGCTCGCGAACGAGCCGTGCACTTTTTGTATGAAGCCGAGTCGCGCAGCGTCAAAGTAGATGAGGTCATCAAGGCGCAAATCTTGGGTGTAGATGAGTTGGTCATGCTTTTGGCGAAAGGCACCGAAGATAAGCGTCAGGATACAGACGAACTAATTTCAGAGTTCTCGCATACATGGACGATTCAGCGGATGCCTGCAATCGACCGCAACATTTTGCGACTCGCGATATTCGAATTACTTGACCGACCTGATGTGCCTGTTGCCGTAGTTATTAATGAGGCGGTCGAATTGGCAAAGCGATTTTCGACCGAAGAATCTGGTAAGTATGTGAATGGCATTCTTTCAGCGATTGCTAAAAGGGTGCGTACTTAGTAATTCAAAAAGGTTGGGTATACGAGAAAGTTTCTGATCACCCTTCGGCTTCGAGCCTCGCAGATCACGGTATGGCAAACCGCCACCGCGTCGTCGATTGCTTTAATGTTTGTTTACTTGGCAGCACTTAGTGTTGAGCTGCATCGGGGGCTGAACACCTCGGCATATGACTTCGGTCTTTATGACCAAGGAATCTGGCTGTTATCGAGATTTCACAGCCCATTTGTGACCCTGATGGGTCGAAATCTGTTCGGGGATCACACCAGCTTCGTGTTAATTTTTTTGGTGCCGCTGTATTGGTTTTTCGGTTCGAGTTCGTTGTTGTTCGTCGTGCAGTCGCTGGCTATCTCTGCTGGAGCAATACCTGTCTTTCTATACGCACGCAAGAGACTCGATAGCGAGTGTGCAGCGACGGTATTTGCGTTCATCTATTTGATACATCCGGCCACGGTTTGGATCGGGGTAGAAAACTTTCACCCTGATTCGTTTTTGGGGCTGTTCGTTGGTGCGAGTATTTATGCTGCTCTTGAAAAAAAGTGGCGACTGTTTTTCGCTGCGGCTTTGCTTAGTCTCAGCGTTAAAGAAGATGTTGCTCTTGTGATGCTGCCACTCGGAGTTTGGATCGCATTTCGAAGAAGTCGGCAAGTGGGCGCAGTCACCGCAGTTTTCTCGCTGTGGTACATGATTTTGGCGATCTTTGGCATCCAACAGGGCATTAACGGCGTGTCATTTAGAAATAGTTGGCGAATTCCGTTTGGTGGAGTCGGTGGTTTGATTAAGACAATATTTTCTGATCCAGCAAAACTCATGTCACATCTCGTCAGCGACTCGCGTCCATTTTATTTGCTGCAGCTATTTCTGCCGTTCGCATTTATTTTTGTGGCTTTTCCCGAAGTGGCGGCAATCTCACTGTTTGTAATCGGCATCAATATTCTGAGTACCTTTTGGTATCAGTTTCATATCGAATATCACTATTCATTTGTTGCGGTTCCGGCGCTCGTGTTTGGCACGGTGTATGCAATCGGTCGGCTGTCGAGCAAACTTCGGGGGTGGCTAATCGGTGCGTGCCTAATCAGCAGCTTGTTTTCGGCGTTCATGTGGTCGCCATTGCCGGGTGCGAGAACTGACATCGCATACAACGGGTCAAGCCACCCGATGGTCGCGGCCGCTACCGAGGCGATGAGCAAGATTCCGGAGTCGGCGAAAGTCAGCGCTTATCACCCGTTGACCGCACAAATGGCACGACGCGAAAGGATTTATTCATTTCCGGTTCCTTTTGAGCGAACACTTTATGGTTTAGATGTCTTCGCGGAAGGCGATATTTTGCCGTTTGTCGACGAAATTGAGTTTGTGATTTTGCCGGTGAATATGGATGATCAGATGCAGCAAGTTTGGTCTAAGGTGGCTTCGGATTTCGAGACTAGCTTCGCCAATTCGTGGTGGGTCGTTTTTCAGCGAACCCCGAAATAACGGCTGCTTACCGAAGTGCTGCTATATTGATCGGCGAAGTTTAAAAGTTAATCACCGTCAAATGAGTCCAGTGAGGCTCAAACGGAGGAGTAATAGTGACTAAGTCAGCGAGTTCTAACTCGTCGCGTGAAGCGATGACTGCGGCCGATGTGCGTCGCGCGATTGTGCGAATTGCCCATGAAATTGTCGAACGCAACCATGGGGTTGAGGGTTTAGCAATAGTCGGTCTACAACGTGGTGGCACCTGGATAGCCGAAGAGATTGCCGCGCAAATCAACAACATTGAAACCGAAGTAACTGTGCCAGTAGGTGCACTTGATGTCAGCCTGCACCGCGATGACATTGGCTTGAGACCAGTTTCGCTTGGTGCGATCAGCAATATTCCGTTCGATTTGTCGGGTGCAACCGTTGTCGTAGTCGACGATGTTTTGTATACGGGTCGAACAGTCAGGGCCGCGATGGAGGGCTTAAATAACTATGGTCGGCCTCGGTCGGTGCAACTTGCCGTGCTTGTAGATCGCGGCCATCGTGAACTGCCAATTCGTCCAGACTTCGTCGGCAAAAATTTGCCGACACATCGGGGCGATGAAGTTTCGGCGACGCGCGATGGAGTGTTTGTTACCCCGAGCACGGAGGCGACGTAATGAAGCATCTGCGCTCAATCGACGAACTCGGTCTAGAAGGTTTGACAGCCTTGTTGCAGTTAACAGATCACATGGCCGAGATCAACCATCGACCCGTGCCAAAAGTGCCGGCACTTCGCGGACGTACTGTTGCGAGTTTGTTTTTTGAAGACTCGACCCGCACGCGCTTGAGTTTCGAGACGGCTGCCAAGCGACTGTCAGCAGACACGATGACGTTTAATGTTTCAACTTCAAGTGTCAATAAGGGCGAGTCGTTGCGCGATACCGTTGCGACAATCACCGATATGGGGGTTGATGCGTTCGTCGTGCGACACAAGTCGGTGGGTATTCCGTGGCAGATTAGCCAGTGGACCTCGGCGTCGATAATCAATGCGGGCGACGGTGCGCATCAACATCCGACGCAGGCACTCGTAGATTGCTACACCATTCGTGAAGCTACCCACGCCCAAAGTTTTGCAGGAATGAAAGTTGCAATAGTTGGGGATATCAAACACTCGCGCGTGGCACGAAGCAATATTCAGGCATTTACGCTGCTTGGAGCAAACGTTGTGCTTGTTGCACCACCAACCTTGTTGCCACCCGATGTTTCGCACTGGCCAGTGAGCGTGTCGCACAAACTAGATGAGGTGATTGGCACGGTTGACGTGCTCTATATGTTGCGTTTACAGAGTGAACGCATGGCGCAAGGGCACGTGCCGACGCTTCGTGAATACAGCGAACAATACGGATTGACGCAAAAAAGAGTGCTCACGCTTAAGTCTGATGCGATAGTGATGCATCCTGGTCCGATGAATCGAGGCGTTGAAATGCAAATTGATCCATCTGATGTAAAAAACTCTTTGATTCATCGACAAGTTGCTAACGGCGTCTCAGTTCGAATGGCGGTGCTGTTCGAACTGCTTGGCAGTGGTTCAAGTCTCGGAGGCCAAGCATGAGCAAATCACTCGTGATCAAAGGCGGCACCATCATCAATCGAAAGTCTCAAGAAGTTGCGGATGTCAAAATCGAAAATGACAGTGTTGTTGAAGTTGGCAAGAATCTTAAGGGCGACACTCAACTTGACGCATCAGGTTGCATCGTGAGCAGCGGCTTTGTCGATCTGCACGCGCACTTGCGCGAACCTGGCAAAGAAGAAGCTGAGACAATTGAAACTGGCAGTCGCGCTGGCGCGCTGGGTGGTTACACGGCGCTCGTTGTAATGCCAAACACAGATCCACCACAAGATTCTGTTGCGGTAATCGACTTTGTGCGTGAACAAGGCAAGCGTGCCGGCTTAGTTGATGTGGTGCCAAGTGGATGCATAACTCTTGGCCGTCAGGGTGAGTCGCTCGCGCCGATGGCTGAGTTGGCTCACGCGGGCGTTACGTTTTTTACTGACGATGGCAACGGAGTGCAAGACGCTGCGTTGATGCGTCGAGCACTTGAATATGCCAGAGGTCTGGGTGTGACTCTCGCGCAGCATTGCGAAGTTGCCGAACTAACCAAAGGTGCAGTAATGAACGAATGCAGTTGCTGCACCGATTTGGGTTTGCCTGGCTGGCCATCAATCGCCGAAGAGCTAATGGTTTTTCGTGACATCGAGTTGGTGCGTATCACCGGCGCGTCGATGCACTTTCTGCACTTGTCGACCAAACGCAGTGTTGAACTAGTGCGAGCGGCAAAGCGAGATGGCCTGCCAATAACTGCCGAAGTGACACCACATCATTTGTCGTTGACCCAAGAACTTCTGGCGAGTTACAACCCCGTGTTCAAAGTAAACCCGCCGTTACGGTCGATTGAAGATATTCAAGCGCTCAAAGCCGGCCTACTTGACGGCACGATTGATGCGATTGCGACAGATCACGCTCCGCATCCGCGACGCGACAAAGAAATGTCGCTCGATTTGGCGCCGCCTGGCATGCTCGGTCTCGAGACGGCACTCGGTGTGGTGCTGGCCGAGGGTGCTTGCGAGATCCGAGATGTGGTGGCATTGATGAGCTGGAACCCTGCAAAAATCGCGCGTGTCGACGCCGAGCATGGACGCGATGTCGTCGCGGGAGTTAATGCGAACCTTTGCGTGTTTGATCCTCAACTAACTTGGAGCGTTGATCCCGAGCGACTTGCCAGCAAGAGCATTAATACTCCATATATTGGTCGCACACTTCGAGGTCGAGTGCGACACACAATTTTTAAAGGAACACCAACCGTGATTGATGGTCAAGCGCAAAAATGACACGCAGTATTCGACCAGCGCTACTTGTTCTTCAAGATGGTTCGCTTTTTGAGGGCGAGGCGATCGGTGCGGGAAGTTCAGAAATTTCTGCGCCAGTAATCGCTCGAGGTGAGGTCGTGTTTCATACGGGTCTCTCGGGTTATCAAGAGATTCTGACTGATCCTTCGTACGCGGGGCAGATCATCACGTTTACGACACCGCACATCGGTAACTACGGCACGACCGCCGCGGACAATGAATCTTCGAAAATTTTTGCACGAGGTGTGATTGTGCGCGAACTCGCCAGGCGACGAAGCAATTGGCGAAGCGACGATTCACTTGATTCGTTTCTCAAACGCCATGAAGTTTTAGGTATCGCAGGCATCGATACAAGACGATTGACTCGTCTGTTGCGCGACTCTGGCGCGATGCCAGGTGCGTTTGGCACCGCCGGCGAATCAGACTTGCGAAAAGCGGCGGCAAGTGAAAAGGGCACAGCTGGCCGCAATTTGATTGCCCAAGTTACGACCACCAAGAGTTATGTTCACGGCGCGGGAACACTGAAAGTTGTCGCGTTCGATTTTGGCATCAAAACGACAATCTTGAATTGCTTGGCAGAGTTTGCCACTGTGCATGTTGTGCCAGCAACGACCTCGGCCGCCGACGTCATGGCCTTGTCGCCGGACGGAATTTTTCTTTCGAACGGCCCTGGAGATCCAGAGATGGTGCATGGCGCGCCAGCGACGATTCGCGAGTTGCTTGGCACGAATGTGCCGATGTTCGGCATTTGTCTTGGTCATCAGCTGATGGCACTGGCACTCGGTGGCAAAACATTTAAGTTGCCGTTCGGACATCATGGAGCAAATCACCCCGTGCGCAATCTTGCAACCAACACGGTTGAGATCACGAGTCAAAACCATAATTTTTGTGTTGATGCAGATTCATTAGCAAAGAAGGCAGAAGTAACACACATCAACTTGAACGACAATACGAATGAGGGTCTGCGTGTGCTCGGAGCCAATGCATTCAGCGTGCAATATCACCCTGAAGCCGGCCCGGGGCCACACGACAGTCGATATCTGTTCGGCGAATTTGTGTCGCGAATGGAAGCAAAGTAATGCCAAGACGCAACGACATTAAGTCGATTCTTGTTTTGGGCTCAGGGCCAATCGTCATTGGTCAAGCTTGTGAGTTCGACTATTCAGGTACACAGGCTTGTCGGGTGTTGCGCAGCGAGGGCTACCGCGTGATTCTTGCAAACTCAAACCCGGCAACGATCATGACTGATCCTGATTTTGCGGATCGCACTTATATTGAACCTCTGACACCAGAGTTCATCGAAAAAATTATTGAGCGCGAAAAGCCAGATGCAGTATTGCCGACATTGGGCGGTCAAACCGCTTTGAATTTAGCCATGGAGTTGTTCGCTCGTGGCAAAGTTGGCGTGCCAGGCACACCCGAACTGATTGGTGCAAACGCCGAAGCGATTGCCACTGCCGAAGATCGCGGCAAATTCAAAGAAGCAATGATCGAGATTGGGTTGAGTGTGCCACGTTCAGGCATCGCGCACACTTTGCCCGAGGCGCAAAAGATCATCAAAGAGATCGGTCTACCCGTGATCATTCGCCCTGCATACATATTGGGCGGACGTGGCACTGGCATTGCACACACTCCAGAAGAATTCAAGATGGTTGTTAGCAATGGTCTGGCTGCCAGCCCTATTTCAGAGGTGTTGATCGAAACCTCAATAGTCGGTTGGAAAGAATACGAACTCGAAGTAATGCGCGATCGCAACGACAACTGCGTGATCATTTGTTCGATCGAAAATGTCGATGCAATGGGTGTGCACACGGGTGATTCGATAACTGTGGCACCTGCAATGACATTGTCTGACGTCGAGTATCAAAAAATGCGCGATGCTGCGTTTGCATGCATTCGACGGGTTGGCGTTGAAACAGGCGGGTCAAACGTGCAGTTTGCCGTCAATCCGATGACGGGCGAGCAAGTTGTGATCGAAATGAACCCTCGCGTATCGCGAAGTTCTGCCCTGGCTTCAAAAGCGACTGGCTTTCCGATTGCCAAGATCGCCGCAAAGCTCGCCGTCGGCTACACATTGGACGAGATTTCGAATGACATCACCAAGAAGACTCCGGCAAGTTTCGAACCGACGATCGATTATGTAGTGGTCAAGATTCCGCGTTGGGCCTTCGAGAAGTTCCCTGGCACATCCGGTGTACTTGGCACGCAGATGCAAAGCGTCGGAGAGGCAATGGCGATTGGCAGAACTTTTACAGAGAGTTTGCAGAAAGCGCTTCGTTCACTCGAAATTGGGCGATTCGGTTTGAACTGCGACCCTGGTGAAGAAAATTATAAAACTGCTACTGACGAAGAGCTGCTAAAGCAAATCGCAATTCCGACGCCTGAAAGAATTTTTCAGATCGGTGAGTGTTTGCGTCGAAAAATCTCTATTGAAATTATCGCCGATTACTGCAAGTTTGATCCATGGTTTTTAGATCAAATGCTGGCGATAGTCGAAGAGCGCGAATTTTTGGCATCACGCGATGTCGCCTCACTGACGAAAACAGAATGGCTTCGCGCGAAACGAATGGGTTTTGCCGACGCACAATTGGCTTGGCTTTGGAAGATTTCCGAAGGCGAAGTTCGCGTCGCGCGATTGGCCGTGGGTGTTCGACCAACATTCAAGGCCGTTGATACGTGCAGTGCAGAGTTCTCGGCGCAAACCCCTTATCACTATTCAACCTACGAAGATGAGTCTGAGATTCATGCGACGACAAAAGAGTCGGTAATTATCTTGGGCAGTGGTCCGAACCGCATCGGTCAGGGCATCGAGTTCGACTATTGCTGTGTGCACGCCAGTTTTGCGTTGCGTGACGCCGGCTATGAAACGATCATGCTTAATTGCAACCCAGAAACCGTTTCGACCGACTACGACACATCAGACAAGCTCTATTTTGAACCGTTGACATTTGAAGATGTTTTAAATGTGATTGAAGCCGAAACTCTTTCGTCGGGTGTGGCACCAAAAGTGATCGTGGGTTTGGGCGGTCAGACCCCGCTAAAACTTGCTGCACGACTGCCGGCAGGTTTGATCGCGGGCACCAACAGCCAGAGCATTGATATTGCCGAAGATCGCGAAAAATGGAGTGCGCTGTGCGAAGCCAACGCAATCGCTCAACCACCAGGGGGTACGGCGCGAAATGTTGATCAGGCCGTTGAAATTGCCAACAAGATCAGTTATCCCGTTTTGGTGCGACCAAGTTATGTGCTTGGTGGTCGAGCGATGCAGATCGTTCACGACGAATCACAATTGCGAAAAGCAATGCAAGAGATGGATCAGGCTGGTTCATTGGGTCGCGAAGGCGGGCTTTCGGCCGAGCGTCCGGTGCTTGTCGATCGATTCTTAGAAGATGCCATCGAAGTTGATGTCGACGCAATTCGTGACGCCGAAGGTGAGGTTTTGATTGGCGGTGTAATGGAACATGTTGAACAGGCGGGTGTGCACTCAGGAGATTCAGCGTGCACGATTCC
This sequence comes from Actinomycetota bacterium, assembly GCA_027731085.1. Lineage (GTDB taxonomy): Bacteria > Actinomycetota > Acidimicrobiia > Acidimicrobiales > Ilumatobacteraceae > BACL27. Next base: position 23,371 of record JAQCDG010000001.1, on the reverse strand, counting down.
TCCCGTAACTTTGTCGCCAAGAATCGTCGACGAAATTGAAAACACCGTCAAGAAAATTGCGAATGCACTGAATGTCATCGGTTTAATAAACGTTCAGTTTGCTGTTGCTGGCTCGACTGTTTATGTGATTGAGGCCAATCCGCGGGCGAGCCGTACTGTGCCATTTGTTGCCAAAGCGACGGGCGTGCCACTTGTGAAAGTTGCGAGTCGAGTCATGCTCGGCGCATCTCTTGGCCAACTGCGGCAAGAAGGTCTCTTGTCAGAGCGTGTGTCTAGTCGTCATATCTCTGTCAAAGAGGCGGTGCTGCCGTTCAATCGATTTGCCGGAGTTGATACTGCACTCGGACCAGAGATGCGTTCTACTGGTGAAGTCATGGGCATCGACGATTCGTTTGCACGGGCCTTCGCCAAGGCGCAATTTGCAGCCGGCACAACGCTGCCTGAAAGCGGTTTAGTCTTCGTATCGCTCAATGATCGCGACAAGAGCGGCGGAGTCGAAGTAGTTAAAGGTTTGACTTCGTTGGGCTTGCAGGTTGCTGCAACTTCTGGCACGGCAAATTATTTAACCGAGCATGGCTGTGTTGTCACTCGAGTCGTCAGTAAATTTTCGGAGCGAATAACAGCGACAAAAAACTTTGATGATGCAGTCAAACTCATTGAAGCAGGCGAGATTGTGCTCGTGATCAATACGCCTCATGGTTATGGCACTCGTAGTGATGGCGAAGCAATTCGCAAAGCGGCCAATAACTGTCGCGTCGCGGTAGTTACGACGCTTAGTGCCGCAAGCGCCGCAGTTCAAGGAATGATTGAGCAGCGCAACCGACCATTCACGGTCAAGTCGTTGCAAGAATTTCACGCCCGATAATGAACCGCAAAGCGATTTCGATTGGTTCAGTCGAACTTGCCCAACCAATATTGACTGCATCCGGTACTGCGGGTTACGGCGCAGAGTTTGATTCGTACTTTCCATTGCGTGAAATTGGTGCCGTTGTCACCAAATCTGTTGCCCACTTTTCGTGGCCAGGCAATGCCGCGCCACGACTTCACCCAACCAAATCGGGCATGCTCAATGCAGTCGGTTTGCAGGGTAGTGGCGTTGCAAGTTTCATTGAACATGATTTACCGATGTTGCAGCGCGCCGGGGCAAAAGTTGTCGCCAGCATTTGGGGTCATAGCATCGACGACTATTCGCAAGCGGCAAAGTTGCTGGCAACTGTGCGCAACGAGATAGCTGCAATCGAAATTAATCTTTCGTGCCCCAACCTAAGTGGTGATCATGCGATGTTCAGTCACGACGCAGCATTGAGTGCGCGAGTAATAGAATCGTGTCTAGTTGCCGAGTTGCCGTTGTGGGCGAAATTAAGCCCGAACACTTCGCTAATAGTAGATGTCGCCCGGGCAGTCCACTCGGCTGGCGCACAAGCGGTAACGCTGATCAATACGGCAATCGGTATGGCGATTGACACCGACACCGGTCTGCCCGTGCTCGGCAACATTCGCGGTGGTTTGTCGGGTTCAGCTTTGCATCCAATTGCAGTGCGATGCATCTACGAAGTTCGAGCCGCATTGCCGAAGATCAAAATCTTGGGGGCCGGCGGTGTCGTATCTGGTGAGACAGCAGCCGAGTTGATGCTTGCGGGTGCTGATGCGGTGCAGGTCGGCACGGCAACTTTCGCCGACCCAAGAGCGCCAATCAAAATTCTGCGCCAACTAAATAAGTGGGCTGATGCTCACTCAATCTCCGATTGGTCAGAGGTAACTTCGGCATCACACCGCGGTGGCCTTCAGGCAGATGCTTGAATAAGAAGGTTTTGAAACATAGAACTAGAATGGATTAATGGCAACGACGCCTGTTGGCTTTGAGACTCGCGATATTGCAATCGCTGGCGTGCTCGATCTGCGTCTAAAGATGAATCAAGTACTTGAGCAGATTGCTGACGGGGTCAGGTCTTTGTCTTCAGTCTTGCAATCAAGTGATGAACTGGCCTTGAATCAACTTTATGTAGTTAAAGTTCTCGAGTTGTTCTCTAATGTTGGCAAAGTTCGCGCGCGGCAAACACTTGATGACTTAAAGATTTCTCACAAACAAAAAATTGATAGTTTGAACGATCAACAGCGAGCGCAACTACTTGAGGCTTTTAAGTGAGCGCGAATAATCCTGGTCTTGTAATTGTTGTTTCGGGTCCTGGTGGAGTAGGCAAGAGCACGATCGTCGAAAAACTCGTGCAACGCGATGCTCATCTTTGGTTGAGTCGATCGTGGACAACACGTGAGCAACGACCAGGCGAGGCCGCTGATGCATATAGGTTCGTCACCCGACAAGAATTCGAAGACAACATTGCCGCTAACGGCTTTCTCGAATGGACAGATTTTCTTGGAAACTTGTATGGCACCCCGATGCCTAATCCGCCGATTGGCAAAGATGTAGTGCTTGAAATTGAAGTAGACGGGGCACAGCAAGTAAAGCGTCTGAACGAATCTGCGCTATTACTTTTTGTTTTGCCACCTTCGAGGCAGGAGCAAAAGGCGAGGCTTCGGGGTCGGGGGGACGCAGATCAGAAAGTTGAAAAGCGATTGCGTAAAGCTGAAGAAGAAGAGCCGGTGGGCAAAGCCATTGCCGACTACGTGATTATCAACGATGACCTCGAATCAACTCTCGAAGAATTGAGTCGAATCATCGCCTATGAGCGGAATCAGCGCACACCCCGTTAGATAAAGGGCTATACTCAATAGCCGCAAGCTTTCATAATCTGATCGCCTTGTACAGAGCGCCGGGAGGCAAATGTGACAACCGAAGACACGATGATGAACCCAGCAATTGAGTCGCTGATGGGGCACACTGGTTCGAAATTTTCCCTCGTAACACTCTCGGCTCGCCGTGCACGCGAGATCAACTCATATTTCAATCAACTTGGTGACGGTCTTGGCAACATGGTGCCACCTCAAGTTAGTTCGACAGCCCGAAAGCCCCTTTCGATCAGTTTCGAAGAAATTGCCGCCGGAAAGATCCAACTCGTCGCCAAGACGATCGAAGAAGTTCTGGCCGAGAATGAAGCAGCAATAGCCGCCGAGCAACAAGCAGAGCTCGACGCGATGCAAGATTCGACGACAGAGCAAGCGGCCGAGTAAGACGAAAATTGCGTCGATGAAAAAATATTCGTTTACTTCAGAAAGTGTCACCGAGGGGCACCCGGACAAGATGGCCGATCAGGTCTCTGATGCGGTGCTTGATGCAATTCTAAAAGAAGACGCTAATGGTCGAGTTGCCTGCGAAACTTTGCTTACAACAGGCTTGTGTGTCGTTGCTGGTGAGATCACCACCAGCGCATATGTCGACATTCCTAAGATTGCACGCGAAGTTATCAAAGGCATTGGTTATGACAACGCACTTTATGGTTTCGATGGCAACACTTGCGGTGTGATCGTCAGTATTGACGAGCAGAGCCCGAATATCGCCCAGGGTGTTGATGTCAGTGAAGAAATCCGCGCAGGCAAGAGTGGTGAAGACAAACTAAATAGTCAAGGCGCCGGCGACCAAGGAATGATGTTCGGTTATGCATGCACAGAGACCGAAGATTTGATGCCGTTGCCGATTTGGTTGGCGCACCGTATGGCAGAAAAACTCACAGATGTTCGAAAGTCCGGGGCGATTCCATATTTGCGGCCTGATGGCAAGACACAGGTGACATTTGATTATGAAAACGGAGTGCCAGTTCGGTTGCGAACTATTTTGATATCAACGCAACATGCCGACGGCATCAACCGCGACACCGTGATTCGGCCTGATTTGATCGAACAAGTTATTCGTCCAGTGATTCCGGCACAGTTCGCCAAAGACGATTATGCCGTTTACGTAAATCCGACTGGCGAGTTTGTCAAGGGTGGGCCACACGCCGACACTGGTTTGACTGGTCGCAAAATTATCGTTGACACTTACGGCGGCATGGGCCGTCACGGTGGTGGCGCATTCAGCGGAAAAGATCCATCAAAGGTTGATCGCTCAGCGGCATATGCGGCGCGATGGGTTGCCAAGCATGTTGTCGCGTCGGGTGCAGCAAAGCGTTGTGAATTGCAAGTCGCTTACGCGATTGGCATGGCACATCCGGTCAGCATTTTTGTCGAAACATTTGGCACCAACACTGTTGACGATGCTGCGATTGAGGCGGCAGTGCAAGAAGTTTTTGATCTTCGTCCCGCGGCAATTTTGCGCGATCTCGACCTGAAGCGACCGATTTATCAAAAGACTGCCGCCTATGGTCACTTCGGTCGCAACGAACCGAACTTCACATGGGAGAAATTGTCGAAGCTTAAAGAGTTCAAGGCAGCAGTCAAACTCTGATTCAAACGGCGGTGCCCTCTGTTCGGGTAGCGCGAGTCGTACCCGACGTAACGGGGGTCGACAAAATATTTGATTACCTGGTGCCTGAGGCGCTGATTGAACAAGTGCGTATTGGTGTGCGCGTGCGCGTGCCACTGCATGGACGAAATGTTGCGGGTTGGGTAATCGAAATTGGTGCACCAAGCGCAGGTCTCGAAATCAGCAAAATAAAGAGCGTGATCAAGGTATTGGGTCTTGGAGTAACCAAAGAAATAGTTAATCTCGCGAAATGGGCGACGAAGCGCTGGGCTGGGCGAATGAGATCGTTTATTTCGACCGCAGCACCAGCCACGCTGATCAGCCAAGTGCCGTCATCGCGATATATGCCACGCACTCTGCACCATGTTTCGGAAGCTTTCGAAAAGATCAAAGTGTTTGGTAATGGGTTGATAACCGTTGCACCGCTGACAAATTTGACGCCACTGATCAGCTCGATTGCCTGCGACGGACCGACGATCGTCGTGATGCCGACCCAACATCGGGTCAAACTTCTTGCCGCCGCATTGAAGGCGAATAATTATTCGGTTGCTCAGTGGCCACAAGATTGGGCGATGGCGTATGGCGGTGTTGATGTTGTTGTTGGCACTCGAAGCGTCGTGTGGGCGCCCGTTGAAAAATTCGTGAACATCGTCGTTGTAGATGAGCACGACGACTTGTTACAAGAAGAGAGAAGCCCAACATGGCACGCCCGTGATGTCGCCATTGAGCGCGCCGCGCGCGCAGGCGCCAGATGTATCTTGCTCTCACCGATTTCGTCGCTGTCGGCGCGTAAATGGGCAGGTGATCGAACGGTTGTCGACAATCAGAATCCGTGGCCCGAAGTTCTGATTATTGATCGCAATAAAGACGAGCAATGGAGTCGCTCGCTTATTTCGTCTGAACTAATCGCCGAATTGCGTGATAAATCTCGTCGCGTGGTCTGCGTATTAAACACCAAGGGTCGAGGGCGACTGACGGCGTGTGGTTCATGTCGCAATATTCTGCGCTGTGAAAAGTGTGATGCCGCCCTAAATCAACTTGACAAGACAAAACTTGATTGCCCGAGATGTGGTGAATCACGACCCGTCATTTGTCAAGTTTGCGGCTCGAGCAGTTGTGCGGTGCTCAAGCCCGGCGTTGCTCGACTGCGCGAAGAGCTCGAAGCAGCGGCAAATCGCTCGGTACTCGAAGTTACGGCTGCTACAGAAACAGTTAATGAGCGAAATAGCGTCTTCGTTGGCACTGAGGCAGTTTTACATCGGGTTCAAAATGCCGACACTGTCGTCTTTCTAGATATTGATTCAGAGTTGCTCGCACCGAGGTATCGGGCCAATGAAATTGTGGCGACTTTGATCGTGCACGCCGCTCGGCTCGTTGGTCGATCGAGTGCAAGCCCACGCATCTTGCTGCAGACCCACACGCCAGACAACTCATTGTTGGTCGGCTTGCAGAGTCGCGATCTGAGCAAATATTTCGTCGATGATCAGATGCGCAGATCAATGCTGAAATTTCCACCATTTGGGTCAATTGCTCAGGTTTCGGGAAAGGGTACGAAGTCGTTTCTTGACTCGTTGAACGAAACTCTTGAGTTTTCGTCGGTTGTGCAGACCATGAATAAAGACACAGATAACGGACTAATTCGTGCCGCGAGTTGGCAAGAGTTAACTGATGTGCTGAGCACTGCGAAGCGACCAGCCAAATCTCGTCTGACATTTCACATCGACCCGCCGCGCGTATAGATCAGGGGCGACGGCTACTTCGGTAGTGTTGATTGGGTGAGTTATGACATTCGAACATTTGGCGACCCAGTATTAAAGACCTGTGCCGCCGAAATCACGAACATCGACTCGAAGCTGATCAAGCTGACCGACGAGATGTTTGAGGTCATGTATCAGGCACCAGGTTTGGGGCTCGCAGCACCTCAAATAGGCGTGCAAAAGCAATTGTTTGTCTACGACGTAGACGACGAACCCCAAGTGCTGATCAACCCAAAAATAATCGAATCAAGTGGTGAATGGGTTTATGACGAAGGCTGCTTGTCGATTCCGGGGCTTTATGTCGAAATGGTGCGACCGAAACTTGTGCTTGTCGAGGCAACTAATCTCGATGGCAACACAATTCAGATTGAGGCCGACGAACTTTTAGCGAGGTTGTTTCAGCACGAGATCGATCATCTGCAGGGTGTTTTGATGTTTGAACGCATGACACCAGATCAACGAAAGCAGGCACTTGCCGAATATCGGCGACGCGAAGAAAACAAGATTGAGAGCGAACCAACGCACTTGAAACTGTCGTGACTTCGCTCGCACCAATGCCAGTCGGAGGCGTGTCAAGCGTTGTATTTTTAGGCACTCCAGAAGTTGCCGTACCGCATCTTGAAGCTTTGGTGGCCAATGGTGTTGATGTTGAACTCGTTGTAACCCGACCCGATGTGCGTCGGGGCAGAGGTAGCGATGTATCGGCGAGCCCAGTGAAAATTGCAGCGCAAAAACTCGGCATTTCGGTGTCACACGAAGTGAGTGACGTGTTGAATATCGTCGCACAAAAACCGAACCTGCTTGGCATAGTTGTGGCCTTTGGTGAATTGATACCGATCGAAATTTTGTCGCATGTGCCGATGGTCAATGTGCATTTTTCGCTTTTGCCTCGATGGCGAGGGGCGGCGCCAGTTGAGCGCGCAATTTTGGCAGGTGATGAAAAGACGGGCGTTTGCATCATGCGTGTTGTTGAGAAACTGGATGAAGGCGAGGTTTTCGTGCGCCAAGAAGTTTCGATCGATCGCGAAGACGACGTCAACTCGTTGCGGTCAAGACTTAACGAAGCCGCGATCAAAATCTTGGTGGATAAAGTCAAAAAGGGCCTTGGTGAGGGCATCGCACAAACTGGCGAAACGATTTACGCCAAGAAGATCAAAACTGGTGATTTGCAAATTGACTGGAGTCAATCTTCGAATCTGATTTTGCGACAGGTGCGTGTTGGCGGGGCATTCACATTCGTCAATGGTCGCCGATTAAAGATCGTGCGAGGCAAACTTGTGACGGGTGTTTCACGAGATTTCAAATCCGGTCAAATTTGCGAGATAAGCAAATCGTCGTGCTGTGTCGCGACTGGCGATGGTGCGGTTGCAATTGTTGAGGTGCAACCCGAAGGCAAGTCTGCAATGCCGGTTGAAGAGTGGCTGAAGGGAGCCCGACTCAGTTCAGACTTTTTGTTTGGAGCCTGAGTTGTTTCTCAGTTATTTTCGGTCGTCAACTTGACATACACCAAGCGAATATTAGCCAGCGCGTCTTTGAATGTCTCGTGGTCGTCGCCGAGACGGTTGCCAAGAGCGTCGACAATTGCTGCGAGGGCGTCTATCGCCAGGCGCGCATCGTCGAATCTTGGTGGATTTGCTGAGAGATGTATTGCCGCCAATTCATAGAGGCCGACCACATGGTTTGCGACAACTACATTTGCGGGCGTGTCGGCAAGGCGTGCGCGAGCTTCGGCTAAGGCCTTGTCTTGTTCTGGGGTTGGTTTGTCACTCATTTGCGCTACCATTATGCCTTACGTAATTGAAGAGATAGTTAATATCTGTTTGGTTGCACAGCAAAAGTGGAAACTAGTTTCCCACCTTGCCACCAAGTTTTACAAAGTTCGTCAGTTGAATTTTGTTGCCTAGTGCGTCTCGGTCGAGCTGATAGCAGTGGCAACGCCACGGCTGGCTTTGATCTCGCGCGGCGACAAAATGATCTTTCGGGTTTTGAGTTTTATTCAACACGAAAGAGGAGGCACAGCCGCTTGTCAAGCAGTGAACAGTCATAGCACCGCCAAATAATGAGCCACGCTGCAACGAGAGAATTCGAGCCAAACAGGTTCGGCTCGTTGATGCAGACGGATCACAAGTTGGAGTCGTCAGTATTGAAGATGCACTTGAGCGATCACGCAAGGCCGATTTAGACCTTGTCGAAGTTGCTCCGTTAGCAGAACCACCCGTATGTCGAATTATGGACTACGGCAAGTTTCGCTACGAAGAAGCGCAACGGCTGAAAGAATCCCGCAAAAAAACGGTGCAGATCACAATAAAGGAAGTCAAGTTCAAGCCGAAGATTGCCAAAGGAGACTTTGACACCAAGGTGCGCCACATGCTCGAGTTTCTCGACGAGGGCCACAAGGTAAAAGTCACCTTGCAATTCAGAGGTCGAGAAATGGCTCACCCAGAGTTGGGTTCGAAGATTTTGGATGCCGTGATCGAACAGCTCGGTCCGATTGCCAAAGTTGACACCTCGGCTCGACTTGAAGGTCGAAACATGACGATGGTTCTTTCGCCAGACAAAAAAGCAGCCAAACGCCCTGCGAGCCCAAAGCCAGAAGTAGCCAGACCGGCAACTATCAAGCCGGCAACGATCACACAAGAGAATTCAGTAACGACAACCGAAACGGAGACACAAAATGCCAAAGATGAAAACATCCAAGACAGCCAAAAAGCGATTTAAGAAAACAGGCACGGGCAAACTTCGCCGTCAACAGTCGATGCGTCAGCACTTGTTCGAACACAAGTCGAGTGAGCGTACTCGTCGTCTTGATGGCACGGTCAATGTGCATACAGGCGATGTGAAGCGAATCAAGCGTCTGCTCGCAGAGCGGTAAATCGAGAATTTAATACAAATCTCAATTCAAACTTTAAGTGAAAGGAAACGAAGATGGCCAGAGTTAAACGTGGTGTTCATGCCCGCAAAAAGCACAGGGCAATTCTTGAAAAGGCGAAGGGTTACTACGGCGATCGCAGCCGCACCTTCCGATCGGCAAACGAACAAGTACTGCACTCAGGTCAGTATGCGTTTCGTGACCGTCGTGCAAAGAAGGGCGAGTTTCGCAGTCTTTGGATTCAGCGCATCAACGCTGGATGCCGCATGCACGATATGAGCTATAGCCGATTCATTGCGGGCATGTCTGCGGCGGGCATCACCGTCGATCGAAAGATTTTGGCCGATCTTGCCGTGCATGACGAGAAGGCTTTTGCAAAATTGGTTGAGACTGCAAAGGGCGCACTCGTCTGAGTCTTTCGCCACTCGCGTTCACGAGCAATCGAGTTCAGCGACTACGCAGACTTGTAAACGATAAATCAGAACGAGCGCAAGAAAAAGCGTTCGCAGTTGAAGGCGCAACGCTGATCGACGAAGCGATTCGTGCGGGCTGGCAAATTGAATCTCAATTCGTCGCACCGGGTGCCGTCGCATGTTCGGGTGCGGGTAGCGCCGTCAACGATCTGGCATCCGGAGTGATCGAGCGCGTCGCGTCAACTGCGACACCGCAACCTGTGATTGCGATCGTGCTGAAAAAAGAGCACAATATCAGCGAATTAAAAGGTGATGAAGATAGTTGGGTCGTCGTTGTCGACAAAATTTCTGACCCTGGCAACTTGGGCACAATCTTGCGATCGGCAGAGGCAGCAGGTGCGAGTGCAGTGTTCTTGACGAGTGGCACTGTCGATGCGTTCAGTCCCAAAGTTGTGCGAGCGTCGGCTGGCGCAATTTTCAATATCCCAGTATTCGAAGGCTTTGCACTCGAAGATATTTCGTCGCTTGGCTTCAAGTCATGGGGTTCATCGAGTCATCAACTTGAAAAGTCGATTGATTTCAACGCCGCAGATTTGTCGGGTCGCGTGGCGATCGTGCTTGGTAACGAGGCTCACGGTTTGCCGACAAGCACCAAGCTGGATGGTTGGTTGACGATTCAACACACCGGACGCTCTGAAAGCCTCAATGTCGCGATGGCAGCGACCTTATTGTGCTTTGAAGTCAAGCGACAACACAATAAGTAGCACAGTCGCGAAGTCGTAAAAGACTAAAGTTAGATAACGATGTCTGAGCAAAACTCTGTTGGGTCGATGAGCGAGGCTATTCAGTCGGCCAAAGACTCAGCAATGTTGGCGATTAAAAATGCAGCCGACCTCGCGGGGTTGCGAGTGCTCAGCGCCGATTTGAACAAGAAAGATAGTCCTCTCAATAGTTTTAAGAGCGAGATGGGCAAGTTGGCATCGGTCGATGACAAACGCTCGATAGGGCAAATGCTCAATGCGGCCGCAACAGAGATTGCCGCCGCCCTCGAGACGCGTTCAAGCGAGTTTGCCGACAATGAAATTGCCGCTCGCATCGCCAGTGAGTCGCTCGATCTAACAGAGTTGTTGGTGCAGCGTCGACGCGGTCACAGTCACATAGTTACTCAAGCAACTCAGAGGCTTGAAGATGTGTTCATCGGTCTCGGCTTTCAGATTGCCGAAGGACCTGAGGTAGAAACAGATTTCAATAATTTCGAAGCCTTGAACATGCCTAAGTCGCACCCAGCGCGATCAGAATTTGACACGATGTTTCTTGAATATGGTGAGCCTGGCTCAGTTCTGTTGCGTACCCATACTTCGCCAGTGCAGATTCGCGTGATGAAATCATGGAAGCCACCGATTTACGCGATCATGCCTGGCCGTGTGTTTAGACGCGATACGCCCGACGCGACGCACATGCCAGTGTTTCACCAAATAGAAGGATTAGTGATCGATCGGGGTATCACATTCGCGCACTTGGCAGGCACAATCGAGTCTTTCACCAAAGCATTTTTTGGTTCAGAGTTCACAAGTCGGCTTCGTCCGTCATTTTTTCCGTTCACTGAACCGAGCGCCGAGTTCGACATTCGGCGTGCCGACGGTGAGTGGATAGAACTTGGTGGCTGTGGCATGGTGCACCCGAATGTTTTGATCAGCGGTGGCATTGACCCTGAAGAGTTCAGCGGTTTTGCTTTCGGTTTCGGTATTGATCGCATGGCCAAAGAGCGTCACAAGGTTGAAGATATTCGCGAGATGTACACGAACGACCTGAGATTTTTGAGGCAGTTCTAGTGAAGATTTTGAATTCATGGTTGAACGACTTCGGCACGTTTGGCAACGACGCCGAAAAACTTTCTGCCGCAATGACCAGCTTGGGATTGGCAGTTGAATCGGTAACGATCGTCGGCACGCCAGTAAAAGGCGTGGTTGTGGCCAAGGTGTTGAGAACCGAGCGGCATCCTGACGCAGAAAAAGTGCATCGCGTATATGTCGATGCGGGCGACGGCAAAGAATTGCATATTTGGTGCGGTGCTTTCAATATGAAACCAGGAGATTTGATTCCGTTGGCGACTCTCGGTACAACGATGCCTGATGGCCGTGTGATCACACCTCGCGGAATTCTCGGTGTTGAGAGCCATGGCATGCTTTGCTCTGGCACCGAATTGGGATTGACGACCGACTCTGACGGCATCTTGATTTTGCCCAACGACTTGAAACTCGGGTCAGATTTGTTTAGTGCGCTAGGTATTAAAAGTGATTGCGTTTTCGATATGGATGTGACCCGTAATCGTCCAGATTGCAACGGCTATTTAGGTGTTGCACGCGATCTTGGCGCGCATTTGGGTGTAAAAGTAGTAAGCCCGAGTGGCGACAAAACTAAAAAAGGCCCTGTACGTTCGATGAAGGTCACAATTGCCGACAAAGACCGTTGTGCTCGATACAACATGACGGTTATGTCTGGTGTCGTAGTTGGCGAATCTCCAACTTGGATTGCACGACGACTGACAAACTGCGGCATGCGACCGATCAACAATGTCGTTGATGCTTCTAATTTGGTGATGCTTGAACTTAATCAGCCAACTCATGCCTTCGATGCCGAAAAAGTGAATAACGGTTTCAAGATTCGCTGTGCGCGTCCTAACGAAACATTGTTGACACTCGACGACCAGGTGCGGCAGCTTGAAACCACAGACCTTTTGATTTGTGATGGCAAAGACACACCGATTGGTCTTGCCGGCGTGATGGGTGGGGCATCAACCGAAATTAGCAAGCAGACAACAACAGTTGCATTAGAAACGGCATGGTTTGAAGCATCAGGTGTCGCTCAGACTGCGACGAGGCTTGGTCTCAAGTCTGAAGCATCAATGCGCTTTGAGCGAGGTGTTGACCCACACGGCATTGATCATGCAGTCAGCCGGTTTGCATCTTTGTTGCGTGAATCGTGCCCGTATTTGGTTGTGCATGGTGGAGGCGCTGATATCAAAGAAAAGACGCTCGCGCCGAAACAAAAAATCGTCAACTTGCGTGTTTCTCAAGTGACACGCATTTTGGGCACAAAACTTTCACCCAAAGCGATATCGGCGATGTTGGCGAAGATTGGTTTTGTTACTAAATCGACATCATCAGCCAAGTCGGCGACCATCAAAGTTGCTGTACCTTCATGGCGTCCGGATTGCGAAACCGAAATCGACTTGATAGAAGAAATTGCACGGCATTACGGTTACGAAAATTTGGGCAAGATCGTGCCGCAGTCGACGACGCATGGTCGACTCTCAACAGTGCAACAACGCCGTCGCGAAATTCATGAACTCGTGCTGAGCATGGGGTTGAGCGAAGCGATGCCAAACCCGTTCTTGGCGCCAGGCGACTTAGTGAAATCTGGGTTGCTCGAAGACAATGCAATTCGACTCGCAAATCCGCTTGTTTATGAAGAAAGCGTGTTGCGTACATCGTTGCGACCTGGTTTGTTAAAGGCGATAAGTTTCAACCTCTCGCATCGGGCAAGCAACATTTTGCTGTTCGAGCTAGGTCATGTCTACCCGGCGGGTTCTAAAGATTCTGCAGATGGTTTGCCTGATGAATATGAGTCGCTGTGTCTGGTGGCCGTAGGTGAGACGAGTGCTCTCGCACTCGATTGGTGGAGTCAACTCTCAAGTGTGATGGGTTTTGGCGCACAACTTGATCAGACAAGTATCGAATCGGGCTATCACCCTAAGCGCAGTGCAACGTTGCGTCGTGGCAAGCAAGTGTTGGGCTGCGTTGGTGAAATCGATCCGCGAGTGTTGGCGCACAATCAGATCAACACTTCGGTGGCGTGTCTTGAGTTGAATCTCTCGGTGTTGCTTGTCGAGACGCCGAAAGTTGTAACGGCAAAGCCTGTCAGTCGGTTTCCGAGAAGTGATTTTGACTTGGCGTTCTCGGTGCCAAACAGTCAAACTGCTGGCGCAGTGTTGAAGGCGCTACGTCAAGCAGGGGGCTCAGAACTAGTTGACCTCGAATTGTTCGATGTTTATCGAGGTACTGGTCTGTCAGCAGATTCTCGAAGTGTGACATTTAGGTTGTGTTTGCAAGCCAGCGATCGAACATTGACGGACGCCGAAGTGACCTCAATTCGACAAAAATGTCTAGATGCCGCGGCAAAACTTGGTGCGCAACTTCGCAATTAACTGCGGTCGCACTCGAACGCGATGAGCAAGCACAAGGCGTTATTTGTTGGCGACGATGGCAAGGCGCGGTGCAGTTGGTGCGCGGGCGATAGCGAATATTTGCGTTATCACGATGCTGAGTGGGGCATGCCTGTTGTCGATGACAAATTGATTTATGAAAAGATTTGTCTCGAGGGTTTTCAGTCGGGGTTAAGTTGGCTGACGATATTACGCAAGCGGCCGGCGTTTAGGTTGGCGTTCAAAAACTTTGAACCTGCAGTCGTCGCAAAATTCACGAATAGAGACATTGAACGGTTGCTGAAAAACGCTGGCATCGTTAGACATCGGGGCAAAATCGAAGCGACCATTCAAAACGCCAAGATGACTTTGCAACTGCAAAGTGAATTCGGTTCATTGGCGAGATTTATGTGGAGTTTTTGCCCTGAGAACCAAACGAAGAGATCGTCAAAGGCACCGCGGTCGCCTCGAGATATTCGTAGTCAAACACCTGAGTCTGAGGAATTGTCCAAGTCGTTGCGCAAACTTGGCTTTAACTTCGTCGGGGCGACGACGATGTATGCCGCAATGCAGTCTCTCGGGGTTGTAAATGACCATTATCTGGGTTGCTCTCAGCGTGAAAAGTGTGAGACCGTCCGAGTAAAAGCCCTTAAAAAGATGCTTGCATAATTATGCATGGCACCGTATAATCATACATCTATGATTTCAGTAGGTATTTTGGGTGCTTCGGGCTTCGTTGGAGCAGAGTTGCTCAGGCTCTGTGCAAGTCACCCAGAATTTGAAGTTGTCTACGCCACAGGTGATTCGCAGGCAGGGGCATTGGCTTCGACGCTTTATCCGAGTTTGACCACTGCTTATCCAAACTTGGTGTTCGACGAATATTCATTGGACAAATCGCTGAAATGTGATGTCGTGTTTCTGGCTTTGCCACACGAAGCCAGCCTGAAGATCGTGCCGCAACTAGTTAACAAGGTGCGACTAGTAGTTGACTGCAGCGCAGCATTTAGGTTGAAAGACCCGACGCTCTATCCGACTTGGTATGGCTTCGATCACGATCAGCCTGCAGAGTTAAAAGCCGCTGTCTACGGTTTGCCCGAGTTGTATCGTCAAGAGTTGAAGACGGCAAAGTTGATCGCAACTCCGGGTTGTTACGTGACTGCGGCGAGTTTGGCTCTCGCCCCGTTGGTAAAAGCCAGTGTTATTTCAACAACTGGTGTAATTGTCGATGCTGCCTCTGGTGTGTCGGGGGCTGGCAGGGCGTTAAAAAGTAGCAATTCGTTTTGTGCTGTAGACGAAGACTTCACTGCTTACGGCTTGCTCGATCATCGACACACGCCAGAGATAGAGCAGGTGACTGGCGCGCAAGTTTTGTTTACCCCGCATCTGGCGCCGATGAATCGTGGCATTCTCGCAACCTGTTATGCCCGACCTATTGACGCATCGAAAACAAGTACGGCTTCGTTGCTGGCTGTGTTGAGTCGAACATATGCTCGAGAGCCATTTGTAGCGGTACGACCAGCGTCGCCCTCGACAAAGGCAACGCTAGGCACAAACTCGGTTCATCTTTCGGCGAGATTCGATCAACGGACAGGCTATGTGATCGTGTTGTCGGCGATCGACAATTTGACCAAGGGTGCCGCAGGCGGGGCAGTGCAAGCCGCCAATGTTGCATTAGGTATTGACGAGTCATTTGGTCTAACCAAAGTCGGGTTGTATCCGTGATTGCGAACGAACGAACAGCTATTGATCAGTCGGTAGTTGACTCTGCCCAAGTTGCAAACTTGCTGATTGAAGCGTTGCCGTACATTCAAAAATTCGCGGGCAAGACAGTTGTGGTTAAATACGGCGGCAATGCACTCGCTGGCTCGACAAGCGATGATGCACTGGCAGCATTTGCAAAAGATATAG
The DNA here is from genome assembly GCA_027731085.1 of Actinomycetota bacterium. Classification (GTDB taxonomy): domain Bacteria; phylum Actinomycetota; class Acidimicrobiia; order Acidimicrobiales; family Ilumatobacteraceae; genus BACL27. Next base: position 7,863 of record JAQCDG010000001.1, on the reverse strand, counting down.
CGCTTCTGCACGCGGTTGGTTTCAAACCAGTTGTCGTGCACGGCGGGGGCCCGCAGATTTCGGCGATGATGGAACGACTTGGCAAGAAGCCAGCTTTTCATAATGGTTTGCGGGTCACCGATGCTGAGACAATGGAAATTGTCAGCATGGTGTTGCTCGGTACGGTGAATCCGCAGTTGGTGTCGGCGATTAACCAACACGGTGCGCCAGCAGTCGGTGTATCTGGTCAAGATGCAAACATGTTCGTTGCATCGCCGCATGATGAAGCACTTGGATTTGTCGGCGAGATAACAAAAGTTGATGCGACAATTGTCAAAAAGATGCTCGCAGAGTCGCAAGTGCCTGTTGTGGCGACGCTGGGCACAGACAGTTCTGGTCAGGCTTACAACATCAATGCTGATACGGCAGCTGGCGCATTATCCGAAGCACTTGGCGCACAAAAACTGGTTTATTTAACCGACATCGCAGGCGTGCGAAGCAACAAAGATGACGCCAAGTCACTGCTACGCCAGACCACGACATCGCAACTGCGAACTCTGCTCAGATCTGGTGCAATCGACGGCGGAATGATCCCCAAAATCGAGAGTTGCGTTTCGGCAATTGAGCGTGGCGTTTATCAAGCCCACATCTTGGACGGAAGAATTTCACATGTCTTACTGCTTGAGCTTTTTACTGACGCCGGTGTCGGCACGATGGTTTCGAAGGGCTAACGATAATTATGGCGACAACACCGACTCATGCTTTTGCGAAAAGTAAAGTAGCAACTGCGCTGTTAAACGCGCGACCTTCGTGTCCATTCATGCCCGTATTTGGCGCGCCACAAGTGATATTCGAGCGAGGACAAGGCACGCAATTGTGGGATGTGAACGGTAAACGCTATTTAGATTTCTTGTGCGGCATCGCTGTCACTTCACTTGGGCACAGCAACCCCGTAGTAGCGGCAGCGATTTCGCAACAAGCCAACACGCTGTTGCACGTCAGCAATTTTTTCGCCAATCCCGTTGCGACACAAACAGCGCTAATGGTCGACAAATTGCTCAGTGAAGCCTGTGGCGAACAGGCCGGTTATGGTCAAGTATTTTTTTGCAACTCGGGCGCGGAAGCCAATGAGGCAGGCATCAAGTTGGCGCGAAAATTTGGCGGTCGTGGCAAACATGTCGTGGTCAGTGCACTTGGCAGTTTTCATGGTCGAACTCTTGCCGCGTTGGCGGCGACGGGTCAACCCGAAAAGCATGAGCCATTTGCGCCGATGCCTGAGGGTTTTAGACATGTTGTGTTCAATGACATCGCGTCACTTGAGGCTGCACTTGATGAAACTGTTGCGGCTGTGTTGCTTGAGACAGTGCAAGGTGAGGGCGGTGTTGTGCCTGCATCTGTCGAATACTTGCAAGCCGCACGAAAGATGTGCACTGAGCGCGGTATTTTATTGATGATCGACGAAGTGCAAACCGGCTTTGCGCGAACGGGTAAATGGTTTGGTTTCGAGCACGCCAAAATAAAGCCTGATGTTGTGATGCTGGCCAAGGCGATGGGCAACGGCATGCCGATTGGCGCACTTTGGGCGAGCCAACAAGTTGCCGGCGTTTTTAAACCTGGCGATCACGGCAGCACATACAGCGGCACAGCGTTGGCAACTGCGGCAGCTCGAGCAACGATGCAATTGATGATCGACATGAATGCACCTCAAGTCGTGCAGCAAAAAGGTGCAGAACTTAGTGCCAAACTGCGAACTATTAATAGTGTCGTAGATGTTCGTGGGCGGGGGTTGTTGTTGGCAGCAGAGTTGAAGCCTGAACTGGACGCCAAAAAAATCGCATCTCAATTGCTTGAACTCGGATTAGTCGTCAACGGGGTCACAAGCCACGCGCTACGTCTGGCGCCGCCGTTCACCGTGAGTTCAGAAGAAATTGACGAAGCGATTGCGATCATGAAGACGGTGTTATGAGCGTCAGACATTTCTTAGACGTGACCGATCTTTCGGCGCGTGATTTGAACACGGTTTTGACACTGGCTGAGGTTGATATTTCAAAACTGGGTCGACCGCTGGCCGATAAGGGTGTCGCCTTGATCTTTGAAAAACCGTCGAATCGAACTCGACACAGCATGGAGATGGCGGTCGTACAACTGGGTGGGCACCCGATTTTTACGCGTGGCGAAGAAGTCGGTTTTGACGAGCGCGAGACAGTTGAAGATGTGACACGAATTATGGCTGGTTATCACCACGCAATCGCTGCCCGCGTGTTTGCGCATTCGGTGTTGCAACGCATGGCGCAAGTTTCGAGCGTGCCGATTATCAATATGTTGAGCGAACAGTCGCATCCGTTGCAGGCGATTGCCGATGTTTTGACCATGCGTCAAGAACTCGGCAACCTAAACAAAAAGACAGTGGCATGGGTTGGCGACTATAACAATGTGGCGAGATCACTGGTTGAAGCATGCGCGCTCGAAGGCATGCACATTCGTTTGGGTTGTCCGAAGGGTTATGGCGCAGACGATAACGAGTTGAATCGAATTTCTCAGTTGGGTGCGGCGTCGGTTGAACAGCATTCGTCTGCGCAGATTGCCGCCATCGGTGCACACGCGGTGCACACCGATGTTTTCGTTTCAATGGGTCAAGAAAAAGAAACGGCAAAACGAATGATCGACTTTGCAAATTTCAGAGTCGACGCCAGTGTTATGGCTGTTGCTGATCGTGCGGCGATTTTTATGCATTGTCTGCCCGCGCACCGAGAAGTTGAAGTGACTGCCGAAGTTATTGACGGTGCGCAGAGTCGAGTTGTTTCTCAAGCACATAACAGAATGCACGCCGCAAGAGGGGTGCTCGCACATCTAATGGGGGTCACAATATGAGTACAAAAGTTCAGCGTCAACAGTTGATTGCCAAAATCGTGAGTTCACAAACTGTCACGAGTCAACCAATGTTGCGCGAGTTGTTGAAAAAAAAAGGCATCAAAGCCACACAGGCAACCGTGTCGCGTGATCTCGAAGACTTGGGTGCCGTAAAAGTACGCACGGCTGCAGGCGAGACAACCTATGCAATCCCTGAATTCGAACCAGATCGACTTTCGCCGCCAGACCAACTCAAAAGGGTTTTGGCCGAGTGGGTTGCCGATGTGCAATTCAATGAGTCGATCGTTGTCGTGCGAACACCGCCGGGGTGTGCACACGTTGTTGCGTCGGCATTGGATCGTTCGAGGTTGCAAGGTCTTCTCGGCACTGTCGCGGGAGACGACACGATGATGTGCGTGGCGAACTCGAGTTATACGGCAAAGCGTTTGGCAAAAGATATTAAACAACTTGCGGGGCTCGCCAATGACTGACCAACCGCTATGGCATGGACGCTTTGAGTCGAGCCCGGCCGAGGCGCTCTTGAAGTTCACTGAAAGCCTGTCATTTGACAAGCAATTGTGGCGCGATGACATTATTGGTTCGACAGCCCATGTGCGCGGTTTAGTCAACGCTAAAATTATCTCAGTAGCCGAAGGCGAGAAGATCATCTTGGCGCTGAACACTGTGGCGACTGAGATGTCAAGTGGCAAATTTGAATTCGTTGCCAGTGATGAAGATATTCATACGGCAATTGAGCGTCGAGTGACTCAACTTGCAGGTGACGCCGGTGCAAAACTGCATACCGGTCGCAGTCGCAATGATCAAGTTGCCACCGCGCTGAGATTGTGGTGCAAACGCGAACTCGCTCAAGTTGCAAAGCTGACGCTCGATTTGTGTGATGTTTTGACTAGGCGAGCCAATGAAGCAGGTTGGGGTGCAGACGCTGTTTATCTGCCTGGCTACACACATCTACAAAGAGCCCAACCGGTTTTGCTCGCACACCATTTTGCAGCACATGTATGGGCGATGTTGCGCGATGTTGATCGCTTGACCCAAACAATCGAGCGACTTGATGTTTCACCACTTGGCGCTGGCGCTTTGGCTGGTTCGTCATTGCCGATCGATGCAGACTTTGTCGCTAGCGAACTTGGTTTTGCGCGACGATTTGACAATTCACTAGATGCAGTCTCAGATCGTGACTTTGTGGCTGAAGCGTTGTTTGATATTGCCCTAATTGGCGTGCATCTCTCGCGTCTCGGCGAAGAGTGGGTGCTCTGGACAACCCAAGAATTTGGTTTCGCAGTTTTAGACGACGCCTATTCGACAGGCTCATCGATGTTGCCGCAGAAAAAAAATGCAGATATCGCCGAACTTGCGCGTGGAAAGTCTGGTCGATTGATCGGCAACTTGACGGGGCTGCTAGCAACGCTCAAGGCGATGCCGCTTGCTTACAATCGTGATTTACAAGAAGACAAAGAGCCGTTGTTCGACTCTGTGAATCAAGTGTCGCTGGCGCTGCAGGCACTTGCTGGCATGATCGCTACTGCGCGATTCAACAAAGAGACGATGAAATCGGCAGCCGATGTGCAAATGCTCGGCGCGACAGATCTCGCTGAGTGGCTAGTCGCCAAGGGCATGCCGTTTAGGCAGGCGCACGCACACGTTGGTGCACTTGTCAGCAAATCAATTCGCGATTCGGTGAGTCTTGCGCAACTTGTTGAAGCAGATAGCAAACTCGGCAAACAAGCGGCTGAACTTTTGCAGCCCGGCATCGGCATTTCACGACGCACAACAAAAGGTGGCAGTGGCCCAGTGCCTGGTGCTGTTCAGATCGCTGAACTCAACGCTGCGCTCACCGTTATGCACACTCGAATTGCGGCACTAACCAACTCGCGATAACGCCTATTATTGCGGGTGTGGTTGCGTCGCAAGATTTTGTCAAAGAGTTTGGCGCTCGGGGTTTAATCCATGACAGCACTGACCGCGCCGCGATAACGGCTCGGGCGACTCAGTCTTCGCTGGGCGTTTATGTGGGCTTCGACCCCACGGCTGACTCATTGCATATTGGTCACTTGTTGGGACAAATAACGCTGCGAAGATTGCAACTTCTCGGTCATCGTCCGTTTACCCTCGCCGGTGGGGCGACTGGCATGGTCGGCGATCCGTCGGGGCGTAGCGAAGAGCGCAATCTGCTCGATGCTGAAACATTGCATCACAATGTGCAGAGCATTAAGCGACAACTTGAACGAATTCTTGATTTTGAAAAAGGTCCGACGCAAGCGACTCTTGTCGACAACGCCGATTGGACGCGAAAGTTTTCAATGCTTGACTTCTTGCGTGATGTGGGCAAGCACATCACCGTAAATCAGATGTTGGCCAAAGATTCAGTTAAGAGTCGCATCGCCGAAGCCAATGGTTTGTCATATACAGAGTTCAGTTATATGTTGCTACAGGCGAACGACTTTCGGCATTTGACAGAGCATCATGACTGCGAGATGCAGATGGGCGGGTCTGATCAGTGGGGCAATATCACTGCTGGCATCGACTTGATTCGCAAGAAACTTGGTCGCTCGGCATATGGTTTGACTTGGCCGCTTGTGACGCGAGCCGACGGCACAAAATTCGGCAAGACGGCTGATGGCGCGATTTGGCTTGATGCTCGCCGCACTTCGCCTTATCAGTTTCGGCAATATTTCGTACAGATTGCTGATGCAGATATTGAAAAAATGTTGTTGCAGTTCTCGTTGCACCCGATCGAAGTGATCAAAGAAATCGTCGCTGAACAGCAACGCAGCCCCGAATCACGAATTGGTCAGCGAAGTTTGGCACGTGAATTAACTGCACTAGTACACGGCGAAGAAGCAGCAGAGGCTGCCGAAGAGGCGGCTGCTGTGTTGTTTGGCGCGAACCCAATGTCGGCGACGCCGGCGACATTGCACCTGATTGCCAGCGAAGTTTCGGTTACGCAAATGGGGGCTGCAGCACTTGGTGACACAGTTGCAGTGCTCGTTGAAACGAAACTTGCGTCATCAAATAGCGAAGCACGACGCTTGTTAACTCAACGCAGTGTGCGCGCCAACGGCGAGCAGGTTGACGATCAAACAAATTTGTCAAAGATTGCGTTGCTGCACAATCGCTGGATGCTGCTGCGCAAAGGCAAGACGAGTTATCACCTCGTCGATATTGTTCGCTGATTTGGCTCGCTGACGCCTTGCTAACGACTAGCTCACGCTTAGCTGACGGCGAGTTCAAACTTGCTGACGCCTCGAATAGTTAGCCGGTCACGCCATTCGGGTTCAGTTACGACATCGATGTTGTTGAATGTTTTGACAAGAGTGCCGACGGCAACTTCTGTCTCAAGTTTTGCCAGCGAAGCGCCAAGGCAATAGTGAACTCCACCACTAAATGCCAGATGTCTGTTCGAGTTGGGTCGCGAGAAGTCAAGGGCGTGCGGGTTTTCAAAAACGCTTGGGTCGTGATTGCCGGCGCCCAAACTTGCCAAGACGAGTGAGCCTTTTTTGATTTCAATATCTTCTTGGCCGACTCGATAGTTGACATCGACTAATGGTGTGCGAATCGTGTGCTGCACAGGACCATTGAAGCGCAAAAGTTCGTCGACCATGTTCGACGTGCAACCGCTCGCACGCATTGTGGCAAGTTGTTGTGGGTGAGTGAGCAAGGCATGCACCGAATTGCCGATCAAATTGACTGTTGTCTCGTGACCGGCGATGTACAACAAAATTACGAACGACATCAGTTCGTCATTATTAAGTTTTTCACCCTGTTCTTCGACGCTAATTAATGACGACAACATGTCATCACCCAAGTTTTTGCGTCGATGACTAATAATTTCGTCGAGATACGGACGCATTTTGCCGATTGCAATTTGTCCTTTTTCGAGGTCTTCGACACCGGTCGTCGGCTCAAGAGTTGCGGTGATGATCTGCGACCACTCGCGCAATTCTTCGCCGCGGTCTGTGGGCATCGCCAGCAAATCTGAGATGACCTGAAATGGCACGGGAAACGCGAGTTCTTCAACCAATTCGATTTCGCCCGTTTGCTTTGCATTCGCCAACGAATCGTCGACGAGTTGTTGAATGCGGGGTCGCAGTCTTTCGATTGCACTAGGTGTGAACGACTTTGAAACGAGACGACGCAGGCGAGTGTGATCTGGCGGGTCAAGGTTCAAGATCGATTTACTTCGCTCGTTTTCGCGTTTGAATTTTCGCGTGGGCGACTCGGGCAAATTGGCGTTGAGTTCGATATCGCGACTGAAATCGTTACTGCGCAATGTGTTTACAACATCGTCGTAACGAGTTATCACGACGAAACCGATGGGCGTGATGTGAACTGGTTCGGCGTGGCGTAACTTGTCGTAAAATGGATGTGGCGATTTGCGAAATTCAGGATCAAACGGATTAAACGAAACTTCTGCCACGCAAGAACCCTAGTTTTAGCGCAAACCCTTGCCAGCATTGAGGAATCTGACATGGCGGCAGAGAGCAAATCTCGGTCGTGAAAAAGACCCATAAATCAAGGCATTTTGTTTGGTTTGTTTGGTTAGAAGGTTGATAAATCAAGGAGATGCTGGCTAGTATTGCTCCTCGCACTCTGAACAGGGTGCGCCACCAATTCGCGGTGGGGCATTATCGATGGGCTTTGGTCCGAAGAGTGCCCAAAGTGAATGCTCCTTGAAAACGGAAGAGAAGATTGAACGCCAGTGCGGTCAATAAAAAATGGCCCGCCCTTAATTGGGTTGGGTCGCTATTTATTGTCCGTCAATTCCGATCAATTGTGAAACAAGCGAAGCTTGCGGATCGTTGATCAAATAATTATTAATACCGGCAATATTTGATTCGGTTTAAATATTGTCGGCAGGAAACGACGACAACAAAACAGATTTTTTTCCATCTGGTCGTCGTGGACTTTCCTAGATCTACTTGAACTTCGGTTCGAGCATTTCTTGACGGAGAGTTTGATCCTGGCTCAGGACGAACGCTGGCGGCGTGCTTAACACATGCAAGTCGAACGATG
>JAQCDG010000087.1 GCA_027731085.1 Actinomycetota bacterium | reverse complement strand
GACATCACAACGCATCGAACCCTCTTCCATTTTTGCATCGCTCGCGCCGACAGCCAGCAAAATTGCCCGTAACTCTGCAACATATTGACGAGCCTGTTCAGAGGTTCGAATGTCAGGACGCGAAACGATTTCGACCAACGGCACGCCTGCGCGGTTGTAGTCGAGTAACGAATAATCGCTGCCGTGAATTCGACCCGACGAACCACCAAAGTGAGTCGACTTGCCAGTGTCTTCTTCAAGGTGGGCGCGCTCAACACCAATGCGCACGTCACCAGGCAACATCAAAAAGCCATCAACGTTTAGTGGGTGGTCATATTGCGTTATTTGATACGCCTTCGGTAGGTCTGGGTAAAAATAGTTTTTGCGATGAAAAGTGCATGGTTGTACTTTGCAATTCAAGGCCAAACCAATTCGCATTGCCAACTCAACGGCTTGCTTGTTGAGAACTGGCAAAGCGCCAGGCAAACCAAGGGTTACCGGGTCAATATTCGTATTTGGCTCATCACCAAATCGATTCGCACTCGCGCTGAACATTTTGGTTTTTGTTGCCAACTCGACATGAACCTCGAGTCCGACAACAAGTTGCCAACCATTCAGCAGTGTTGCGTTATCACTCATGATGCACGCTCGAGTTCGGCCGCAACTTTAAACATCGCCTGCTCGCCCATTGTCGTTGCCAACACTTGGATGCCAACGGGCATCGAATCTGAACCAACGCCAAACGGCACGCTCATCGCGGGGTGCCCCGCCAAATTTGTCGGAATCGTGAAAACGTCGCATAAATACATTGCCAACGGATTATCTGTTTTTGAGCCGAACTTGAATGCAGTTGATGGCGAAGTCGGCGTCAAAATCGTGTCGACATCTTTGTATGCGCGCGCAAAGTCATCTGAAATTAGTCGGCGAACCTTGAGTGCTTTGCCGTAATACGCATCGTAATAACCTGCCGACAACGCATAGGTACCAAGCATGATGCGACGCTTCACTTCTTCGCCAAAACCAGATTCGCGAGTGGCAGCGTACATTGCGTTCAAATCTGCCGCGTCAACTCGATTTCCGTAACGCACGCCGTCATAGCGCGCGAGATTACTGCTGGCTTCGGCTGGGGCGATCAAATAATAAGCAGTCAAACAATATTGCAGCGATGGCAATTTGACATCAACAATTGTCGCCCCTGCGTTGCGCATCGCATCGAACGCCGCTTCAAGTCGTTCAAGCACATCTGGTTCACAACCTTCGGGCAAGTCAGTGACGCGACCAATTCGCATACCCTTCACACCGTGGTCAAGCACCGAAACTAGCGAAGCGGCAGGTTGCGGAATCGACGTTGAATCCATTGGATCGTGACCTGAAATGACTTCAAGCAAAGTCGCGGCATCGCGTACATCACTTGTAAATGGACCAATCTGATCAAGGCTGCTCGCAAACGCAACTAATCCGTAACGCGAAACCGTGCCGTAAGTTGGCTTGACGCCGACCACACCGCACAACGCCGCTGGTTGACGAATGCTGCCGCCCGTGTCACTGCCCAAAGATGCGGCAGCGAAACCAGCACTTACTGCAGCTGCGCTACCACCACTTGATCCACCAGGTACTCGCGAAACATCTAACGGATTTCTCGTCGGGCCAAATGCCGAATTTTCAGTGCTTGAACCCATCGCAAACTCATCGAGGTTTGTCTTGCCAACAATTACCGCACCAGCATTGCGCAACTTCGTAACGACAGTGGCGTCGTATGGCGGCTTCCAGCCTTGCAAAATTTTTGACGAACAAGTTGTTTCAACACCGCGAGTGCACATGTTGTCTTTAAGCGCAATTGGCACACCAGCCAACGCGCCAACTGCTTTGCCAGCCTTCACATCTTCGTCAACTTTTGCAGCATCTTTGCGGGCTTGATCTGCGGTTACAAGATTGAAGGCGTGAATCTCTGCTTCGCGCACTTTGATTCGTGCAAGATGTTCTTCAACGACAGCAGTTGCAGTGGTCGAGCCACTAGTGACGCCAGCAACAATTTCAACGAGCTTCTGCATGACCTAAACGTCGAATCCAATTGTTGGCGGCACACGAAAGCGACCACTCTCGGCAGCAGGTGCTTGATCTAAAACTTCTTGACGATCTAGTGACTTAGCCTCAACATCTTCACGCATCACATTTTTTAATGGATACGGCTGCGTCATCGGCTCAACATTCGTGAGATCAAGGGCGTCGATATCGCGAAAATGTTCAAGCATGCCGGCCAGTTGCGCGGTCATTTTTTCTGCTTGTTCTGGCGTGAGACTTAACCTCGCAAGTCGTGAAACTTTGACGACTGTTTCTTTCGAAATTGGCTCTGACACGGCTTTAATTCTATGAGGTGACCCGCTCTAGATACTCAAGAGGTGAAAAATCATTCCAGTCTCGGGTTGCATTAAAGGCAGTTTCAAACCTGTTGTCGAAAGTTGCTGGCCCGTATATTCGCCAACATTGTGACTTGCCGAGAAATTCGAATCAAACTTTACGACGCAGTATTTCAGATCTGAGTCAAGGCCCGGCAGTTGCAAAATCTGTGACTCTTCGCCTTGTTTTGTTTCTGTCAACTCCACGACCGATACGAGCGCTTCTCCGCGGTCTTTCGAATAAACACCGTGACTTATTTGTGATGCATCTTCGCAATCAAATCGCACGGCATCACCCGTGTGCAACAACCCCCGAAACTTTTTATGCCAAGCCACTATTTGCGAAATCAACTCCAAAGTGTCAATAATTCTTCGGCGCTATTTGGTAACGGCAGCGTGATGCTTAGCGTGTCAAGCAAATAACGATTCGTGCCATTGTTGGTCACAGTTGCTTTGATCGCCAAAACACCTGACTCACAAAGTTCAAACTGACAACGCAAACTCAACTCAGCCACCAAATCTCTACTTGTAAAGACAAAACCATAATCTGACACTTCAACTTCGGGTTGACTAAATCGCGGAGCAAAGTGTCTACCTCCAGGTCGATGACCAGCCAGACCTGGTCGGGCAAAACATCCCTCACCGTGTTGAGGCACAACAGCAACCGGTGCCGTCACATCAACGCCACCAGGTTGCTTTGGTAAATACACTGAAGACAAAATTGAATCACGATCAATCGTTTCGAGTTCTCGCCCCCAATGCACAATCACCGGCACACCGGCAGAAACTTCGACGACGACACTTACTCCGAGTCGTCGAAGATGAATCAAGTCTGCAGTCACAATTTTCTAACTCACGGTCACTTGATACGCAAAGACATAAGTGCCCGCTTTGAGTCGATACTTTACGAGCACATCTGGACCGCAGCTTGCCGTGCCCAAACCACGGTGAGCCACATCAAGATGCACGATCAACTCGTCACGTGGTTTCAAGTCGCATTCGTTTTCGGCGGCAAACAGATCGTGTGCCGAATAATTAGTCGCCGAGAAGTGCATCGACGACGGCTGCAAGACATCGATTCGCACTCGCTGATTCGATTTTGATGAAGTGAATTCAACCCAGCGCATATCTGTGCGCAGACCAAATTCTTGAGGCACCAAGTATGGCGGCACATCAGGCGTGGCTGTCCATTCACCGAGCATCGAACCGCTATTTCGGTCTGGATAATTCTCGTAAGGTCCGCGACCAAACCAGTCAATCGAGTCGAAGCCAACCGGCAACGAAAATCGAACACCGACACGCGGCAGATCATCGAAAGTCTTAGGCACCACGACTCGATGTGTAAACACAGTCGCCCGACCATCGGCGCTGACTTCACGCGACACTTTGTGATCGACAAGACTTTCTGCGTCCAATTGATCGAGACCCAACTTATGCCAGGTTTGCATCGCTTTACTGCCGGTGCCCTGCTTTTCAAAAAGCTCAGGCATCAACTTGTAGCCGTCGTTGTCAACAGGTGATCGCCACAAAAACAACTCAATCGGCGAAACCAACAATTTTTCAAACTCTGAAACTGAACTTCTATTTTTTATTGCACCGCTGTCTTTTATCGCACCGCGCGAACCAGATTTCGGCTTGGCGCGAGGCTTTCGTTGCAGTTCGATCTGGTCCCAAGCCACACAATGATCCTTCGGCGCGAACCAAGCATCTCGCTTTAGTCGCCAGACAATATTCAGGTGCACTTCGCTCTTGGTCGGTGCCACAACGGGGCATGGCAACGTAAAAAGTTTTGATGATCGCGCATTCAACTTCCATGTGGGCAGCTTTCCGCGTGCAGTCACCGCGCCATTGATCAATAATTCGAAGCTTGCAACATAACTTTCTGTTCCAACAAATGACTGACGATTTGTCACCAATATTTTCGTTCGACCTTTAATTCTTTTAGCCTCGGCGGTGATCGGTCGATAGACCCATGCAACTTCGTGCATCGCCGGATGCGGCTCGCAGTCAGACGAGACGAGGCCGTCGGCAACAAAACTTCGATCATTTGGCTGGTCTCCAAAATCGCCGCCGACCGCAAGTCGTGACTTGTCGGCACCAAATTTCTGTCGCAGACCATGATCTTTGAACTCCCAAATGAAACCACCTTGCAGGCCGGGCGTATTATTAATCACCTGCCAATAGTCGGCCAAAGATCCGTTTGAGTTGCCCATCGCGTGGCTGTATTCGCACATTATTAATGGTCGTGTGCCGAGACCATCATCGCCATATTTTTTGATCGCATCGATCGACACATACATCGGGCAGACAATGTCACTCGCATGTAGGCCCCCATCAACCCAGTTCGATTTAGAGATTCGATTTTTGTCTCCATGAAAAATTGCACCTTCATAATGCAACGGCCGCGAAGAGTCCGTGCGCCTGATCCATGCTGCGAGCGCGTCGTGATTGGCGCCGTAGCCAGTCTCATTGCCCAAACTCCAAAGAATTATCGATGGATGATTTCGGTCGCGCTGCACCATTCGCGCGCCACGCTCGACAAACGCCGACAGATAACGAGCATCGTCACAGATGCTCGTGTTGAATGCGTGGCCCTCGATGTTCGCCTCGTCGACGACATACATTCCGAGTTCATCACATAGTTCATAAAACGCAACGTCGTTTGGGTAGTGCGCGCCACGAATCGCCGAGATGTTATGTCGACGCATCACTTCTAGATCGCGACGCATATCTTCGATCGATACAGTGCTGCCTTTATCGGGGTGATGGTCGTGTCGGTTAACGCCAAAAATCCAGATTGGTTGACCGTTGACAAGCAATTGTCGATCTCTAACTTCGACGCGACGAAAGCCAATTCGCTGTCGAATGGTTTCGATCACTTCGCCAGAAGGTGCTCTCAACTCTGTTTCAGC
>JAQCDG010000086.1 GCA_027731085.1 Actinomycetota bacterium | reverse complement strand
ATCACATAAAGAATTGACGAAAGAAACGGCAACAGAAGTGACAAATGAAATTATAGAAACCACCCCAGAGCACGAGCAGTTGTGGAAAGCCACATCGCAAGTGTTGCGTGGACAAGTATCTGAAGCTGTTTGGTTCTCAACTTTTAACGATGCTGTAGCTGTTGCCGACGACAAAATGAGTTTGCGTTTGCGTGTGCCGAACACATTTGTACGCGACCGAATCTTGACGCGATACATGTCGCTTGTTCGCGGCGCACTCGATGAAATTGGTGCGTCGGGTCGCGAACTTCGCGTCGATGTGCAAACTGCTACTGCGTCTGACGTGCTCGAGCGCCTTACCCCAGAAACCCAACAGTCACTTGACGAGCCATTGGTTCTTGAGCGTGAAAATAGGCAAAAACCACGACAAGGAGATGCGCAGCAATCACCCAAACGCAGTGGCAAAGGTGCCGCAGTTGGTTTGAATCCGCGATACACATTTGATGCTTTTGTTAAAGGTGCATCAAATCAATTTTCGTTGGCTGCAGCATTGCGCGTTGCTGAAACACCAGGCCGCTCATACAACCCACTTTTCATTTATGGATCAGCGGGGCTCGGCAAAACACATTTGTTGCACGCGATTGGTTATTACGTGCACGAACATTATCCAGATCTAGAAGTGCGCTATGTGTCTACAGAAACTTTCTTGAACGAATATGTCGACGGCATTCGCAACAACACGATTGCTGCGTTCAAGCGTCGCTATCGCGAAGTGGATGTTTTGTTGATCGATGACATTCAATTCATGGAGGGCAAAGAGGGTTTACAAGAAGAGTTCTTTCACACCTTCAATTCTTTGCACGGGGCGAACAAGCAGATCGTTATTTCGTCCGACCGCGTGCCCGATGCAATACCGACCCTAGAGGACCGCCTTCGCGGTCGTTTCAGGTGGGGCTTGATCACCGATGTTCAACCACCAGACATGGAGACGCGTCTGGCGATTTTGCGCAACAAGGCCGAGCGTGACGGCACGACTATTTCGAGTGATGTGCTTGAGTTCATCGCCAGCAACGTCACCTCGAACATTCGCGAACTAGAAGGCGCTTTGATTCGCACAGTGGCTTACGCCAGCCTGAACAAAATTACGGTTGATGTTGAACTCGCCAAAACGTTGCTCACCGATCTGCTGACCAAAAATGCTTCTAAGCCCCGAACCGACGAACAGTTGTTGGCCGAAATTGCCGAATTTGTCGGCTTTAGTGTCGATGAGATAAAGGGCAAAAGCCGTCAGCGACCATTGGTGACGGCACGCCAAACTGCCATGTATGTAGTTCGCGAACTAACCGACTTGAGTTACCCGGCGATTGCCCGTTTGTTTGGCGGTCGAGATCACACGACTGTAATTCATGCTGTTGAAAAAACTCAGCGTGTAATTAAAGAGCGCAAACAGGTTTACGAACAAGTAACTGCGTTGATTAAGAAGTTCAAGACCTCATGACTCGGCTGTGTACAAACGTGTGGACAACCGCGGGTAATGCTGTTTACAACACGGGTTTATCCACTTATCAACAAACCACATGGATGCAAGATGTGTTTGGTAGCCAACCTGTCCTCACAGCCAAGCGCCATATGTTATTTAGCTCAAACGGGGTTAATCCACAATCCACAGGCCTTATTACTGTTATTAGATTTATATCCAGATTTGCACATGCAATAACAGATCGCGCACACATCTCTAATAATCAAGCAGCGAGGTAACGTCGTGAAGTTTCGAGTCGAACGAGAATTGCTAACCGAGGCACTGGGTGCGGCTGCACGAGTTGCATCAAACCGCAACAATGCAATGCCTGCGCTTTCAGGTGTGCACATGCAAGTGAAAGGTGATGTGTTGGTGTTGACATGCACAGACAACGATTTAAGTGTGCGATCAACACTTGCCGTTGGTGGAGCACAAGATGGTGTTGCTGTTGTCAGCGCAAAACTAATTAGCGACATTGTTCGTGCGATGCCTGAAGAAAAAGTAACGATCGACGCACAAGGCGAAGAGGTTGTTGTTTCAGCCGGCAAATCACAGTTCACCGTGCCAACATTTGCTGCTACAGATTTTCCGAACATTGTTGTGGCTGGCACACAACCAGTGACGATTGGCGCCAAAGTTTTTGGTGAGGCGTTGGGGCAGGTGGTGCGAGCGTCATCGAACGACATGCAACGATTGGCGTTGACTGGCGTGTTGATGGTTGCCGAGCCAGACTCTGTGTGCTTGGTGGCGACCGATTCGTACCGTTTGGCTGTGAGCGAGTTGCCTGGCGCAACGATGCTTGGTCACGGCGCAGAAATCGTCGTACCAGGTCGTGCACTCAGCGAACTTGAGCGACTTATTGGTGGCGCAGAGTCAATGACGATGGCGCTCGGCGAGAACCGCGCAACATTCGAAGTCGGCGGTTCGACTTTGACGACAACTTTGTTAAATGTCGAATTTCCGAAATATAAACAGTTGATCTCGGGGCATTATCCGAACAAAGTTACGACGGCCCGAGAGCCGTTACTTGAGGCTGTGCGACGCTCGCGAATTTTGGCCCGCGAAACCACACCGGTGCGTCTCGAAATGTTGTCGACTTCAATTCGCTTGTCGGTGGTCACCCAAGACATCGGTCAAGTTGTCGACGAACTTGATGCAAAACTTGATGGCAGCGAGGTAACAATTGGCTTCAACTCGCAATATTTGATGGACGGCATCGACGCGATCAAAGGCGACGAAATAACGATCGAGTCAACCGACTCGGTCAAACCAGCGGTGTTGCGCGGCGTTGGCGACAAAAACTATTTGTATCTCGTGATGCCCCAACGGCTGACGAGTTAGTTCAGCATTGCGCTCAACTTTTCGCAGCATCGTTTAACCAGACGTGATTCTGCAACAAATTCAACTCAGCGACTTTCGCAACTACACGAACACACAGGTTGATTTCGCCACGGGGGTGAGTGCGATCATTGGCGCCAACGGCCAAGGCAAAACAAATTTGACCGAAGCGTTGGCTTATTTGTCGACGATGAAAAGTTTTCGTGGGGTGCCAACCGAAGCGATGATTCGCACCGGCACGACCACGGCTTTTATTCGGGCGCGAGTGCTGCATGACGACGGGCGCGAGATTTTGATCGAGGCAAGGCTGACTAGTCAAGGGCGCAACCAAGTGCTAGTTAACGGCACGAAACTGCCCAAAACACGCGATTTATTAGGCATGGTACGCACCACCGTGTTTTCACCCGACGACCTTGAACTGGTGAAAGGTGGCCCACACGTAAGGCGCGAATTTTTAGATGACTCACTTGTTGCACTAGCCAACAAATACGATACGTTGCGCCTTGAAGTTGATCGTATTGTGCGTCAACGAAACGCTGTGCTCAAACAATCTGGTGGCCGCATCAACAACGCCGTTACATCAATGCTCGATTTATGGGACGAAAAATTTTCTGACTCTGGTACACAACTTGGCACTGCGAGAAGTGAACTTGTTGCAAAACTCACACCGTTTATTGTTCACGCCTACGAAGAACTCGCGCAGCGGCCAAGCAATATTTTGATCGACTATTCACCCGAGTGGTTAAAAACTGGCTTGGCAAAGTGTTTAGTCGAGTCACGCACAGAAGATTTACGAAGAATCGTCACGACGGTTGGCCCACATCGCGACGATTTCGAAATTTTGATCAACAATCTGCCGGCTCGAACGCACGCTTCGCAGGGTGAGCAGCGCACGATGGCCTTGGCTTTGCGGCTCGCGTTGCATCGATTTATTGGCCAAACGGTCGGCGAGATTCCGATCCTCATTTTGGACGATGTCCTTTCAGAACTTGACCCAGAGCGGGCCAAGGCACTGTTAAATCACTTTCCCGTGGGGCAGGTTTTGATCACCACGGCCTCCGACTTGCCGGTTGAGGCACACATCACCAGGAGGGTTCTGATCAAAGCTGGCACGATAATTTCGACCCCCGAGAAAAATTAGGTACTAACTAGTTACCCGCTAAGTTCACCGCGAGGCAATCATCATGACTGACGACAATAATTCAGAGGGTTCCGAATCGAAACTTGGCGACGAGTTAAACAAGTTGTTGCAAAGTCTCGGGTCGCCAAATATCGACACCGTGTCGGGTGTTTTCGGGTTATGGCACGAACTTGTCGGCGATCAAGTAGCGAGTCATGTCACACCAATCAAACTTGACCGAGGCAGACTGTTGATCGAAGTCGATGACCCTGCTTGGTCAACGCACATGAAGTTTTTAGAGCGTGATATTTGCACAAGCCTTAGTCATCACACAGGCACCACAATTAGCGGCATAGATATCCGCGTCAAATCAGGTCGCGCGAACAGTTAGAGAGTAGAATAATTTTGCTTAAATCCGAGCGAAAACCCAGTTAAAAATCGACCCAGAGGTGCCCGAAAAATGGCTGTAACTAAAGCGAAACCAGCGTCTGCAAAGAGCGGTTCGGAGACCTACGCAGCCAAAGATATTCAAGTTCTTGAAGGCCTCGATCCGGTGCGCAAACGGCCGGGCATGTACATCGGTTCGACTGGTTTAAACGGCTTACATCACCTCATTTGGGAGGTTGTAGACAACTCGGTTGACGAGGCAATGGCGGGGTTTTGCACCCGCATCACGATTACTTTGCACGAAGACGGTTCGTGTGAGGTGCAAGACAACGGTCGTGGCATTCCGGTTGATCCATATCCGTCTGGTCCGCACAAAGGTAAGAGCGCGCTCGAAGTTGTGTTGACGGTTTTGCACGCCGGTGGCAAATTCGGCGGTGAAGGTTACAAAGTTTCCGGTGGCTTGCATGGTGTTGGTGTGAGCGTCGTCAATGCGTTGTCAAAAAAATTGATAGCCGAAATCGATCGTGACGGCACAAGATACAAACAAGAGTTTGTCGACGGCGGAAAACCAAAATCGAAAATTCAAAAAGTTGGTGCGTCACCATCGAAGACCAACGGCACGTCAATAACTTTTTACCCCGACTTAGAGATTTTTGCATCTGAAGGCGTCGAGTTTGTTGCGCGCACAGTTCTCGAGCGTTTGCAGACGATTGCTTTTTTGAATCGTGATCTTGAAGTTGTGTTCGAAGACAAACGAGCCGGCAAAAAAGACAAAGTCACCTATCAATACAAAGGTGGCATCATCGATTTCGTAAAACACCTGAATGTCTCGCGTGAATCACTGTTCAATAAGGTTGCGTCTTACGAAGCCAGCGAGTCAGATCAAACCCTTGAGATTGCCTTGCAATGGAACACCGGCTATTACGAGGGCATTTATGGCTATGCCAACGGCATTTCGACGATCGAAGGTGGCATGCATGTCGAAGGTTTCAAGACGGCTTTGACCTCGGTAGTCAATAAATATGCCCGTTCATCTGGT
>JAQCDG010000085.1 GCA_027731085.1 Actinomycetota bacterium | reverse complement strand
CAGCAACTGCTGGCTGTGCCAAAACTTCCGGCTGCCCAGCAACTGCTGGCTGTGCCAAAACTTCCGGCTGTGCGAGGATTTCTGGAATTTCTTCGCCAGCCGGAATTGCGTCCTGCGCCGGTATCGCGTCTTGCGCCAAAACCTCAGGTCTCGCTTGTACTTCTGGTTGTGCTTGAATCTCGGGCAACAAAGAAAAATATATGGGGAAACTGTAATTCAAAGTGAAGGATGTGGGGCTGGTCATTGTTGCATATGGACCATAATCGCTCGGATCATATGCACGCGTGCCAAGAGCGGAATACCAACCTGCGGCTCGATACGGAACTGCTGGTTGATATTGAACTGCCGCTTGATATTCAACCGCTGGCACCTCAGGCGTTGCTGGCACAGCGGCGGTCGCCGTCTTTGGACCTTGGTATTGAACTGCCGCTTTGTATTCAACTGCGGGGCGTGCTTCAACAGCAGGCTGGTATGCGACCGCTTCACGCGCGGTTAGCGCCACGGCGTTTAATAAGAGGGTCGATCGTTCTTCGTCGTAATAGCAAAGTTGACCGTCAGCCCCAATCGTGTTCTTCAGTCTGCCGGTTGAACTCGAATCGTCTGAACTGCAAGAAGCCAAGATAGTTGCAGTTAAAAACACGGCGAATGTCGCCCGTGAGGTGATTTTTCGGTTGATGAACGACATTTGACGTCTCCTTTTAAACGATTACTTTCTTTAAATTAGCAACTATTAGACTGATTGTCTAGTCAATTAAACAAATAGTTTAAAGGGCTTTTCGAAAACTATGCCTTCAAAACCCACCAAAAAACGAACAGCGCCAAAAACCGAGGGTGTCGAGCCTGAAAAAAGTCGGCGTGGCACCGCAACTATGGCGAAGCTGATTGCCGTAACGGCCAAAGAGCTTGACCGTGTTGGCTTGGCCAAGGTTGATGTCGAATCACTTTTGAAAAAATCTAAAATCTCAAAGGGCTCGCTGTATCACCACTTCGGCAACAAAAACGGTCTGCTGGCAGCTGCTGCCGCTCAACAATTTGTCACCTACCTGCAAGCCGAAGGGGCTGCATTCAGAAAATTGATCGAAAACTGCGCATCAAAAAAAGAATTTCTGAAACTAATCGCAGGAGTAATGAAAATCACAAGTTTAAAGAGAAACCGTGAATTCCGCCAGAAGCGCGTGCGAGCGATTGCGATGTCGTTCAACGAGAAGAACTTGTCGAAAGTTATAAAAGCCGAGCAATTAGTCGATACGCAGTATCTTGCTGAAACCTTTGCCATTGCCCAAAAACGTGGCTGGATTAAGCCCGATATCGACCTTGTAGCGCTTTCATATTTTTTTCAGGGCGCGTTCATCGGACATATATTGCTCGACGTCACCAACCAAGTTGAATACGACGAGCGATGGAGCGAGATCGCGTTTAAAGCTCTGCAACCATTTCTAGCCGCAGACTAGTGCTTCCTTTTTTCTTGCTTCTTTAGGCGCTTCTCTTTGAGCGAGAGCTTGGCGACTTTTTTGTTGTTCGCATTGCCTTTTTGTTCTTTGTTAGCCATTTGATTCTCCGTTTTTTGAAACCCGATGGCGAGTTTCTTAGTTGTTCTTAGATTAACCGATTAGGCACGATCTGTCTTTTGACGCTCGGCCAACGCCGCGAGGGTTTTGCGAAGTTGCTCAGGGGTCTGATCACTCGCGAGTGCCTGCCAAACAAAGTCAGCTTGCGATTGTGGCGCTAAACCCTTGAGCGGCGGATCACGGTCAAGATTTGTCGGAAATGCGTAGCCCTCGGCGCTAGCAGCGATCACTGTTTTGAGTTCGTGTTCAGACCAACCGGCCGCTTTGCGTGCTCGCAACGCAGGATAAATCGCATTCGACATTTGCTCACGATCAACAGACTCGAGCGTGCGACCGAACGCCGAGCCGATTTGCGTGAGATTTGCCATCCGCTTTATATCTTTTGTTTGGTTCGTGCCAGCGGCGTGCAACAGCGCCGGATTAAAGAAAGCGCCATCACCTTTTTTTAGTGGCAACTGCGAATAGCTCTCGGAAAAATATTTTTTGACTGACTCGTTGCGCCACGCGACATAACCTGAAACCATTTTTTGCGAATGCGGCAAATACATCGTCGGGCCGGTTTCGCGTGGCATGTCAGTGTGCGCAACCGCACCCTGCAGGGTTATCAACGGCGAAACACCGTGAACATGCACCGGAAACTCGATCGCCTGTTCATCGGTCATGAAGCCGAGGTGATAGTCGCGATGTGGTTGTTGCGCGTCACCACCAGGGTTAACGACATTTACTTGTGTCGTCACCTGATAGCCAGGCCCAAGCCATGCCGTCGCAACTAGCGTGAGAAAGTCATTGCGGTAGTAGTCGACAAATGCATCGGGGTCACGAAGCGCGAGTTTTTCTTGCACATTCCAGACACGGTCGTTCGAACCAGGCTTTGCGTAATGATCGCCTTTGGCTTCGCCGCGCGCATGCTGCTCATCAATAATTTGCCAGAATGTTTCTGAGACGCGATCGACAATCGACGTATCTGAATACATATTTTTAAAAGCAAAAATACCTGGGCCTGTCAAAAGCGCACGGCATAGCTCAGCCATCACCTCTCGCCTACCATCGCGCGATGTGATAACGGGCGCAAGTTTTTTGCAGTCGTATACGAGAGCATTTTGTTCGACTGCCGAAGCGAATTTGTAATCAGAAAGTTGAGTTTTTACTTCAACATGACTTTTCAATTCGGCGAGAAGATCGCCTTTATTCGAGACCCAACCGCTTGTTGTCGCCATATCCAAATATTAACGACTATCTCAGACCCGCGACTAACGCTGTTTCAAGCGCAAAGATTGCCACGAACCGTCGCTCGTCCAACCGCCGTCGACCGGCAATGCAACGCCGTTGACGAAGCCCGATTTTGACTCGTCGCACAGCCAAGCGATCGCTTGAGCAATGTCGTTCGGTCGCGCGAACCGTCCCATTGGCACATGATCGGTGATGTCTTGGTCGCTGTATGAGCCACCGGCTTGATCTTTGTGGTCCATTTCGGTTTTCACCCAGCCAGGGCATACCGCGTTGACGCGCACACCACGTGCACCCCATTCGACTGCGAGTGTGCGAGTCAAGCCGATTAAACCGTGCTTGCTTGCGTTGTATGCCGTGCGATCAGCGACGCCCTGCAATCCCGCGACAGACGCAACGTTGACGATTGCCCCCGAGCCGGCATCGAGCATTATTTTGCCGAAAGCTTTAGCAAGGATAAACGGTGCGACAAGATTGACTTCGAGCACTTGGCGATATTTTTCAGTTGAAGTGTCGAGGGCTGGCGAAATATTTGAAATGCCAGCGTTATTAACGAGGGCGTCAATGCGGTTGAACTTCGTCAATGTCGTCGCTGCTGCATCGGCGACAAATTTTTCGTTTGTAATATCGCCGATCAGTGCAATCGCATTCTTATATTGCTGCGTATCAACCGGTTGAAGGTCGATCAGCGCCAGCGCCCAGCCAAGTTCGTCTAACAACTTCGCAGTCTGCCAACCAATACCCTGCGCCGCCCCCGTTATGACAGCAGTTTGAATGACTGAAATTGAAGCCTCAGACACTTAATTGTTAGGACGCAAGAATTTTACGAGTCGAAGATCGCGCGACGGCTGTGTGCGTCAATGTCGCCGTCACACCAGATGCCGATTTAATCGTGCCGCTATTGAGCACGATTGCGCTGGCAGCAATACCAACACCTGTGTTATCAATATCGCCACTAAGAATGGTGTAGGCAAAAATCAAAGATGTGCCGCCCGAGCCGTCAAGGTAGGTCGCTTTGTTGATGCCGTCAGACAACAAACTGATGTAAGGCGAGCCAGTAACAACAACTGGCACATTGAAAATTACTTTCACTTGCAGGCTCTGACCAGGGATCCACTTATCGTTGGTTGGTTCTTTGAACGCCACCGATGAGATCGTCGGCGCCGCAGCAGTGGTTGTCGTAGTCGTCGCAGCGGTTGTAGTAGTAGTCGCAGTCGCAGTCGCGACAGTCGTCGTGGTGACCGTGGTCGCTGGCGCAGTCGCTGTCAGTTTTCGAGTCGTAGATTTAGCGATTGCGATGTGTGCGAGATTCGCCGCGGTGCCATTTGATGCCTTAATCGTGCCGCCATTTAGCGTCAGCGAATTAGCTTTAAGTCCGAACCCCTCGTTATCGATGTCTCCTGTCACCGTAACGTATGCAAACAGCAAGGCGCTTGTGCCAGAGCCAGCGATGTATGACATTCTGCCGATATTTGCTGAATCAAGAAATATTTGCGGAGCACCTGTAACAACAACTGGCGAACTGAAAGCGACAATTACATAAATAGTCTGACCTTGCAGATAATACGTAAGCGTCGCACTCGGCGCGATCGCTACCGACACAACAGTTGGCGCTACAAAAGCCGACTTATCAAGCGCTACCCAAACTTTTGACGAACCAATCTTGGTGCAAACCAAAGTTGCGCCTTTTACGGTGGCAAACTTACCGACCGATTTGCACTTGCCACCAGCAGATGGTCTAGCCAAAACTTGAGACTCTGAAACACCGAACAGACACAACGCTAAAACCAGGGCAAGAATTTTTTTCTTCATCATTCAACCATATTAGTTGGCGCAATTAGATGCAATAAGTCAGCCGTATGTTTAAGTGCGAAACACCCAAGTTTGCTGTGGCGAACCGAGCAAAGTTGTTTGAGCGTTGCCAGCAGTATCGCTAACCGAGAAAGTAGCTGCTGCGGTCAAAATTGAAGCACGAGCGACAGTAGCGCCACGCTCAGCAGTTGACTGTGCCGAAATTGTGCAGACAGTTGTTGAAGTTTGCGTGATCGAGTTAATGCGCGAAATTCTCGTGAACGTGAAGTCAACACCACTGTCATATGACAATGTCGCACAGTTAATCGCTTCGTTGCCGGTGACGGTGAACAAAATTGTTGATGAACTTGAACTGCCGGCGTTACGAGCCAAAGTTACAGTTGGCGCAGTTCGATCGACCGCCACTGTCGTCGTAGTAGTGGTTGTGGTTGTCGTCGTAGTAGTAGTCGTAGTAGTTGTGGTTGGCGCAACTGTCGTAGTTGTAGTTGGCGCGACGGTCGTTGTTGGCGCAACGGTCGTAGCTGGGGCCGACACAACAATCCACTTACGCCTCTTTTTAAATTTGGCGCAAACAAGTTTTTTGCCGGCAACAGTTATCATCTTGCCGGCAACTTTACATTTGGCGCCTTCTTTATTTTTTGCGGCATCTACGGGCGAACTCAAAGCGCCTAAGAGACCAACGGCAATCACTAGCGAAAGAAGCTTTTTCCCCATCACCTCAGGCTACCGACCTTCGTGAACTCAACCACCTAAGCAGTGCGCCCGGTGCGACCGTCGCGCCTCCAACGACGCCCGCAAGCCAATAAATAATGGAGGCGACGCCGAGAATCGAAATCCGCGAAAACTAGCTTCTAAATGCCGAACCGTATTAGTTGTTGA
>JAQCDG010000084.1 GCA_027731085.1 Actinomycetota bacterium | reverse complement strand
CTTGCCGTCATCCATGATCACGAGGTGTTTGACCGTTTTAAATGTCGGCAGCAACGGCGCGAGCAATGCGAACAACGAACGGTCAACGAAAACAACTTCGTCTTCGGCGTGATTGGCGATATAAGTCAATTGCTCAGGAAACAAACGAATGTTCAAAGTGTGCAATACGCGACCGGTGCATGGCGCGGCGAAATAAAGTTCAAGATGTCGCGCGGTATTCCAAGCAAAAGTTGCAACGCGACCGTCTCGTGTAATTTTTAGTTTGCCGAGCGCACCACCGAGTTGGCGCGTGCGTGCAGCCCACTCGCCATAGGTCGTGCGATCTTTGCCAACAGCAGTTGCCGTCGTGATCGTCTTTTCGGCATGATAATTTTCGGCTCGTTCGAATATGTGCACCATTGTTAGTGGTGTGTCCTGCATTAAACCCTTCATCGATCCCCCGAAAGTCTTAGGTTGAGTAAATTAAAGTTAGCAAGTCGGCTAGCGTTCTACGAATGCGCAAAGCAGTGCTTGCACTTACAACATTGTTGTTTGTGATCGGCACGATCGGCAGCAACATCGGGCCGGCGCTGGTCGATGAACGACCACGACTCGTGTTGATGCTCAGTTCGCGCAACCGCAACCTGTTTGGCGCGGTGCCATACATCGATCTTTTGAGCTATTCAGTCATTGGCTTCACTCGCGTGCTGATCGCCGGCGTTGCGCTGTTTTTTGTCGGTCGCTGGTATGGCACTAAGGCGCTTGGCTGGGTAGAAGGCAACATGGGCGAACTGCCAGCAATATATAAATGGACAGAGCGTCTAGTTGACAAAGCAGGTCCCGCGATTCTTGTGCTTATGCCTGGCAGTAATATCGTCTGCCTCCTGCTTGGGCATCGACGCATGGCGCCCAAAAAGTTCGTGCCGTTATTGATGGTGGGCATCGCGTTGAAATTATTGGTGCTCTGGCGCGGTGGAAAACTTTTTGAAGACCAGATTCGCGACTTTTTAAATTATATTGAGCGCTACCAATGGTGGGTTGTCGGCGGTTTGTTCGTAGCCTCAACTTTACAATCGGTTCGCAAAGGTCGACCAAAAACGACTTAACCACAACTCACGATTCGGAGAAATCATGGCATCAAAAAAGAAGAGTGCGAAAAAAACGAAAAAGAAATCTGTTAAAAAAGCCGTCAAAAAATCTGGCAAGAAGAAGTCTGCTAAGAAAGCCGTCAAAAAATCTGGTGCAACTGTCACATTAGGCGGCAATCCTGTTTCGGTAAGCGGCAAATTGCCAGCAACAGGCAAATCGTTGCCGAAGTTTTCGCTCACAACTAGCGCGCTACAAGACATCAGCAACAAAGACCTCGCAGGCAAGCGCGTGATTTTCAATATCTTCCCAAGCATCGACACACCAACTTGCGCGACCAGCACTCGTAAGTTCAATGAGATCGCCGCGAGTCTGCAAAACACCGAGGTTTATTGCGTGTCGGCTGACTTGCCATTCGCCCAAGGTCGTTTTTGTGGCACAGAAGGCTTGAGCAATGTCAAGACTGCTTCGTCGTTCAGATCAAATTTTGGTGCAGCATTTGGTGTCAACTTGACGAGCAGCGTGCTCAAAGGTGTGCTGGCGCGCGCCATTGTTGTCGCCGACGAAAAGGGCAAAGTTTTGCACACTGAACTCGTAAGTGAGATCGCCAACGAACCGAACTACGACGCAGCGATCAACTCACTGCGCTAATTAATTGCGTTAATCAATGCGCTAAAAATTAGGCGCGTTAAATACCTAAAAACTTGTCGAGCCCGAGGGTGAAGCCCTTATGCTCACCAATTTTTTTGCACGCCAACACTACGCCTGGCATAAAACTTGCACGGTCGATCGTGTCATGTCGAATTGTCAATGTCTGACCTAGCGTGCCGAGCACGACTTCTTGGTTGGCAACGACACCACGCATGCGAACTGCATGAATCGGAATATCGCCAGGGCCCTTGGCGCCGCGTGCACCAGCAATTGCTTCATGCGTCGTTGGGTCTTTGGCCCAAGTGCTGCTTGCCGCCGCCATGCGCTTGGCTGTTGAAACGGCGGTGCCCGATGGTGAGTCGGCTTTGCCGTCGTGATGAATCTCGATTATCTCTGCCGTGTCAAAAAATGGCGCGGCGATTTCAGCAAAGCGCATCATCAACACAGCGCCGATCGCAAAGTTTGGTGCAACAATGCAGTTACTAGATGAAAACATTTTTTTGAAATCTTCGATGTCTTGATCGGTGAACCCAGTCGTGCCGACAACTGCATGAATGTTGTGCATTGCCAGCCACGACAGGTTGATGCGCGAAGCCGCAGCCACAGTGAAGTCGACAGCGACTTCAACTTTGGCGTCGGCAAGTGCGCGAAGTTCTGACGACACCGTGATGCCGTTGATCACTGAACCGGCCGACGCGGTATCAACCGCGGCGACAAGTTCTAAGTTTTTATCGGCAACGACTGCAGAGCAGACCGTTGCACCCATCCGACCGGCAGCGCCAATGACACCGACGCGAATAGTCATCTCAGCCGAGATCTCCGAGATCGTTGCGCAAGTCGCGGTCAAACTCTTCTTCGAAACTTACGCTGACTGCATCTGACGGAGGATTACGGTCGCTGCGCGAATCACGATCATTTGAACGCGGACGATCATTACGGCCGCCACGGTCGTTACGCGGACCACGATCATTGCGATCACCACGACCACCACGGTCACCGCGATCATTCGAACGCGGACGATCATTACGCTCACCGCGATCATTCGAACGCGGACGATCATTGCGATCGCCACGCTCTGGGCGCGGGCCTCGATCTCCACCACCGGCCGAACCCCCACCAGAACCCTTGATGACTTCGCCATCTGGGCCAATCAGGCTGAGGCTGACTTTGCCACGATCGTCGATGTCGTCGACACGAACTTGAACTTCGTCGCCGATGTTGAGCACATCTTCAACTCGAGCCACGCGCTGACCGTTGCCAAGTTTTGAAATATGCACCAAGCCGTCACGACCAGGCAAGATATTTACGAAGGCGCCGAACGCCGCGGTGTTAACCACGCGACCCGTGTAAACGGCGCCGAGTTCTGCAGTCGGCGGATCAACGATCGCCAAGATGCGAGATTTCGCGTCTTCAACTTTTGAGTTGTCTGGCGAACCGATTGTGATGATGCCGGTAGCACCGTCGTCAGACACGTTGATTTCAGCACCAGTCTCTTGCTGAATCGTGTTGATGACTTTGCCCTTTGGCCCGATTACTTCGCCAACTTTGTCAAGCGGAATCGTGAAGGTCACGATCTTCGGTGCGCTCTCGTTGACAGTTGCACGCGGTGCACCGATCGCCGAATTCATCACGCCGAGAATCTTCAAGCGGGCATCTTTGGCTTGTTGCAATGCCTTTGCCAACACATCACTCGGTATGCCCTCAATCTTTGTGTCGAGTTGCAATGCGGTAACTGCGTCTGCAGTGCCGGCGACCTTGAAGTCCATGTCACCGAATGCATCTTCAGCACCAAGAATGTCCGTTAAGGCTGTGTATTTGCCTTGGTCAAAGATGAGACCCATGGCGATGCCTGCGACTGGCGCAACAATCGGCACACCTGCATCCATCAATGCAAGACTCGATGCACAAACCGAAGCCATCGAAGTCGAACCGTTCGACGACAACACTTCGCTAACTAAACGCAATGTGTAGGCAAAATCTTCTTGACTTGGCACAACAGGAAACAATGCGCGCTCAGCAAGAGCACCGTGGCCGATTTCGCGACGCTTCGGTGTGCCGACGCGACCGGTTTCACCGTTCGCCCATGGAGCCATGTTGTAGTCATGCATATATCGCTTTGATGTTTCAGGCGTGATCGAGTCGATCATCTGATTCATTTTTGGCATCGCCATTGTCAACACGTTCAATACTTGCGTCTCGCCGCGTTGAAACAAACCGGTGCCATGTGCCGTCGAGATTAAACCAACTTCGGCCGAAACCGGGCGCAAGTCGGCAGGACCGCGACCGTCGATGCGAATGCCCTCGTCAACCACACGCTTGCGAACAAGCTTCTTGGTCAACGAGCGAACTGCTTCTTTGATTTGCTTTTCTTGAGCAGGAAACTTTTCGGCAAGTTCGGCCAATGTCTGTGCAGTTGCGTCGTCGATTGCTGCGTTGCGATCGCTCTTTAGCGCGATTCGAATTGCAGGTTGAAGTTTTGTCGTTGCTGCCGCTTCGACTGCTGCGAACAATTCATCGCTGTAGTCGAGCACAGGTGTGTATTTAAGCGGCTCGATTGCACCACGAGTCGCGATCACGCTGGCAACAAGTTGACGTTGCAATTTGATCGACTCTTTGATGAACTGCTTCGAAGCCTCGAGGCCACTGGCGATAACTTCTTCGGTTACTTTTGGTGCGCCATCGGCGTAATAAGCGAAACTCTTTTCGGTGCCACCTGCTTCGACCATCATCACGGCGACATCACCGTTGTCGAGTTCGCGACCAGCGACCACGAGTTCAAATGTCGATTGCTCGCCTTCTTCGAATGTCGGGTGGGCGATCCATGAACCGTCTTGGCTGAACGCCAAACGCACGGCGCCAATTGGTCCATCAAATGGAATGCCCGAGATCATGAACGAGGCTGATGCCGCGTTGATCGCCAACACATCGTGCGGGTTGGTTTGGTCTGCACCAATCACGGTGATCACAACTTGGGTTTCGTTTCGGTAGCCGTCTGGAAACGCCGGCCGCAACGGACGATCGGTCAAACGACATGTGAGAATTGCCTGTTGACTTGGTCGGCCTTCACGACGAAAAAACGAACCAGGAATTTTTCCGGCTGCGTATGCTCGTTCTTCAACATCGACTGTCAACGGAAAGAAATCGATGCCGTCACGCACACCCTTGGCGGCGTTTGCCGTTGCAAGAACTGTCGTCTTGCCGATTCTTGCTACTACTGCACCTTGCGATTGCAAAGCGAATTTACCCGTCTCAAATGAGAGAGTTTTTTCGGTGCCTGAAACTGCACCGCTTACTGAAATGGCTCGGCCATGGTTATTCCTTTCGTGTCTGCGCCGTTTATTTACGGAGCCACAGACTTTTGTGAACACAATGTCGGTTCCCAGTTGAAAACCTCGCAAACTTTCTCGCAGTTCGCGAAATACTCAACTGACAACCAACTTCATAATGTTCGTTGGTTATGTTTTTTCTATTAATTAATTCGAGATTAGAAACTGATTAACGACGCAAGTCAAGCAACTCGAGAAGCTTTCGATACTTCTCGATGTCATTTGCTCGAACGTAGTCAAGCATTCGGCGACGGCGACCAACCATCATCAATAGGCCACGACGTGAGTGGTGGTCTTTAACATGGCTCTTCAAATGCTCGGTGAGACTGTTAATTCGCTCAGTGAGAAGTGCAATTTGTACTTCTGGTGAACCGGAGTCTTTTGCGTGCTGTCCGTGTTTGCTGATGACGTCTTTTGTTGGACTAATCGCCATTTCTTTTCTGCCTTTCGAATTCTCTCGATCT
>JAQCDG010000083.1 GCA_027731085.1 Actinomycetota bacterium | reverse complement strand
CGCTCTTTTGGATTCTCTTTAAGTTCTCCCGCCAACTTTCGATCTTGCTCGTCATCTACTCCGCGTTTGCGCGTGCCTGCAATCGGTCGACTAACAACGCGACCGTTGCGCAGTTGCACCATCGGCTCGGGCGACGAACCGACGATCGTCACATCATCATGCTTGACGTAATACATATACGGGCTCGGATTGATCTGTCGCAAAACACGATAAACATCAAACGCATCGGCGTCGAGTTGCACATCGAATCTCTGCGACAACACGACCTGAAAAATATCACCAGCACGAATGTGGTCTTTTGCAACTTCTACGGCACGCTCATACATGCCGTTGGGCATCAATGACTCAACTTTCAGCGTGTCCTCACGATGTGGCGGCTCAACTGGCGTATTCACGACAGGTCGCGACAAATCTTCTACACCTTTATATACGCGGATAATCGCTGCGTCATAAGCCGCGTCTCGCGCCGCAACATCAAGTCCGGCCACTGGCACGCTTTCAATCATGTAACAACGCTGGCGCCAATGATCAAACGCCGCCAGCGAACCGATCATGCTCATCACCGCGTCGGGCATATTGCGATCTTCGGTTGGCGTGTTCGGCAAGTTTTCAATTTCACGCACGACGTCATAGCCGAGAAATCCCATCAAGCCGCCTTGCAGCGGCGGCAAGTCAGGGTGTAACGGCGCCCGATATGTCGCCAGCAACGACTCGATCGCCGTCAAAATTCCTTTGTCGCGCGGCATCGTGCTCGGCACCGTGCCCGTTGTGGTTATTTTTCCGTCGCGCAACACCAGCGTCGCTACAGGGTCTCGACCAACAAAAGAAAACCGACTCCATCTTTCGCCGTGCTCAACCGACTCGAGCAGAAATCCTGGCTTGTCACCCACAAGTTTGATATATGCCGAGACTGGTGTCTCAACATCGGCCAAAACTTCGGCCCATACCGGTATCACGGTGTTGTCTTTGGCTAATGCGTGAAACTCTTGACGAGTCGGCGAAATTTTCATCGAAGCTATTTTGCTATCGCTACGACAGCGCAACTGTTGACGAAATTTTCTAAAATTCGCAAACCCTCTATCGCCGATTTTTCAGGATGAAACTGCGTCGCAAAAATATTTCGTAACCGAATCGCCGCCAGCAATTCACTTCCATAACTACAAGTCGCCGCGACAACAGACTGATCGTGCGCCACAGCCGACAGCGAATGCACGAAATACATCCATGGATTCTCGCTCAAACCAACAAACAAATCATCCTGCTTTTTAATGTTCAGTCGATTCCATTGCATTTGTGGGCGTTGCACGTCAGCGGGCAGCCATTTAATTTCACCAGAGATAATGCCGAGACCAGCAACCCCTGGGCTTTCTTCGCTGCTCTCAAACAGCATCTGCATACCGACACAAATTCCAAAAAATGGTCGCCCAGAATTAATTGCTTCATGCACGCTGTCTTCAAGACCCGCTTCGCGAAGCGCCGTCATACATGCACCGAAATTGCCGACACCTGGCAGCACGACCGCTTGCGCGTCGGCAATTAACTTTTTATCACTTGTTAGTTGCGCATCGGCGCCAACAAACTGCAAGCCTTTTTGCGCTGAACGCAAATTGCCAATGCCGTAGTCAAGCACCGCAATCAGCGGCTTATTGTTGCTTTCGCTCGCTGCGTTTGTTGTTGACACTCATCTATTCTGCCCGAAAATTTGCACGCTCAGCGCATTCGCGCCGCACGTTGCAACAACCGCGTCGCGCTAATTAAACCCCGTTCGGCTTCGTAAATCGCCATCAACAAACCGTCGTCATTACTCTCTGGTTTTTTGGGATCATAATTTGCCAAGCGCAACGACTCGGCTAAAGCGACTATTCGCTCGCGACATCGCTCGACATTTTCGGCCAACGCTGCCAACTCGGCCAGTGCACTCGCCCGATTTGGTGACTCGCTCATTTCTTGTTCACTTTCGATTTTTTCGCCACACCCTTCTTCACAACACGCTTTTTTGCCGCCACTTTGCGCGCCGGCTTCTTCGTCGGCAACACCGAACTGGGACACAACGCTTCAAGCAAACACTCTTCGCATCGCGGTTTGCGTGCATCGCAAACTCGCCGCCCATGCAAAATCAATCGCAAACTAAATTCGCCCCACTCTGGCGGCGGCAGCATCGCATTCAATTCATACTCAACTTTCACGGGGTCTTCAAGTTTCGTCAACCCAAGTCGTCGCGACAATCGACCCACGTGCGTATCAACGGGCAAACCTGGCAACCCAAACACAACGCTGCGCAAAACATTTGCCGTCTTACGACCCACGCCAGGCAAAGTCACCAAATCTTCAATCTCACGTGGCACTTCACCGCCGAACCGCGTCATCACCTGACTCGCCATGCCAACTAAATTCTTTGCTTTCGTCTGATAAAAACCAGTCGAGCGCACCAACTGCTCGACATGCGACACATCAGCAACTGCAAGTTTCGCCGGCGTTGGATACGCCTCGAAAAGCGCCGGCGTCACCATGTTTACGCGCACATCGGTGCACTGCGCCGAAAGAATCGTCGCCGCCAACAACTGAAACGCAGACTCGTGAGTTAATTCACAAATCGCCACCGGATATTCGCGCTTCAACAATTGCAGCACATCAGTTGTGCGCTTTGTAATTTCAGTTTTCTTCGCAACCATCAAGACGCCACACTACACAGCACTGCATCTCAACGCCGATAGATAGCCTGAGAGACATGGTCAAGTTCGATATCAAGCGAAACATGACCCCGCAAAATATTGCTGAAGTCACCCAACTGCTCGACGCCGTCGAAAAAGCCGACAATCGCAAACCACTCAACGACCATTTATGGATCGACCTGCGCCAAGGTGGTCGTCCCGGCTTCGCGGGCTTGACTGCTCGCCACCAGCACACAGGTCAACCGATCGCGTATTGCCAAATTTCTCGCGGCAACGATTCATGGGCACTCGACTTAGTTGTTGATCCGCAACATCGCAAAGAAACTCTTGAACTCGGCACGGCACTGCTCTGTGAGGCCGTGAAAATTATCTCTGACGAAGGCGGTGGTCATGTTCATTGGTGGGTTTTTGGTGCCACTTCAGTACACGATGCACTTGCGAAACACATCAATCTGCACGCCGGTCGCGCACTGCTGCAGATGCATGTGTCATTGCCGCTCACACAACAACTAATCGCAACAACTAAACAAGTTACAACTCAAAGTTTTCGTGTCGGCATCGACGAAGATGCTTGGCTCACAGTCAACAATCGTGCCTTCAGCAGTCACTCAGAGCAAGGCGGTTGGACAAAACAACTTTTGCAATCTCGACAATCCGAAAAGTGGTTCAACCCAAATGGCTTCTTGCTCTATTTTCTTAGCGGGGAAAATAAACAAACTCTTGTCGCGTTCTGCTGGACGAAAATCGACCGCGAATCAGATCCAAAAGTAGGCGAAATCTATGTCATCGCCGTCGACCCGCAATTTCACGGTCAAGGTCTCGGCAAATCGCTGACACTCGCGGGCCTCAATTATCTAGCGAGCGCAGGTGCGACATCAGGCATGTTGTTCGTCGACGAAGACAACATTGCTGCAATTGCGACTTATACGAAACTCGGCTTAACTATTCGAGACCGAGGACAAGCTTTCGTCGGCGACATCGCACCATCTTCAAAACAAACCTGACAGATATCGCAACGAATACACTGAAGGCCATGACAGACACACTTTTGCCACGCTGGTCAGTCGCCGATATCCACGAATCATTCACCGCCCGCTCATTTACCGACGCAATGGAGCGAACCGGGTCAAATGTTGCCCGCCTCGAAGCGCAATTCGAAGAACACAACATCCGCGCCGGCACACCGCACAAGCCTTCGAAGCAAGAGGGCAAAATTGCCAACTCTGTCATCATGGCGATGAACGAGACGATTAAAGAATCTGAAATTCTCGGCTCTTATGTTTATGCAACCGTCAGCACAAATACGCGCGAAGAAACCGCACAAGGTCTGCTCAGCGAACTCGAAGTCATCGACTCTCGACTCTCGCCTCTATTAGCGAGATTTGCCGATTGGGTCGCGACACTTGGCGCCGACGATCTTGCCAAGGTCAGTGAAGTCGCGCGCGAACATCTCGGCCCGTTGCAAAGATTGCAAGCCCGCGCCGAACATCAGATGAGCGAAACTGAAGAGGGTTTCTATGCCGAACTTTCAACAACCGGCTCATCAGCGTGGTCGCGCCTGCAAGGTGACATCACTTCGCAACTGACTGTCGAAGTAAATCTGCCGGACGGCACAAAAACATTGCCGATTACCGCCGTGCGCGGCATGTCGACACACTCAGACTTGCGCGTGCGCAAAGCTGCATACGACGCCGAGATGCGTGCATGGCCGACAGTCGCAACACCGTGCGCCGCGGCGATGAATTCAATCAAAGGCGAAGCCAATGCGGTCAATCGTCGTCGCCACTGGGCTTCACCGCTCGACGCTTCGCTATACGCCAACAGTGTCAGCCGCAAAACATTTGATGCAATGCAAAGCGCCGTCACTGCGTCGCTTCCCGACTTTCGCCGCTGGATGAACGTTCGCGCAAAACTGCATGGCGACAAAAACGGCTTATCGTGGTGGAATCTCTTCGCGCCGCTCGATGTTGCGCCGAGTCAAATTTCATGGGATCAAGGCGTGCAACTCGTGCGCGGTGCATTCGCCGCATACAGCGACAACTTGGCTGGGCTCGTCGATCGATCGCTCGCCGAAAAATGGATCGACGCCGAGCCGCGTGAGGGCAAAGTCGGCGGTGCATTTTGCATGTCATTCGTCGATGACAGGTCGCTCGTACTGCTCAACTGGTCGGGCAGTGTCGACTCAGCACAAACAACAGCCCACGAACTCGGTCACGCTTATCACAACACACAATTGGCAGATCGCACGCCGCTGCAAAAGCGTTTGCCGATGGCGCTCGCCGAAACTGCGAGCATCTTCTGTGAAACTCTCGTCGTCGAAGAAGGTTTGTCGCGACTCTCGGGCGACGAGCGACTCGCACTGCTCGATACAGATCTCGGTGGCGCCAACCAGGTCGTCGTCGACATTCACAGTCGCTTCTTGTTTGAGACCGAAGTTTTTGCTCGCCGTCAACGACGCACACTTGGCGTCAGCGAACTCAACGAGATGATGCTCAACGCCCAAGCCTCGGCTTACGGCAATGGCATCGATCAATCAACCGCTCATCCACATATGTGGGTTCTCAAGCCGCACTACTACGGCAGTCATTTTTATAACTGGCCATATACATATGGCTTGCTGTTCGGTTTGGGTCTTTACGCCCAATACAGTCGTGACCCCGAGCGTTTTCGCGGCGGCTACGACACCGTTCTCTCGCGCGCTGGCATGGACACTGCCGAAGAACTCGGTCGCGCCTTCAACATCGATGTCAGCGACGAAGCATTTTGGACAGCGAGCCTCGACGTGCTTCGCGCCCGCATGGTCGACTACGAATCCCTCGCCCAAAAGCACCTCAAATAAAGTGAGCCAGCTATC